>NZ_JBSFDP010000049.1:0-26600 GCF_053593975.1 Streptomyces sp. NPDC002004
CCTTCGACCTTTCGGTCTCTGCGGCCTTCCGGCGGTTCCGACTCTATCAGATCCTTTCGGGCCCGATTCCCCGGTCGGCGGGGGTTTTGCTTTTGCTTCACCGGCCTTGCGGCCGCTTCGGCGTTCCAAACTCTAGCGACTCTTCCCCGAGACTCATAATCGAGTCATTCGAAATTGATTTCGGGCGCGCCGAAATCGTTCCCGGTCGGGATGTCGTGCAGGAGTTTGAGGTGCCGCATCTGCGGCGGGATGCCGTCACAGAACCGTTCCGGCTCCGTGACAACCCGAAGAACTTTACGCATCGGGATGGGGCGTGTCAACTTCCGGCCGTGGGCGGTCCGACGACCGTCCGACGCACCGTCAGTCCAGGTCGCTGACCCGGCCGGCGGCGTCCGGCTGCGTGTCCTCGACACGGCGCAGCAGCCGGGTCAGCACCTCGCCCAGGACACAGCGCTCGGTCGGCGTGAGGTCCTGGAGGAGGTCCTCCTCGTAGACCGTGAAGAGGCGCATCGCCTCCAGCCACTTCTCGCGGCCCTCGTCGGTGAGCTCGATGATCACGCGCACCCGGTTGGCCTCGTCGCGCTCCCGGGTCACCAGACCCTCGGCGACCATCCGGTCGATGCGGTGCGTCATCGCGGCCGGGGTGAGGCCGAGGCCCTTCGCCAGTTCGCTCGGACCCATCCGGTACGGGGCACCGGACAGGACCAGCGCCTTCAGGACCTCCCACTCGGCGTTGCTGATGCCGAGGTTCGCGGTCTGCCGTCCGTAGGCCACGTTCATGCGCCGGTTGAGGCGGCCCAGGGCCGAGACGATCTTCTCGACCTGAGGGTCGAGGCCCTGGAATTCGCGCTGGTACGCGGCGATCTGCTCTTCGAGGGTCGGCTCACTGACGCCGGGGGTGTCACCCATGGCCGCAGTATGACACGACAGAGGTTGGCATCGAAGTTCTTCCGGGTGTAGTGTTTAGCTTCGAACTTTAACGTCGAAGTCTTCAGGCTTCACTTCTAAGGCAGGTGAAAGTGACCAGGGCGATGGGCGCAGCGATGCGCCGGATCCAGGCAGGGAGCGCGCTGAGCGCGTTCGGTATCGGCTTCACGGTCCCGTTCCTCTACGTCTATGTGGCGCAGGTCCGGGGACTGGGTGCCAGTGCGGCGGGCGTCGTGCTCGCCGCGTTCGCCGTGGCCGCCCTGGTCGTCCTGCCCTTCACCGGCCGCGCCATAGACCGGCGCGGTCCGCTGCCGGTGCTGGTGGCAGCAGCCCTGGCGTCGGCCGTGGGCGCGGTGTCGCTCGGGCTCGCCTCGAGCGGGACGGCGGCGCTCCTCGCCGCGTCGGCGCTCGGTGCGGGCACCGCCGTGATGCAGCCCGCGCTCGCCACGATGGTCGTGTGGTGCTCCGGGCCGTCCTCGCGCACCCGGGCCTTCGCGATGCAGTTCTTCCTGCAGAACCTCGGCCTCGGCATAGGCGGACTCATCGGCGGTCAGATCGTCGACGAGCACCGGCCCGCCAGCTTCACGCTGCTGTTCTCCATCGAGGCCGTGATGTTCCTGGTGCTGGCCGCGATAGCCGCTTCGGTGCGGATGCCGCGGGTGCCGGCGATCGAGGGCGCCGTACCGGCCGTGGCGAAGGACGCCTCGGCCGCGGGGACGGGCGGTGTGCGGGCACTGCTGCGGCACCGGGCCATGGTGCAGCTGTGCGTGCTGGGGTTCGTGCTCTTCTTCGCCTGCTACGGACAGTTCGAGTCCGGTCTGTCGGCGTACGGCGTCGAGGCCGCGGGCATCTCGCCCTCGACGCTCGGTATCGCGCTCGCGGCGAACACGGCGATGATCGTGGTCGCGCAGTTCGCGGTGCTGCGGTTCGTCGAGCGGCGCCGGCGGTCCCGTGTGATCGCCCTGGTGGGGCTCATATGGGCGGTCGCCTGGGGGATGGCGGGCTACGCCGGCCTCGGGCACGGCAGTCAGGCCATGGCCACGGCCGCGTTCATCTCGACGTACGCGCTGTTCGGGCTCGGCGAGGCGATGCTGTCGCCGACCATGGCGCCGTTGGTCGCCGACCTGGCGCCCGATGGCAGGGTCGGGCAGTACAACTCGGCCTTCGCCCTGGTGAAGCAGCTCGCCCTCGCGGTGGGACCCGCGGTGGGCGGCCCCATGGCCGCGGCGCTGCACGGGCCGTACGTCCTGACCTTCCTGCTGTGCTCGCTCGGCATCACGGCACTCGCGCTGCGGCTTGGGCGCCGGCTCACCCCGGTGCAGGACCGGCCGTCGCTGGCGGGCAGCCGGATCGTGACCGAGGGCGGCGCCCCCGCCGCCCCTTCCGCCCCGGTCCCGGTGCACGCCTAGAGCACCGGGGCGGACCGGCCGCCCGGGGCCCTACTTCGGCAGGGCGAACTCGCACCACACCGCCTTGCCGCCCCCGGGTGTCCGCCTCGATCCCCAGTTGGAGGCGATGGTCGCGATGATCGCGATGCCCCGGCCCGCCTCGTCGACCGGCTCGGCCCGGCGGCGGCGTGGCAGATGGTCGTCGCCGTCGGTGACCTCGACGATGAGCCGGCGGTCGGTGCGCCGGAGCCGCAGCCGCATGGGCGGTGTGCCGTGCTGGAGGGAGTTGGCGACGAGTTCGCTGACGGCCAGGACCCCCAGGTCGTGGAGTTCGGTGGGGAAGCGCCAGCTGGCGAGGACGCCGGAGGCGAAGGCCCGCGCGCGGGGGGCCGCTTCCACACCGCCGAGGAGCTCCAGGGCGGCGTTGCGGAACAGCTCGCCGTCGGGGCCGCTGCGGGACGGGTGCTGAAGGACGAGGACGGCGACGTCGTCGTCGTGGTCGGCGGTGATCCCGGCGGTTCGGATGAGCCGGTCGCAGACGACCTGCGGGCTGCCGGTGGCTCCGGCGAGGGCGCCTTCCAGCGCGGCCACGCCCTCGTCGATGTCCTCGCCCCGGCGCTCCACCAGCCCGTCGGTGTACAGGACGGCGGTGGAGCCGGGGCCCAGCGGGATGGATGCGGAGGAGTGCAGCCAGCCGCCGGTGCCGAGCGGCGGGCCGGTGGGCTCGTCGCCGCGGTGGACGGTGCCGCTCTCGTCGCGTACGAGGATCGGCAGATGGCCCGCCGACGCGTACACCAGCCGGCCCTCGTTCGGGTCGTGGACCGCGTAGACGCAGGTGGCGATCTGGTTGGGGTCGATCTCGGTGGCGAGGCCGTCCAGCAGTTGGAGCACCTCGTGCGGGGGCAGGTCGAGGCGGGCGTAGGCGCGGACGGCGGTACGCAGCTGGCCCATCACGGCGGCGGCACGGACCCCGCGGCCCATGACGTCGCCGATGACGAGGGCGGTGCGACCGCCGCCGAGGGTGATGACGTCGTACCAGTCGCCGCCGACAGCGGCCTCGGTGCCGCCGGGCTGGTAGGTGGCCGCGATCCGCAGGTCGTCGGGCTCCTCCAACTCCTGCGGCAGGAGGGAGCGCTGGAGGGTGACGGCGGTCTCGCGCTGGCGGCGCTCGCTGGCACGCAGCCGCTCGGCGGCCTCGGCGTGGTCGGTGACGTCGGCGGCGAAGATCAGGACGCCGCCCCCTTCGGGGGTGGCGAGCGGGTCGACGGGGGTGCAGGTGAACGTGTACGAGCGGCCGTCGGGCGCCTTGCGGGACTTGACCGTACGGGGCTTGGCGCTGCGCAGCACCTGGTCCAGGAGCGGCAGCAGGCCCAGCTCGTCGAGCTCGGGCAGTGCCTCGCGCGCCGGCTCGCCGAGGGGACGGGTGCCGAAGGCCGCGGCATAGGCGTCGTTGACGTACGCGATGCGGTGGTCGGGGCCGTGCACCAGGGCGACGAGGGCCGGGATGCGGTCGAGGACGTCGCGTACGGGGAGGTCGTCGACGGCGGGCGCGGGGGCGTCCGTGACGGCCCGTCGCCCGGCGCGGGCGGCGGGTACGGGGCTGTCGCCCCGCCGGTCCGGGGAGATCCCGTTATCGGTCCGCGCTGCGGCGCGGCGCTGTGTGCCGGGGAGCCGGGCGCTCCAGCGGGTGAAGTTCACCGATTCTTGCCTCGTGTCGTCGTGTGGGCCTGCCCCACCGCAGCCGGGGGTCCGGGGACCCGCGGCAGAGCCGCTGTTGGGCACTGTCCGGGTGAACACAGCACTGGGAAGAAGCCTCGTGATGTCGCGGGCGGGCGGGGGCCGCCCATGGTCACGGAGCCAGTCTGGCCGACGGGACCGACATCCGTGAGACGCCGGACCTGTCGCTGGAGTTCCTGGCTCCGGTCAGGACGACCCCTTCGGGTCCTTGGGAGGCTTACCCCCGGCCGCGAGTTCGAACTCCGCCCGGGGATGTTCGAGCGATCCCAGGGACACGATCTCGCGGGTGAACAGCCCGGCGAGGGTCCATTCGGCGAGCACGCGGGCCTTGCGGTTGGAGGTGGGCATCCTGCTCAGGTGGTAGACGCGGTGCATGAACCAGGCAGGGTAGCCCTTCAGCTTGCGCCCGTAGACGTGGGCGACGCCCTTGTGCAGCCCGAGTGAGGCGACGGAGCCGACATAGGCGTGGGCGTACTGCCGGAGGGGCTGTCCGCGCAGGGACGCGGCGATGTTGTCGGCGAGGACCCTGGACTGGCGGACCGCGTGCTGGGCGTTGGGGGCGCACTCCTTGCCGGGCTCGTCGGAGGTCACGTCGGGCACGGCGGCGGCGTCCCCGGCGGACCAGGCGTGCGGCGCGCCGTCGATGGTGAGCTCGGCGGTGCACTTGAGGCGGCCGCGGTCGGTGCGGGGCAGGTCGGTCGCCTCGAGGACGGGGTGGGGTTTGACGCCAGCGGTCCACACGACCGTACGAGCGGGGAAGCGGGAGCCGTCACTCAGAACGGCGACACGGTCCGCGCAGGAGTCGAGCCGGGTCTCCAGGCGTACGTCGATGTTGCGCCGGCGCAGTTCCCGCACGGTGTACTGGCCCATCTCGGGACCGACCTCGGGGAGGATGCGGTCGCTCGCCTCCACGAGGATCCACTTCATGTCCTCGGCCTTGATGTTGTGGTAGTAGCGCGTGGCGTAGCGGGCCATGTCCTCCAGTTCGGCGAGCGCTTCCACGCCCGCGTAGCCGCCGCCGACGAAGACGAAGGTGAGGGCGGCGTCGCGGACGGCGGGGTCGCGGGTCGAGGAGGCGATGTCCATCTGCTCGATGACGTGGTTGCGCAGCCCTATGGCCTCTTCGACGGTCTTGAAGCCGATGGCGTAGTCGGCGAGGCCCGGGATCGGCAGGGTGCGCGACACGGAGCCGGGAGCCAGGACGAGTTCGTCGTAGGGGATCTCGACGGCCCCGGTGCCCTCCTCGTCGCTGGCGAGGGTGGTGATCGTCGCGGTGCGCTTGGTGTGCGCGATCGACCGGGCCTCGCCCGCGACGACACGGCAGCGGTGCAGCACCCGGCGCAGCGGTACGACGACGTGCCGCGGGGAGATGGATCCGGCCGCGGCCTCCGGCAGGAAGGGCTGGTACGTCATGTAGGGCTCGGGCGAGACCACCACGATCTCGACGTCGCCGCGGTCGAGTTCGGGTTTCAGCTTCTGCTGCAGACGCAGAGCCGTATACATCCCGACGGAACCGCCGCCGACAACGAGAACGCGGGTGCGCGGCGTGGGGCCGGGGGGCGTCCCCGGGGATACAGAAGCCTTCACCTTCCCATGAGGCATCGGGCTTCGGCGTTTGTCCACAGGCCCGGCAATGTATGTAACCGGCCAAGTTGCGCCGCGCGGATTGAGCGTTTTGCCGGAGTCCAGGAAAGAAGTGCAGGTCAGCGCGGTGGTGCAGGGGGCGCACCAGGGGTGCAATCGGGGCCGAAATGGTGCGTACTCCGATCGGGGGGCGCACCGTGCGGAATCTGCCCCTTCTGAATTGACTCTGCCTCAACTATGTTCGTGTGTCGTCGGAGTGCGGGGGATGTGCTCGGCGGGCTCGCCGGACGCGAACTCGGGGCAATCTGCGCGTTCCGCGCGCACCGGCTGCCGATGACGGGGAGTCTCCGGGGGGAGACGTCATTACCGGGGGAACACATATGCATATTCAGGACTCTCATTGGACGTCCAGCACCGCTGCCGCTCTGACCGGCAAGGCAGTGGGCGGAGTGCCGGGTGGGCACGGCCGCGGGGCCGACGGCTCACGGTCGACCCCGCTGCGCGTCGACGCCCAGCGCAATCTCGAGCATGTGCTGCGTGCGGCACGCGAGGTCTTCGGTGAGCTGGGGTACGGCGCGCCGATGGAGGATGTGGCGCGGCGGGCGCGGGTCGGCGTCGGCACGGTGTACCGGCGCTTTCCGAGCAAGGACGTGCTGGTGCGGCGGATCGCCGAGGAGGAGACCGCCCGGCTGACCGAACAGGCACGGACCGCGCTCGGGCAGGAGGAAGAGCCGTGGTCGGCGCTGTCGCGCTTCCTGCGCACGTCGGTGGCCTCGGGCGCCGGGCGGCTGCTGCCGCCGCAGGTGCTGCGGGTGGGCGTGGACGAGCGGGCGCACGCGGAGCCGCGGATGCCCCAGCACCGCGATGTGCTGCCGCCGGGTGAGCTGCGGCTGGTCGAGCAGCGTCCGGCGCCCGTCGAGGAGACGGTGCCCGACGCGGGTGCCGCCGCACTGCTCGACGTGGTGGGCCGGCTGGTGGACCGGGCGCGCGCGGCCGGTGAGCTGCGTGAGGACGTGACCGTGTCCGACGTACTGCTGGTGATAGCCACGGCCGCGCCCGCGCTGCCGGACGCGGCGCAGCAGGCGGCGGCCTCCTCCCGGTTGCTCGACATCCTGCTCGAGGGGCTGCGTTCGCGGCCCGCGTAGGACGGCGCCGGCCACCCGTCCGGAGGACTGCGAGCAAACGACTCAGCATGCCCGAAACGGGTGACCGGCCGTGCGCGGTTCCGGTCGTTGTCCCCGGATGAGTGGTGGAAGGAACGAACGGTCCGCCCGGAAAGCCCTCGTATGACACTCTTTCCCGATGTCGGATCTGGGAGTGCGTTCGGGGGCTTTCCGCGATGGGCGTTGAGGGGCGGGACGAGCGGCTCGGTGGCGGCGGCAGCGGAACCGACGGACAGCCGTCGCGCCAGGTGCCGAGCCAGGGCGCCCCCGCGGAACCGTCCGGCGCGCCAACCTCGCCCACCGAGCCCACCGGGCAACCCTCGCCTACGGCACCGCCCACGCGCCCCTTACCGACTGCGCCGCCGGCCCGGCCGTCACCGCCCGCCCGGTCCGCGGCATCGGCGGACGCTGCGGTGCCCTCGCCGTCCTCGCCGTCCGGGGCTGCCGCTGCATCCGGGGCGGCCGCTGCACCCGCGGCGTCCTCGCCGTCCGGCCGCCCGGGCCGGACCCCGGCCCGGCCCGGGCCCAGTGTGCCGTCGCAGCGCGAGCCCACCGGGCGGCACCCGGTACAGGACACCCCTGCGTCCGATCGGCCGCCCTCGGACGTGGACTTGATCGGCCGGATGCGGGCGGGCGACGACGACACGGCGTACGAGGAGCTGTACCGCCGCCATGCGGGGGCCGTACGCCGCTACGCCCGGACCTGCTGCCGCGACGCGCACACCGCCGACGACCTCACGGCCGAGGTGTTCGCCCGGATGCTGCAGGCCGTACGCGGCGGCGCCGGACCCGAACACGCGGTACGGGCCTATCTGCTGACCACGGTGCGACGCGTCGCCGCGCACTGGGCGACGTCGGCGAAGCGGGAACAGCTGGTCGACGACTTCGCCGTGTTCGCGGCGCAGGCCGCCCGTGGTGCCGAGGGCTCCGACGGGACCACGCCGTTACCGGCTCCGGGCTCCTTCGGAACGGGCGTCGACCTGGGCGCCGACGTCCGGGCGATGCACGAGGCCGAACAGTCCCTCGCCATGCAGGCGTTCCGCAGCCTGCCCGAGCGCTGGCAGGCCGTGCTGTGGCACACCGAGGTCGAGGACGAGTCCCCCAGCCAGGTCGCCATGCTGTTCGGGCTCGACGCCAACGGCACCCGTGTCCTCGCCAGCCGGGCCCGCGAAGGCCTCAGACAGGCGTATCTGCAGGCGCATGTCAGCGCCGCGCTCACCTCGGACGAGGAGTGCGCCCGCTACGCCGACCAGCTCGGCAAATACGCCCGCGGCGGGCTGCGCACCCGGGCCGAGCGCGGGCTGCGCAAGCATCTGGCGGAGTGCGCGAAGTGCCGGCTGGCCGCGAGCCAGATCAAGGAGCTCGCGAACGGCATTCCGGGTGTCGTACCGGTCGCGGTCGTCGGCTGGTTCGGTGCCGCCGGATACGCCAAGGCGGCCGCGCTCATCGGCGGCGGCGCCGTGGGTGCGGGTGCCGCCGGTGCGGCCGCGACGGCAGGATCCGGCTCGGGAGCGGCTACGGGCACGGCGGGGGCTGCAAGCACGGCGGGCACGGGCTCCGCGGGTACTGCGGGCGCAGGCTCCGCGGGAGTTGCGGGCACGGCGGGCACGGGGTCCGCGGGAGCGGGGTCGGGCGGAGCCGGTGCCGCGGCGGTGTCCGAAGGGCTGGGCGCACCGGTGAAGGCGGGCATAGCGGCCGGTGTGGTCGCCGCCGCCGGTGTCGCGCTGGCGCTCCTCCTCGCGGGCGGAGACTCCACGGCGCCCGCGCCGCAGGCGCATCCGCCGGTCCCGCGCCATGTCGTACCGCCGAAGCACACACCCGGTCCCCCGACGGCCGCGTCGAAACCGCGCGCCCCCGAGCCGGCTCCGGGGCTCGCCGCGAAGCAGTCGCCGAAGTCCCCCGCACCGGTGTCCGGCCCGGCCTCGGCACCCGCTTCGGCACCGGCTTCGGAGCCGAAGCCCACCCCCGGTCCGACGACGGCGCCCACGCCTCCCCCTGCGGAGCCGGAGCCCGGTCCGACGCCACCGGAACCGACCCCGCCGCCCGCACCCGTGGTCTACCGGTGGAGCGACCTGCAGTACGGCATCGTCGGCGACGGCACCAAACCCGAGATGCGGCTCGTCGGGAGCACCTGGGTGTGGCAGGGTCACACCCCGAGGATCGACGGCGCGAGGTACACCGACGGGGTGAGCGTGCACGGACGGTCCTCGGTGACCGTCGACCTCAACCGCGCCTGCACCTCCTTCGACGCGTTCGCCGGTGTCGACGACATGACGCCCGGCCCCGGCAAGGTGCGGTTCTCCGTCTACGCGGACGGGGTGCCGCTGTGGCAGTCCGGCACCGTGAGGGGCAACCGCCCCGCCGTACCGGTCCATGTGGATCTGACCGGGCACAGGACGGTACGGCTGGTGGTCGAACCCCGGTCGCTGCTCGCGTCGACCGCTCTCGCCGACTGGGCGGACTCGCGGTTCAGCTGCCGATGACGCCCGCGGCCGTCGCGGCGGCGAGTTCGGCGAGCACCTGGTCCGCGGTCAGCTCCGCGCCCGCCGCGCGTTCCGTCTCGTACCGCTGCTCCCCCAGCGCCGCGACCGCTTCCGCCTCCACCGTCGCCGCCTCGGTGGACTCCGGCCGCGGCCGTGGATGGCCACCGCGCCACTCGGCACCCGCCGCGAGCAGCCGGGCCGCCCGCGCATGGTCGCCGAGCCGCCCCAGCATGGTCGCCGCGCTGTCCACGAGCGCCGCGGCCACCGCGTCCGAGCAGCGCTGCGCCACGGCATCGCCGAGCACGGCGGCCAGCATCGTGAGGGCAGGCGCGGGGCCGGACTCGGCCGCGGTGATACGGGCGTCGACCCCGCCGAGCGCGGCGGCGAACTGCGGCGGCGGGCTGCCGCGCCCGGACTCCGCACGGGCCGCGTCGCAGAGTTCCCGCGCGAGGGCGGTCTCGCCGTCCTCCAGCACCACCAGCGCACGCAGCAGGCGCACGAACGCCCGCGAGTCCACCACGCCGTACCGGTCGGCCTGGGCGCCCGCCTCGTCGAGGGCCTTCGTCGCCGTGTCCCGCTCGCCCGAGCGGTAGGCGATCTCGGCGACGCGGGCGAGCAGGAACGGCGACTCCGCGTAGGCGCCCACCTCGTAGGCCAGTCGCAGCGCCTCCTCGTACTCACCCTTCGCCTCATCGAAACGGCCGCGGGCCATCGCCGCCTCGCCTGCCGCGCTGCACACCTGGGCCCGCATCCAGCGGTCGCCGGCCCTGCTGCTGAGGACCCGCAGCTCCGCGAGGTCCTCGTCGACGCCCTCCAGGCCGCCCGGCGTGTCGACGGCCATGTGGGTACGGAACATCAGGGCGACCCCCACTTCCCAGTCCCCGCCGAACCGCCGGCAGGTGGCGACCGCCTGGTCCACCGCCGGGCGCACGTCGGCCGCGCCTTCCAGGAAGAAGACCGTGAACGGCCAGATCAGGCCGGGGAAACGGGCCGCCTGCGGTTCCGGCTGCTGGAAGACGGCACGGATCGAGTCGACGTAGCGGCGCATCCCGGGGTCGCTCAGGGAACCCCTGGGGCGGGACTCGGCGACCAGGAAGAGGTGGATGAGCCGGAGGTTCATCCGCGGCCAGTACAGCGGGTCGTCCTCGGACCAGGGGCCGCAGTCGGCGAGGTGGACGTCCGGGAACCCGGAGGCGTCGGAGGCCCGGCCGGTGTCGTGCCCCGGCCCGAAGCCGGAGTCCTCCGGGGCGTCGGGCCCCGGCAGAGGTGTGCCGGTGCCGAGGTCGAGGGCCCGCCGTGCCCAGGCGGCGCCCTCCCTGCGGTAGTTGCGCAGCCACCAGAACCATCCGGTGGCCAGCACCAGGGCGCAGGCGGTCTCCTCGTCACCCTTCACCACCACCCGGTGCAGGGCGGCCCGGATGTTGTCCAGCTCGGTCTCCAGCCGTTGGATCCACGGCAGCTGGTCGGCGGAGCGCAGCAGGGGCTCCGCCTTCTCCACGAGCGCCCGTACGTACGCGGTGTGACGGTCCTCGGCGGCGGCGCGCAGCGCGGGGACTTCGGCGGCACGCTCCACCGCGTACTCGTGGATGGTTTCGAGCATGCGGTACCGCATCCCCGTGCCCTCGGGTCCGGTGCCCGGGGTGGCGACGATCAGGGACTTGTCCACGAGGGCGCCGATCAGGTCGGCGGCCGGTCCGGTGCACACCGCCTCGGCGGCCGGGAGGTCCCAGCCGCCGGCGAAGACGGACACCTCGCGCAGGACGGTCCGCTCCTGCTCGTCGAGAAGGTCCCAGGACCAGTCGACGACGGCCCGGAGGGTCTGCTGGCGCGGAAGGACCGTACGGCTGCCGCTGGTCAGCAGCCGGAAGCGGTCGTCGAGCCGGTCGGCGATCTGCCGTGGCGTGAGCAGCCGCAGCCGGGCGGCGGCCAGCTCGATGGCGAGCGGCAGCCCGTCGAGGCGGCGGCAGATCTCGGCGACGGCGTCGTGGTCCAGGACCGGGTCGAAGCCGGGGCGGACCGCGGACGCGCGCTCGGCGAAGAGCCGGTGGGCCGGGTCGGGCGGGAGCGGCTCGACCGGGCGCACCGACTCGCCGGGCACGCCGAGCGGTTCGCGGCTGGTGGCGAGGACGGTGAGTCCCGGGCAGCGGGTGAGCAGGGTCTCGGCCAGTTCGGCGGCGGCGTCGATGACGTGTTCGCAGTTGTCGAGGACCAGGAGCAGGTCGCGCTGCGCGCAGTACTCGATCAGCAGGGCGACCGGGTCGTCCTGCGGCACCGCGAGCTCACTCGTCATCAGCACGGTCTCGCGCAGGCCGAGTGCGCTGACGACGGCGCCCGGGACCGCCTCCGGCCGGTCGAGCGGGGCCAGCTCGGCCAGCCAGGCCTGCGGATGCCCGGCGGCGGCTTCCTCGGCGAGGCGGGTCTTGCCCGAGCCGCCGGGTCCGGTGAGCGTGACCAGGCGGGCTCTCTCCATGTCCCAACGGATGGCGTCGAGTTCGGGTTCCCGCCCGACGAAGGAGTTCAGACGGGGGCGGATGTTCCCCTTCCGGCCGGGGCGGCGGGCGGAGGCCGCATCGGTGGGGGCTCCGGTGGGGGTGCGCCCGGCGGAGGGCTCCCCGGTGGCAGCGCCCGCGGTGGAAGCGGCCCGGACGGCGTGGACGTCGGTGGCAGCGCCCGGCGCGGAGGCCTCCGCGGTGACGGTGTCCCGGGCGACCCCGGCGCCGTTGGGACCGCCCCGGGCGGACCCGGCCCCGGCGGGAGCGGTCCGTGCCGGAGGCGCGGGGGAGGCGACCGGGGGCGGCCCCGCGGGGTTCAGCAGCTCCGCGTGCAGGGCGCGCAGTTCGGGGCCCGGGTCGGCACCGAGACCGTCGGCCAGGGCACGGCGGGCCTCCTCGTACGCCGCCAGCGCGTCCGCTCCCCGGCCGGCGTCCCGCAGGGCACGTATCAGCAGGGCGTGCAGCGGCTCGTCGTACGGGCGGGCCGCGGTGAGGGCGCGCAGCTCCGGCAGCAGCTCGGCGGCACGGCCCAGCCGCAGGTCGGCCTCGACCCTGGCGCGGGTGGCTTCCACGCGCTGCGCCTCGGGGCGCGTCGCGCCCGCCCGGTCCGGCAGATCGGCCAGGGCCGGGCCGCGCCACAGGGACAGCGCCTCGCGCAGGGTGCGGGCGGCGGTCGACGGGTCGCCGCGGTCCAGGGCGGCGACGCCCTCGCGTACGAGGCGGTCGAAGACGTACAGGTCGACGTCGTCGCGGTCGGCGGCGAGGCGGTAGCCGCCGGGTTCCGAGGTGATGGCGTCCTTGCCGAGCGCACGGCGCAGACGTCCGATCAGGGCCTGGAGCGCGCCGGAGGCGTCGGCCGGGGGGTCGTCGTTCGCCCAGATCTCCGCGACGAGCGCATGCGTCGTCGTGGTGCGGCCGGGGTCGAGGGCGAGGACGGTGAGGGCCGCGCGCAGGCGGGGGCCGCCGAGGGGAACGGGGCCACCGTCCTGCGCCTGCGCCTGCGTGGTGCCCAGAATCTTGTACCGCACCGGCTCATTGTCGCCGGGGGCGTGCGGTGCCGCCGCGCCTTTTCCGGGCGTGGCCGCGCGAAAGTCCGCGCAGCCGCCGCCCCTCGCCCGCTACGAGGCCGTGCCCGCTCCCAGGGCGCCGCGCTGCGGCACGACCGTCCCCGTGGGCACCGCCCGCTGGCGGGACGGCGTTCCCGTCCAGCAGGTGCCCCGGCGGGAGAGGAGGCGGTGGAGCCAGAGCTCCATGGAGACCAGGTCGGCGAGCCCGTACAGGGGCCGGCCCGCGGCGGCCGCGCGCAGGGCCTTGCGGACGACGCGGCCCTCGATCAGGCCCGCCTGGGCGAGGAGCGGGTCGTCGAAGAGGGCGACCAGGCCGTCGACGGCGAGGCGCAGTCCCGCGCGCGCGGCGGCCGCGTTCGTGGTGTGCGAGGGGGCGCCCCAGCCGGGCGGCAGCTCGGCGACGCCGGCGCCCTCGAGGACCGTGCGCAGCACGGCGGCGCGTGCCCCGGGCCGGACGCGGACCGCTTCGGGGAGGGCGCGGCAGGCGCGGACGACCTGGTTGTCCAGGAAGGGTGCGTGGATGCGCTGGAAGCGGACCTCGGCGGCCTGTTCGAGGATGCGCAGGTCCGCGGCGTGGCGGGCCAGGGCCGCCCGCGCGCGGTAGTCGCCGGGACGCTGGCCGGGGCCCGGTCCGGGGCGGGTCCCTGCGCCCGTCAGACGGACCGACACCTCCGCGAGCGCCTCGCCGGTGAGCCAGCGGGCGGCGGGCCCGGGTCTCGCCCAGGTGAGCGCGGCGAGCGACGCGTCCACGGCGCCGCCGGGCTCGTCGAAGCGGCGGTGCAGCAGCCGGTCGGCGAGTTCCTCGACGCCGGTCCGGTAGGGCGTGCGGGCGAGGCGGCGGGCCACGGCGTACACGCGCGCGGGGACCGTCACGGAACCGTCCGCCTTGGCGAGTGCGGCCACGGGCCGTACCAGGTGGCGGCGTTTGCGGTCCATCAGGAGGTCGGCGAGGCGGGCCGGGTGCGCGTCCAGGACCTGCCGGGCGCCGTGCCCGGTGAGCTGGTCGGCGCTGCCCGACGAGAGCCGTGCGCGGTGCCGGGCTGCGGTCACCAGGGACGGGGCGGGCTCGTCGGTGAGGGGGACGTCCAGATCGGTGTACGGAAGGGCCTCCTCGGCCGCGGCGACGACGACGTGGTGCAGCCGCGGGCCGGCGGCGATGGCGCCCGCGCGTTCCAGTTCGGCCTCGTGGCCTCCGACGGCGAGGTCGTTGAAGGTGACGGCGAGGAGGCGCTCCCCGGCACCCGTGCCATGGCCCAGGACGGTGCCGGGCAGGCCGGGCAGGCCGGCGGCGAGCAGGGCGAGCGTGGCGGACGCGGGGCCTCCGGAGAGGTCGGCGCCGATGCCGGGCACGGGCATGCCGCGCGCGGCGCGCCGCTCTGCGGGTCCCATGCCGGGCACGGGTCCGGGGTCGATGTCCGGCACGTGCCGCGGGGCGGCGAGGCGGGCGCGTACGGCCTCCACCAGGGCGTCGCGGACTCCGTCCACCGCGGCGACGGCATCGGCCGCGGGGGCGGCGACGGCGAGGGACGCCACGGGCTCGTATCCGGCGATCTCGCGAGCGCCCGCGCGCAGGATGAGCGCGTGGCCCGGTGGGATGCGGCGCACGCCCTCGTAGGGCGTCGAGTCCTGCAGCGCCTCCGGTACGTCGGGGGCGGCGAGGAGCGCGGCCAGATGGCCGATGTCGAGGTGGGCCTCGATGAGGTCGGCGAGGGGCAGCGCTGCGGTGGCGTAGGCCGTACCGCCGGCCCACGGGGTGTGGAAGACCGGGCGGGCGCCCGCGAGGTCGCCCACGACGGTGGTACGACGGCCGACCTGGACGACAGCCGTATAGCTCCCGGACCAGGCCGTGAGATGCCGCAGCGCGCCGCCGCGCGCGGCGAACAGCCCCACCCGCAGCTGCTCGTCGCTGGCGCCGCAGGTGCCGAGGACGGCGATGCGGGTCTGCGGGTCGGCCTTCACGATCCGCACCTCGTCGGGACGCCAGTCGCCGACGGCCCACAGGGGATCGGGGTCGCCCCACAGCAGTTGGGAGCCCACCGGGTGCACGGTCTCGCCGTCTGCGCCGGTCGTGCCGGCCGATGCGCCGGGCACCCCTGCGGCGGCACTGCTCCACCCCACCAACCACCGCATTGCCGCCTCCACAGGCTGTGGACAACAGTGCACCGAAGGAACTCGGAACCATGCTGCCACGAAGGAGGCGCTCAGGAGGGGGCCCTGAGCCGCTTGCGCTCCCCCGAATGCGCCCCTGGCGAGCCGTGGTTGACGTCCCGAGCCTCCCTGCGCGCGGGGGCATGATTCAGCCATATCGACCGCGCGGGGAACCGGCGAGGCGTAGCCCGCGTGCGGGGCGGGAACAACGCACAGTCCGGGAGGCGCAGTTCGCCTCCCGGACCGGTCCGCCGCCCGCGGGGATGGAGGCGGCGGTGTTCCCCCAGCCCGCTGGATCCAGTACAGCGGGCCGACCCACGCACCGCCCATGGAAGCCCTCTTGGCCATGACCGCAGAAGAGCGCACGGACGGGCGCACGGCCACACGGCCGGAGCACGCCTTCCGGCCCTTCCGGCTCCGCCCACGGGCAACAATCCCGCCAACCGGCACTTTGCCCCTTAACGCTTGGGATGCGCCGAACTACGCTGTGTGTGTCTGTGTTTGACGGGTGGCATATTCCGCTGCGCCCGGCCGGTGGCTTTCGGCCGGACTCACGGGGGTGCCGCCGGAACAACCCAGCACGAATGCCGCGCAGCCATGCCGAAGCGCGGCAGCCGTCTGTGTCGAGGGGTGGCTCATGTCCAGGGAGCAACGCGGGCCGAACGAAAAGCTCGGTGCCGTCCTCGCCCTCGCGGGAATCAGCAACGCCGGCCTCGCCCGCCGGGTCAACGACCTCGGGGCGCAACGCGGACTGACGCTCAGGTACGACAAGACGTCCGTGGCGCGCTGGGTGTCCAAGGGGATGGTGCCGCAGGGGGCCGCACCACACCTCATCGCCGCCGCGATCGGCCAGAAGCTGGGGCGCCCCGTGCCGCTCCACGAGATCGGTCTGGCGGACGCGGACCCGGCGCCCGAAGTGGGCCTCGCCTTCCCGCGTGATGTGGCCGCGGCGGTGAAATCGGCCACCGAGCTGTACCGGCTCGACCTCGCGGGCCGCCGGGCCGGCGCCGGCGGCATCTGGCAGTCGCTCGCCGGTTCGTTCGCCGTGAGCGCCTATGCGACGCCCGCGTCCCGCTGGCTCATAACCCCGGCCGACAGCTCCGTCGCGCGCGACGCGATCCCGGCGGAGGGCAGCGGTTCACCGCTGAAGGTCGGCCACAGCGATGTGCAGAAGCTCCGGGAGGCTGCGGAGGACGCCCGGCGCTGGGATTCCAAGTACGGCGGCGGGGACTGGCGTTCGTCGATGGTGCCCGAATGCCTGCGGGTCGAGGCGGCACCGCTGCTGCTCGGCTCGTACTCGGACGAAGTGGGCCGGGCCCTGTTCGGGGCGACCGCCGAACTCACGCGGCTGGCCGGGTGGATGGCCTTCGACACCGGCCAGCAGGAGGCCGCGCAGCGCTACTACATCCAGGCCCTGCGCCTGGCGCGCGCCGCGGCCGACGTCCCCCTCGGCGGGTACGTCCTGGCCTCGATGTCGCTCCAGGCGACGTACCGCGGCTTCGGCGACGAGGGCGTCGACCTCGCGCAGGCCGCCCTGGAGCGCAACCGCGGACTGGCCACGGCCCGCACGATGAGCTTCTTCCGGCTCGTCGAGGCCCGCGCCCACGCGCGGGCCGGCGACGCGCAGGCCGCGGGGACCTCCCTGAAGGCGGCCGAGGGCTGGCTGGAGCGGGCACGCGAGGGCGACCACGACCCGTCGTGGCTCGGCTTCTACTCCTACGACCGTTTCGCCGCGGACGCCGCCGAGTGCTACCGGGACCTGAAGGCGCCGCGGCAGGTGCGGCGGTTCACGGAACAGGCGCTGTCCAGGCCGACCGAGGAATACGTGCGCTCGCACGGGTTACGGCTGGTGGTCTCGGCGGTCGCGGAGCTCGAGTCCGGCAATCTCGACGCCGCGTGCGAGCAGGGGGTGCGGGCGGTCGAGGTGGCCGGGCGGATCTCGTCGGCGCGGACGACGGAGTACGTGAAGGACCTGCTGCACCGGCTGGAGCCGTACGGGGACGAGCCGCGGGTCGTGGAGCTGCGGGAGCGGGCCCGGCCCCTGCTGATGGCGCCGGCGTAGGGCGTGTCCTGCGGATCGGCCCGGCGTCGGGGAGGGGCGTGCCCCGCCGTCACCGGTGAGCGGGACGACACGCCCGGGGCCCCGGTGCACCGCCGGAGACCGGCCGGTGTCCGCCCGGGCACCCCGGCCGGACACCGGCTCCGGGTTTGAGGGCATTGTCAGTGGCGCAGTGCACTATCGGAGGCGGGAGGTGAGGCGCGTGGCTCGGGGCGTCGGGTACGACTGCGACGTGCTGGTGATCGGCGGCGGGATCGTCGGCCTGTCGACCGCGTACGCGATCACGCGGGCCGCACCGGGGACCCGGGTGACGGTGCTGGAGAAGGAACCGGGCCCCGCCCGGCACCAGACGGGGCGCAACAGCGGCGTCATCCACAGCGGGATCTACTACCGACCGGGCTCGCTCAAGGCGCGGTACGCGGTGCGGGGCGCCGCGGAGATGGTGAAGTTCTGCGCGGAGTACGACATCCCGCACGCCGTCACGGGCAAGCTGATCGTCGCCACGGAGCGCGAGGAGCTGCCGCGGCTGCACGCGCTGGTGCAGCGCGGCCGGGAGAACGGCATTCCGGTGCGCGAGCTGGGCCCCGCCCAGATCGCGGAGTACGAGCCCGAGGTGCGCGGCCTCGCCGCGATCCATGTCGGCACGACCGGGATCTGCGACTTCCGCGCCGTGGCGCGGCGGCTCGCCGAGGCCTCCGGGGCGGAGATCCGGTACGGCGCGGAGGTCGTCCGGATCGACCGGCGTCCCGAGCTGGGCGTCGCGGTGCGGACCGCGCACGGGGACGTGGTGCGCGGGCGTGTGCTCGTGAACTGCGCGGGGCTGTACTGCGACCGCATCGCGCAGCTCACGGGGGACGAGCCCGAGATGCGGATCGTGCCGTTCCGCGGGGAGTACTACGAGCTGGCGCGGCCCGGGCTGGTGCGAGGGCTCGTGTATCCGGTGCCGGATCCGGCGTTCCCGTTCCTGGGCGTGCATCTGACCCGGGGCGTCGACGGAGGCGTCCACGTCGGGCCGAACGCGGTGCCCGCGGCCGCGCGGGAGGGGTACGGATGGGGGACCGTACGGCTCGGGGAGCTGGCCGGGACGGTGGCCTGGCCCGGCTCGTGGCACATCGCGCGGCGCCACTGGCGGTACGGGGCGGGCGAGGTACGGAGGTCCCTCTCCAAGGGAGCGTTCACCGATGCGGTGCGCAGACTGCTGCCGGCAGTGGGCGAGGACGATCTCGTACCGACCAAGGCGGGGGTGCGGGCCCAGGCGGTGCTCCGGGACGGGACCCTGGTCGACGACTTCCTCATCCGGGAAGGCTCCCGGGCGGTCCACGTGCTGAACGCACCCTCTCCCGCCGCGACGGCCTCCCTGCCGATCGGGCGTGAGGTGGGCCGAAGGGTCCTGACGGTGCTGGCGCGCGCCTGAGCCCGGGTGCGCGAACTGCGCTACCGTCCGTCTCAGGACCCGTACCGGCGGCCGACCGCCCGGCACGCGACCTGCACCGACATCCGACCTCCCGGCACGGCACCCCTCGCCCGCGGCCGGCCTCCGGTCACTGCACCCACGGCCCGCGGCCGACCGCCGCCGCGCTCCGCCCGGCCCTCCGTACAATCGACGTCACTGTGTCCGAGTACCACGAGAACCACCAGAGCAGCCCCGTGCAGGCGCGCCCGCCGCGGGAGCGGAAGCGGATGTTCCCGGAAGGGGCCGGCCCCGCGGCCGATCCGGCCGGGTCGCACTTCGAGCGGCGGATCCGGAGTTTCCAGCCCCGTCGGAGCCGGGTGACCACCGGGCAGGCGGAAGCGCTTCGGCGGCTGTGGCCGCAGTGGGGCTTCGACATCGACGGGCAGCAGACGCTCGACCCCGATCGGATGTTCGACGGCCGCCCGGTCGTCCTGGAGATCGGCTTCGGGATGGGCGAGGCGACCGCGCAGATGGCCGCCGCCGACCCGGACACCGGCATCATCGCGGTCGACGTGCACACCCCCGGCCAGGGCAACCTCCTCAATCTCGCGGAACGCAACGAGCTGACCAACGTCCGTGTCGGCAACGGCGACGCGATCATCCTGCTCCGCGAGATGCTGCCGCCCGGCAGCCTCGACGGGCTGCGCGTCTACTTCCCCGACCCCTGGCCCAAGAAGCGGCACCACAAGCGCCGCATCATCCAGCCGGACTTCCTGACGCTCGCGGCGACCCGCCTCAGGCCTGGCGCGCTGGTCCACTGCGCCACCGACTGGGAGCCGTACGCCGAACAGATGCTCGAGGTGCTCACCGCGCACCCCGACTTCGCCAACACGCAGACGGACGGCGGCTACGCGCCCCGGCCCGCCTTCCGGCCGCTCACCCGCTTCGAAGGCCAGGGGCTGGACAAGGGCCATGTCGTCCACGACCTGCTGTTCCGCCGCGCGGCCCGGAAGGACCCGGCCTGAGGCGGTGATACGGGCGCTCTCCGATGCGCCATCGCGTACACCCCCTGTCCCTCGTTAGGGTCAATGGTGTGGCCATCAGTCCCCCGTATCCGTCGTATCCGCCCGGCCCCGGTGGCCCGGGCGCGCCGGGCCCCCGGCGGCATGCGCACTGGTGGCAGCGGCGGGCGGTGCGCGGCGGCGCACTGATCACCCTGCTCACGCTCTCCGGCCTGGTCATCCTGGCTCTGGTGCGCAGGCAGACCGGCACCGAGGGGTTCCTCGTCGGGCTCGGTCTCGCGGTCCTGCCCGTGCCGCTGCTCATAGCCGCCTTCCGCTGGCTGGACCGGGTGGCGCCCGGGCCCTGGCGGAACATCGTCTTCGCCTTCGCCTGGGGTGCCTGCGCCGCGGCGCTCATAGCGATCGTCGCGAACAGCTTCGCGACCCGGTGGATCGCCACGGCCACCGCCGACCCGGGCAGCGCCGACACCCTCGGCGCGACCGTGATAGCGCCGATCGTCGAGGAGTCCGCGAAGGCCGCGGCCGTCCTGTTGATCTTCCTCTTCCGCAGACGCGACTTCACCGGGATCGTCGACGGCGTCGTCGTCGCCGGGGTCACGGCCACCGGCTTCGCGTTCACCGAGAACATCCTCTACCTCGGCAGCGCGTTCGGGACCGACCAGCTCAGCGGCGGCCGCGGGCTGACGTCCGTCACCGCGGCGACCTTCTTCGTCCGCGTGATCATGTCCCCGTTCGCGCATCCCCTCTTCACGGTCCTCACCGGCATCGGGTTCGGCATCGCCGCGGCGTCCGCGGAGCGCCAGCAGGTGCGGCGCGCCCTGGTGCCGATCGGGGGGCTGCTGCTCGCCATGGGCATGCACGCCACGTGGAACGGCTCGTCGGGCTTCGGCCGCTACGGGTTCTTCGCGGTGTACGCGGCGTTCATGGTGCCCGCCTTCGGGCTGCTCACCTGGCTGGTGATCTGGACCCGGCAGCGGGAGCTGCACACCGTGCGGGACGAGCTGCCCGCGTACGCCGCAGCGGGATGGCTGGCGCCGGCCGAGCCGCTGGTGCTCGGGTCGATGCGGGCCCGGCGGCTGGCCCGGGAGTACGCCGTGCGGGCCGGGGGCAAGCCGGCCGGGCGGGTCGTCACCGAGTACGAGGCGTACGCGACGTCGCTCGCGTTCCTGCGGCACCGGGGGCGGCGAGGCCGGGCCGGGGCCGACTTCGTCACCAGGGAACGTCAGCTGCTCGTGGAGCTCTGGCGACGGCGCGAGGTGGCGCGGCCCGCGATGGCGTACGCGGCCCATGCGGTGGCGCCGCCGGTGCCGGTGACCGTCTGGCCGGCGTACCGCCCGCCGTACGGACCGGCGGCGCCGCGGCCCTACACCTCGTACCCCCCGTCGTACAACCCCTACCGGTCCTAGGGGTGTCTCGGCGAGCCCGGCGTGATCGGCTGGACACCCCCTGGGCGACGCGGGCGCCGACGCGCCGCGGGGGACCGTGGGTACCCCCGCGGCGTCTCCCGGGCCGTCAGGCGGAGGCCGCGGTGAGGGCCGTCAGTTCCTCCTGGGTCAGCTCCAGCTCCGCGGCCGCCACCAGCGCGGGCAGCTGCTCCACGGTCCGTGCGCTCGCGATCGGGGCCGCGACCGTGGGCCGGGCAGCGAGCCAGGCGAGGGCGACCGTGGCGATCTCGGTGCCGTGCGCCTCGGCGATCCCGTCGAGCGCGGCCAGCACCTTGCGCCCGCGTTCGGTCTCCAGGTGCTTGGCCGCGCCATCCGCCCGCGGGCTGTCCACCTGGGTGCCGGGGCGGTACTTGCCGGTGAGGAAACCGGAGGCGAGGGCGAAGTACGGGGCCGCGGCGAGGCCCGCACGGGAGGCCACGTCGAGGAGCGGGCCCTCGTAGGTGTCGCGGGACACCAGGTTGTAGTGGGGCTGGAGCGCGACATAGCGAGCCAGGCCCTCGCGGTCGGAGAAGTCCAGGGACGCCTGGAGCCGCTCGGCGCTGATGTTCGACGCGCCGATCGCGCGTACCTTGCCCTCCTTCACCAACTGGTCCAGCGCGGTGATGATCTCGCCCACGGGGACGGAGGGGTCGTCGAAGTGCGTGTAGTACAGGTCGATGTGATCGGTGCCGAGCCGGCGCAGCGATTCCTCGGCAGCGGCCTTGATGGTGTGCGGTGCCAGGCCCTTGAACTTCGGGTGGGAGCCGACCTTGGTGGCGACGACGACATCGGAGCGGTTGCCGCGCGCGGCGAGCCACTTGCCGATGACGGTCTCGGATTCGCCGCCCTCATGGCCCGGCGCCCACGCCGAGTAGGCGTCGGCGGTGTCGACGAAGTTGCCGCCGGCGGCCGTGTAGGCGTCCAGGACGGCGAAGGACTGGGCCTCGTCGGCGGTCCAGCCGAAGACGTTGCCGCCCAGGCAGAGCGGGAAGACCTCGATGTCGGACGAACCCAGAGCACGAAGAGAAGTCATGTATCCCAGAATGCCGTGAACGATCACGGTATTCCGCACAATGGGGGCCTTGATCCGGCCGAATTCAGGGCCGTGGGTACCGTCCCGTCCCTGCCCTGGACCGGGTCCTCCCGGACCAGGCCCCGGGACCGGCCCGAGGACCGGTCCCGCGCGGGGCCACGGGTCAGACCGACAGGCCCTTGCCCCGCAGCCACGGCGCCGGGTCGACCGCGGTCGCCTGGCCGTTCGGGTGGACCTCGAGGTGGAGGTGCGGGCCCGTGACGTTGCCGGTGGCGCCGACGCGGCCTATGACGTCGCCCGTGCTGACCTTCTGGCCGACGCTGACGTTGATCGAGGACTGGTGGCAGTACCAGAGCTCGGTGCCGTCGTCGAGTTCGAGGACGGTGCGGTAGCCGTACGCCCCGGCCCAGCCCGCTTCCTTCACGGTGGCCGCGTGGATCGCCTTCAGCGGCGTGCCCGTGGGCGCGGCGAAGTCCAGGCCGGTGTGGTAGCCGGAGGACCACATGGCGCCGGGGTCGCCGAACTGACCGGTGATCGTGTACGAGACGACCGGCAGCGTGTAGCTCTTGGCGAGCTCGGCGAGGCGTGCGGCCTCCGCCTTGGCCTTGGCCTCCGCCTCGGCCTTCTTCTTCGCCGCGTCGGCGTCCGCCTGGGCCTTGTCCAGCTCGGCGCCGGCGTCCGCGACGGCCTTCTTGGCGGCGGCCTCCTCGGCCGCGGTCGCCTCGGCGTCGGCCGCCTGGTCCTGCTGCTGCTCGGCCTGCTGCATGATGCGGGCGCGCAGCGCTTCGCCGGCGTCCGTGGTGCCCTGCTTGGCGTCGGCGGTGGTGAGGCCCGCGCCGGTCAGCGGGGCCGAGGTCGAGTCGCCGGACTCCGAGGAGTCGTCGGATATCAGGGAGCCCACGCCGGGCAGGGACTTGGCCTCGTGGGTGACGCTCGACAGGTCGGGCATGGAGATGCCGACCGGCGGCTTGCCGCCCTGCGCGGTCGCGATACCGCCCGCGCCGACGGCGGCCATGACGCCGACACCCAGGACGGTGGAGCTACGGGCGAACCCGCCACGCTGCTTGACGACGCGGTGCCTGCCGCGGACCGGGCGAACGGACTCCTCGGTGGGGTTCCACTCCCCCCAGGTCTCCTCCGAGGGGCCGAAGTACCGGTCGCCGTACTCGTCGTCCGGCATCGGCGCGAAAGTGGGCTCGGGGGCAGGCCTGTTGGACGCCACGGAGGCGCACTCCTTTCCTTCCTTCTCGCCTACCGGGTTAGCTGACGGGTTCGGAGCAGGAAGGTCTCCTACGAGTGTCCTTCGCGAGGAAGAACGCCCGATTCACCCCAAGTTGGTGGTTCCCCGGCTCCCTTGCGGGACTCGGCGCGTGCGCACGGAGCCGTCTCTTGTGACGGCTGGGACAACCGCGCTGCGTTATCGAACGTTAATAGACGCGGGGTAGGGATTCCAAGCGGTTCCTCATGATCCTTGGGTTTCCTGGCTGACGGTGTGTCAGTTGTTATGCGCAGAGGCGCCGTTCCCTCACTCAAGGTGACGCCGCTCCGACGGGGCGCGGGAGCAACCGACCCATTCGGAACCCCGACGAGCGAAGGGCACATCAAGGACGTCGTACGGCGAGCAGTGCCATGTCGTCCGTCGCGGCTCCGCCGGTGTGCAGTCGCACCTCGTCCGCGAGGTGGGCCAGCAGCGCGCCCGGACCGTCGAACGCCCGGCCGAGCAGCCGGCTCGCCGGTTCGTAGAACGCGCCGTGCCGGTCACGCGCCTCGGACAGTCCGTCGGTGTAGAGGAGAAGGGTCGCTCCGTACGGAAAGTCCGATACCTCCGCACGGTCCGGCCAGGTGGCGAGTTCGCTCATGCCGAGCGGCAACGAGGCCTCCCGCGGCGCGAGGACGCGCAGCTGCCCGTCGTGCAGGAGCAGCGGGTCGGGGTGGCCGCGGTTGATGACCCGTACGACGCCCTCGCCGTGCGGGATCTCGGCGAGCACCGCCGTCGTGAACCCCTCGGCGTCGTCCAGCCCGCGCCGCCGGGTCCCCTCGCGGGTGAGTGCCCGCTCCAGGCGCTGCGCGACCGCCTCCAGCGTGGCCTCCTGCTCCGCCGCCTCACGGAAGGCGCCGATGACGACGGCCACGGCGGCGACCGCGCCCATCCCCTTACCGCGCACGTCGCCGACGATCAGCCGTACGCCGTGGGGCGTGTCCTGCACCGCGTAGAGGTCTCCGCCGATGAACGCGTCCGCCTGCGCCGCCTCGTAGCGGGCGGCGACGTCGAGTCCGCCGATCCGGTCGGCCGGTTCGGGCAGGACGGCGCGCTGGGCGGCCTCGGCGATCTCGCGGGCGGAGGCGAGGCGTGCGTCGCTGCGGCGGACGACGCGGTTGATGACGACGGCGAGCGCGGCGACCGTCACGACGGTGACGAACTCGGTGACGCCTTCCACGAGGGTGGCGTTGCCGTTGTACGTGTGCAGCGCCAGGGTCGCGGCCGATGCGGTCAGACCGGTGACCAGGGTGGCGCCCAGCGAGTAGAAGGGGGCGGCGATGAGGGGGGCCGCGGCAAAGATCGGCGCGGCGGTGAACTCGCGGGGCGTCGCCAGATCGAAGACCAGGCCGATGACGATGAGGAGGAAGGGGAGCGCGCGGACGAAGGCACGGGCGGCGGACGAGACCCTGTCGGGCTGCGCGTCCGCGGCCGCGCCGACGGGGTCGAGGGGCCCGCTGGGTCCGGGGCGCCGGACAGCGGTCCGGGCGGAGGCGAGCAGGCCGGCCGGGGTGTCCGGGTGGACGGGAGCCGCGGCGTCCGCGGGGACAGGCGTGTCCCTGTCGGCGCGAGCGGCGGCGACCGGTCCGGTGGGGACGGCCCTGCGGGCCGTGGGCGAGGCCGGCATGTCCACGGGGGCGGCCGCCTCCGTGGGAACCGCGAGGCGCAACTCGTCGGCCGCCACGGGCCCCGGGTCACCGGTCACCGCGCCCGGAACCCCGCCATACCCGTGCCCCGCACCGTACGCGCCGTCCCCGAAGCCGTACCCGAGGTCGTCTCCGCCCTCGCCGTACCCGCCGCACCTGAGGCAGACGACACACTCGCCGTACGCGCGGTGCTCGCCGTACCCGCCGTGCTCGCCGTAGGCGCCGTGCTCGACGCACTCGCCGTACGGCCCCGGCTCGCTGTGCGGCCCCGGCTCGCCCTCGTGCTCCCGGTGACCGCGTCCTCCTCGGTGGCCCACCGCTCGCCTCCTGCCGCTGCCGCGCCCGAGATCGCGCTCCACCCAGGCTTCACGGAGCACGGGCGGGGGGCTAGTTGGTGTGGGCCGGGCAGGTGACGCATGTGCAAACAGCCGAGGGCCGGAACCATTTCTGGTTCCGGCCCTCGGCTTCAGTAGCGGGGACAGGATTTGAACCTGCGACCTCTGGGTTATGAGCCCAGCGAGCTACCGAGCTGCTCCACCCCGCGTCGGTAAGACCAAGTGTACGCCATCTCGAGGACTCCTCGTGCACGGGTTTACTTCACCCCCACGCAAGCGGCCACGCCCCCGCCCTGCGCTTCCGAGCCGCGGTCGGCCAACGGCGTGCCGGGGCCCGGCAGGCACGGCAGCCGCGGCACAGCGGCCGACCCACCGGCTGCACCGTGAGCCTCGGGGCGCCGTCGAGTTGACCGGCGGTGAGCGCGGCCGCCGGGCGACCACCCCGCCTCCGGACTCGCCCGCCCCGCCAGGCCCCGGAAACGGCAGAACCCCCGCCGACCAGGTCAGCGGGGGTTTCCGACCCCGAAGGGTCCGGTAGGCCGTGTGGGACTCGAACCCACAACCAATGGATTAAAAGTCCACTGCTCTGCCAATTGAGCTAACGGCCCGCGTTGATGCACCCCCGAGCATAGCGGGACAGGGCCGTGACTCCGATCGGGTATAGGGGTCACGGCACTGTCGAGCCTCGTCGCGCGGCTCCTCCCGCGCGTCTCCACGCGGGACGCGGGCCACTTCGCGGCACGGGCGCGGTCGTACTGCACCCTCGTCGCGCCGTGGGCCTCCTCGGTGATGTGCGCGGGGGCGCCGCCGGCCGGTGAAGGCGTCCTGCGCCATCGGCAGCCCGAGGAGCCCGGGGCGGAGGGCGTACGGGCCGCCACCCCGGCCGGTGTTGTTCGCGAAGTCCGTGAACACGTAAACGCCGGAAGGGCCCGACGACCGAAGTCGTGCGGGCCCTTCCGGGAACGTGTGCCGCCGGGGCGGTCGTCAGCCGTTGCGCTTCCAGCGCGGCTTGTCCTCGCGGCGGCCGAAGGAACCGGCGCCGGAGGAGCGGTGGTCGTCGCGGCGGGTGTTCGGGCGGTCGTGGCCGCCGGGGCGGAAGCCGCCACGGTCGGCGCGGTCACGGTTGAACGGGCGGTCGCCGCCACGGTGGCCGCCGGAGCGGTCGTCACGGCGGAAGCCGCCACGCTCACGGTCGTTGTCACGGCGGAAGCCACCGCGGTCGCCGTCACGGTCGTTGTCACGACGGAAACCCGGACGGTCATTGTCACGACGGAAACCACCGCGGTCACGGTCACGGTCGTTGTCACGACGGAAACCCGGACGGTCATTGTCACGACGGAAACCACCGCGGTCGCCGTCACGGTCGTTGTCACGACGGAAACCCGGACGGTCATTGTCACGACGGAAACCACCGCGGTCACGGTCACGGTCGTTGTCACGT
>NZ_JBSFDP010000049.1:26696-34502 GCF_053593975.1 Streptomyces sp. NPDC002004
ACGACGGAAACCCGGACGGTCATTGTCACGACGGTCGAAGGAACGGCCACCGCGGTCGTTGTCGCGGCGGAAGCCGCCGGGACGGTCATTGTCACGACGGTCGAAGGAACGGCCACCGCGGTCGTTGTCGCGGCGGAAGCCGCCACGGTCACGGTCACGGTCGTTGTCACGACGGAAGCCGCCACGCTCACGGTCGTTGTCGCGGTCGCGGCGCTCGTACGAGGTCCGCTCCTGGCGCTCGTACGCCGGACGGCCCTCGCTCGCGGCCGGGGACGCGGCGGCGGGCTCGGCGGCCTGCTCCTGCTCCGCGGCCGGGGCGGCGGCCTGGGCCGGGGCCTCGGCGGGCGCCTCCGGCTCGGACGCCGCGGCGATCGCCGCCGCCGGGTCCTCGCCGCGCTCGCGCGCCGCACGGGCGACGAGACGGTCGGCCTCCTCGCGCAGCTCGGTGGCCCGGCGCTGCGCGCGCTCCAGCTGCTTGGTGAGGTCCTTGACCTCGCGCTCGGCCTGCTTCGCCGCGTTGCCCGCGGACTCGGCCTGCACCTCGGTCATCGACCGGGCGCCGGTGATCTCGGCGACCTCCGGGTCGAAGACGTCGCCGCCGCCGACGATGTGGCGCGAGGCGTCGACGCCCGCGTCCTCCATGAGACGGAAGATCTGGCGCCGCTGGTGCGGCAGGGCCAGGGACACGACGGTGCCCGAGCGGCCCGCGCGCGCCGTACGGCCGGAGCGGTGCAGGTAGTCCTTGTGGTCACCGGCCGGGTCCACGTTCAGCACCAGGTCGATGCCGTCGACGTGGATACCGCGGGCGGCGACGTCGGTCGCGACCAGGACGTTGACGTAGCCGTCCTTGAAGTCGGCCAGCGTGCGGGTGCGCGCGCCCTGGGTCATGCCGCCGTGCAGCGCGTCGGCGCGGACGCCGGCGTCGCGCAGCTGCTCGGCGACGCGGTCGGCGCCCAGCTGCGTGCGGACGAAGATGATGGTGCGGCCCTTGCGCGCGGCGATCGCGGCGGTGACCGGCGCCTTGTCGCGCGGCTTCACGATCAGGATGTGGTGGGTCATGGTGGTGACCGCACCCGCCGACGGGTCGACCTCGTGCGTGACCGGGCTGTTCAGGTACCGCTTGACCAGCGTGTCGATCTCGTTCTCGAGGGTGGCCGAGAACAGCATCCGCTGGCCGCCCTGGGGCACCTGGTCCAGAAGCTCGGTGACCTCGGGCAGGAAGCCCAGGTCGGCCATCTGGTCGGCCTCGTCGAGGACCGCGATCTGCACCTGGTCGAGGGAGCAGGCGCCGCGGTTGATGATGTCGCGCAGACGGCCCGGCGTGGCGACGAGGATGTCGACGCCGCGCTCCAGGGCGTAGATCTGGTTACCCATCGACGTACCGCCGCAGACGACCTTCATCTTCAGGCCGAGCACGTCGCCGTAGGGCTGGAGGGCGTCCGCGACCTGCATCGCGAGCTCACGGGTCGGGGTGAGGATGATGCCGCGGGGGTGCTTCTTCTCGGTGCGGCCGCCGGCCAGCGTGGCCAGCAGCGGCAGACCGAAGGAGAGGGTCTTGCCGGAGCCGGTGCGACCGCGGCCCAGGATGTCCTTGCCGGCCAGGGCGTCCGGGATGGTCGCCGCCTGGATCGGGAAGGGGGTGGTCACGCCGTTCTGTGCGAGCTTGCGCACGACGCCCTCGGGCAGACCCAGGTCGCCGAAGGTGACCTCGGGCGCCTCGGGGGCGGTCGTCTCGGGGGCCGTGGCCTCGTCGGTGTCGGCGTTCTCGGGCACGACGACGTGATCAGTGGAAACAGACATGCGAAATGCGAACCTTCCGGAGTTCTCGGCACGCGCCCAAACTCCGTGAAGTCACAATCGACCGCCTCGATGCGGTCCGGCCACGGCAAGGGAGAGTACGCGCCACACGCGGCGCGTCGTTTACGGCGCCGGGCAAATGGGATCAAACGATCTACCACCATACGCACCCCACGGCCCCGAAGGCAAACCGCTCCGCTGAGTGCTGCGTCACACCGGGGCAAACCGTCACCCGGCCTGCCGCCGGGCCCCGCTCACCGGGCATGCCACGGGTCCCGCTACACCGGCGCGCCCGCCCTCGGCGACGGTTCCAGGCTGGTGTACTCCGCGGCCTGCTCATGGGCCGACGACGAGGGCTCGGCGGTGGTCGGACCCGGGCCGGGGTCCGGCGGCGGGGTGGGCTCCGGCGGCGTCGGGTCCGGCGAGTCGTGGGTGGGGGTGGTGTCCGGCTTCGTCGGCGTCGGCGTCGGGGTCCGCCTGGGCCTGCCGGGCTTCCCGGACCCCCCGCTCCGGCTGGGCTTCGTGGAGGAGGGCTTGTCGTCGGCGCCGGAGGCGGAGGGCGAGGTGGACGACGATGCGTCGTCGTCGGGGTGCGCCTTCTTGCCCCGGCGCTCGTGTCCGCCGCGCGTCCCGGCTCCGGTGCCGGTGACGGACGTGACGCCGTCGGGCCCGGCACCTCCGCTCTCGCGCGCCCCCGCCGAGTGCGACGGGGCGGGGCGGATCCCGTCGTCACTGACGCTCATACAGCCTGCGGTCGCCGCGACGGCCACCATCGCGGCTGCCAGCCGGGCAGGTACGGACAAGGGGCGCACGGGCCACCTCCGGGACGCGGTGTTGAAGTCCCCCTGCCCAACTCCCGCCGCCCGCAAGAAGACACGCGGACCGGCCCGCACCGCCTCCGCGCGGAGCGCACACGGCACACGCCGACAGGGCTGCGTAGGGCGTGCCGCGCAGGCGGCCGGCGACCACGGCGACCCGGAACACCACCGGGCGTCACCCCTCGGCCAGAGCTCATTCCGAAGGTCCGGGGCACGTCCGGATCGCCCCCGGAGCACCTCCGCTGCGTTTCCGCGGCCCTGCACGGACGCCCGCCGGCGATCCGTGCGCCCGGGCCGCTCCCCGACTCCACGGCTCGCCGGCTCCCCGGCACGTCACCGCCGCCCCGTGGTGCCGTGGAGCGCCGCTCAGCCGTACCCCAGGGCGTGCAACCGCTCGTCGTCGATGCCGAAGTGGTGTGCGATCTCGTGGACCACCGTCACCTCGGTCTCCGCGACGACGTCCTCACGGCTGTCGCACATCCGCAGGGTGGGCCCCCGGTAGACGGTGATGCGGTCCGGCAGGACGCCTGCGTACCACTCACCGCGCTCGGTGAGCGGCGTCCCCTCGTACAGCCCGAGCAGGTCGGGACGGTCGGCGGGCGGCTCGTCCTCGACGAACACCGCCACGTTGTCCATCAGCCTCGTCAGCTCGGGCGGGATGCGGTCCAGCGCCTCGGCGACCAGTTCCTCGAACTCCTCGCGCGTCATCTGCAGCACACCGTCATTGTCGGCCACCGCACCGCATATCAACCCGCGCACTTGGGCATACGGGGCCAATGGCCCGCGATACCGCAGCCACTGTCCTCCGCCGTCTGCGGAGCGCGTTCCCGCTGCGCCCCGCCGACACGTTGGCTCCCGGTCCGCGCCCCTGGGCCCGCGCACTGGGCCTGATCACGGTCGTCCTCGCGGGGGCCTGGCTGGGGCTGCTGGTGGTCGGCAGCGTGCGCACGCCCGTGGGGCCCGTGGACACCCGGATGGCGCTCCGCCCCTCCCTCACCGGCGGCACCAAGATCAACATATCCCCGCTGGGCGCCCTGGAGCTGCGCTCGCACCTGGCGCCCCTCCGCCTCGACGTCGACGTCGACCGCCTCGACCCGGTGCGTGCCGAGGCGCTGGTCCAGCACCCGGAACGGCTGTCCGGCATCCAGGACGAGGTGAGCCGGGACGTCGCGCGCGGCACGCGGGACCTCGCGGTGCGCTCCTGCGCCGCGGTCGTCTCCGGCGCCACCGCGCTCGGCCTCGCCGTCTACCGCAGCCCTCGCCGCGCCCTCGCCGCCGGCGGCCTCGCCCTCGCGCTCCTCGCGGCGTCCGGAGCGACCGCATGGGCCACCTGGAACCCCAAGTCGGTCCTGGAACCTAAGTTCTCCGGGCTGCTCACCTCGGCCCCTTCACTCGTCGGCAACGCGCGCAGCATCGTCACCGAATTCGACGTGTACCAGCAGGAGTTGGCGCAGCTGGTCACCAACATCACCAGGTTGTACGACGTCACCTCCACGCTCCCCGCATACCGGCCCGACCCCTCGACCATCCGCGTGCTGCACGTCTCCGACATCCACCTCAACCCGGCGAGCTGGAAGATCATCGCCTCGCTGGTCAAGCAGTACGACATCGACGTGATCGTCGACTCGGGCGACACGATGGACCACGGCAGCACGGCCGAGAACCACTTCCTGGACCCGGCGGCCGACCTGGGCGCCCCGTACGTCTGGGTGCGCGGCAACCACGACTCGGCCGGCACCCAGCGCTACCTCTCCCGCCTCCGCAACGTCCACGTCCTCGACGAGGGCCGGGCGGTCACCGTCGCCGGGGTGCGGTTCGCCGGAACGGGCGATCCCCAGTACACGCCCGACCGGTCGGTCAAGGCGGCCGGCGACCCGGCCGAACGCATGGCCGGCATACGACTGGCGTCGGCCCTGCGCGACCGGACGGCTGCGGGCGCACCCGTGGACATCGCCGTGATGCACGAGCCGGTCGGGGCGCGGGAGGTGGACGGGACGGTGCCGCTGGTGCTCGCCGGCCACCTCCACCACGAGCAGACGGAGGTCATGAAGCTCGGCACGCGGCTGCGCGTCGAGGGCTCGACGGGAGGCGGCGGCCTGCGCGCCCTCCAGGGCAGGGGTCCCGCCCCGGTCGAGGCGTCCGTCCTCTATCTGGACCGCGGGACGCGACGGCTCCAGGCCTGGGACGAGATCAGGCTGGGCGGTCTGGGGCTGTCCACGGCGGAGGTGAGCCGCCACCTGCCGGAGGACAACCGGCCGGGCTCGGCACCGGCCCCCACGCCACCCGCGCCACCGCGCCCGTCGGCCCGCCCCCACGCCACCGCACCCGGCACCCGCACCGCCCCGCCGACCGCCCCCTGACCCCCCTCCGGCCCCGCCCGCCCCCGGGCCGGGCGCCTCCCGTTAAACCGTTTTGGCGATACCTCCCGCCATCCCATATGCTTCTCACGTCCCCGACGCGCTGAGAAGCGCGCAGGCGGGCCGATAGCCCTCATCGTCTAGCGGCCTAGGACGCCGCCCTTTCAAGGCGGTAGCACGGGTTCGAATCCCGTTGGGGGCACGCTCAACCGTGTGCGACACTGTCGTACGCAACAGCTTGGTCCTGTGGAGCAGTTTGGAGTGCTCGCCACCCTGTCAAGGTGGAGGCCGCGGGTTCAAATCCCGTCAGGACCGCTGAGGTTTCCCCGGAAGCCTCGTGGCTGGGTAGCTCAGTTGGTACGAGCGTCCGCCTGAAAAGCGGAAGGTCGCCGGTTCGACCCCGGCCCCAGCCACCATCGCCCCACCAGGGCAAACACCCCCTCCGATGATCGTCGGAGGGGGTGTTTTCGTGCCGCCTGCGCCAACAGCCCTCAGGTCGGGGGGTCCCCCGGTCTCCGGAGAGCCTTCCGCTGCTCATCCAGCGGAGCGTGCGCGTAGATCTTCATCGTTACGCCGATGCCGCCGTGTCCCGCGATCTGCCGGACCATGTGCGGCGGCACCCCCGAGGCCGAGCAGCAGCGGACGGCCGAATGCCGGAGATCATGGAACCGGATCTCCGGCCCCAGCCGCTTCCGGAGCGGGTCCCAGCTCCCCTCCGAAGCCTCACCCGCTCACCTGAGTCGCGCGCCGGTGGTGCACCTACTGCCACGTCCAGCCTGACTCCCGCAGGGCGCTGGCGCGTTGCATGAGCGCGTCGATCCGGGTGGCGGCTTCAGTCGGTTCCCAGTACTGATTCGATGCGGTCGTCTGGTTGGGATGCTTGCGATAAAGGACGCTCGGCTCGGCTATGAACTCACCGGGTGCCACGGCTTCCGCGGCAAGGAGCAGAGCAACCGTCTCGGCTCCGGACAATGCCTGCCAGCCGCCCAGCGCGAGCACCAGGCGACGGTGAGCGGCGAATGTGGTCGCCTGAACGGACAGACGGTGCTCCAGCACCTCGCGAAAGAAGCGGGCGGACTCCAAGGGGCCGCCCGGAGGGTCATAGGGACCCGGTGCGGTGCTCCCGTCCTCGTGGAGGTCGACGCAGGCGGATACGCACCACGGAACGCGTTCCAGGGTCTCGATGTCCCGCTCCAGCGCGCCTGGCAGCAGTACATCATCCGCGTCCAGCGTCCGGATCAGGTCTCCTGTCGCGCGCGCGAGGGCGTGTGTACGTGTCACCGCTATGCGCGCCTGCTGTCCTGTCCCGAATATGATCTTGGGGTCACTGGGCAGGCTGTTCGCAGGGATACCCGAGGTGCCGTCCTCTTGCACGCACCACTCCCATTGCCAGTCGTCCGGGAGCTTTTGTTCGCGCAGGGATTCATAGGTGTCGCCGATGAAGTGGTGGCCGCCGTTGTGTACGGCGGTGATGACACTGATGGTTCGCATGGAATGGGTCCTGCCAGAAGGCGATTGACTGTTCGTGATCATGACATGAACCAATGGCCAAGGCTTTACATTTGGTGCCCCGTGTGTCCGCCCGGCGCAAGTCCGACGGGAGGCGCTCCCACTCGCGGCTCACCGGTGTCGCGGACGAGCCCGGAGGGTCGCTGGAATGTCGCAATTCGGCGATCGATATGCCGCATTTGCTCCAATGGCGCACTTCGGGGACGCGTTCCCCGCCGAGCCGCCCGGGCCACCACCCCCAGGGCCGGGCGGAACCCAGGGCCGGGCGGAACCCCCACACCCGCACCCACCCGCGCCGGAACCCCGAGTGCACACCGCACCCGCCGCCCGGCGCAGGGGCGACGTACCGTGGCCCCGTACGGTCGGCCGGTCACCGGGTCGCGAAGCCCGCGGTCACCGCGCCGCTCAGGCTCACCTCAGCGACGCAGATCACCGGTCTTCTGGCTACTGTGCGACCGGATAAGTAGGTAGCCTCGTAGGGACTGAATAAGTTACCGCTTAGTAATCCTCTCGCGCAGGTTCGAGGAGCCTCCATGCAACTCGCCGCGATCATTGTGTCGTTGGTCCTCGCCGTCGTCGGCGTGGCGCTGTTCGGCCGGGCCATCGCGCAGATCTACCGGTTCGTGCGACTCGGCCAGTCCGTGCCCGCCGGTACCCGTACGGACGACCCCAAGCAGCGCACCATCACCGTGGTCAAGGAGTTCCTCGGCCACACCCGCATGAACCGCTGGGGCGTCGTAGGCGTCGCGCACTGGTTCGTGGCGGTGGGCTTCTTCACGCTCGTCCTGACCCTGGTGAACGCCTTCGGCCAGCTGTTCCAGGCCGACTGGTACATCCCCGTCATCGGCGACTGGGCTCCGTACGAGCTCTTCACCGAGCTGGTCGGTCTGCTGACCACGCTCGGCATTCTCACGCTGATCGTGATCCGCCAGCTGTCGCGCCCGGGCCGGGCCGGCCGCAAGTCCCGGTTCGCGGGCTCCAACGTCGGCCAGGCGTACTTCGTCGAGTCGGTGATCCTCATCATCGGCCTCGCGATCCTGACGCTGCGCGGCCTGGAGGGCGCCCTGCACCACGTGGAGGGCTACGAGGCGTCGTACCTGATCTCGTACCCCCTGGTCACGGCCTTCAAGGGCCTGAGCCTGACCACGCTGCAGAACCTCACCTACCTCGTCGCGACGATCAAGATCGGGACGTCGTTCATCTGGATGATCACCGTCTCGCTGAAGACGGACATGGGTGTGGCGTGGCATCGGTTCCTGGCGTTTCCGAATATCTGGTTCAAGCGGGAGGCGGACGGCGGTACGGCGCTGGGTGGGCTGCAGCCG
>NZ_JBSFDP010000050.1:0-32460 GCF_053593975.1 Streptomyces sp. NPDC002004
CCGGCCCGCAGAGGCGAGCCGGAGCGGCCCGGAGCGTCCCGGTTCAAGCCGTTGCGGCAGGTCATCGAGTCGGTCAACGAGACCTTCAAGGGCCGACTCGATCTCGAACAGCACCGAGGCTGCACACCCGGCGGTGTCGTCGTCCGCGTCATGCAACGCATCCTCGCAATGACCGCCGCGATCTGGCACAACGACCACGCAGGACAGCCCGTCATGCGCTCACTGACCGTATATGGCCACTGACCCCTTGGAATCGATCATCTAGGGGCGTCTTCCGCCGGACTCCCGTCGTCTGCCCGCAGGGCGGCGGGAGTCCGGTCACGGGGCTCGGGAACGACGTGCCCTGTTTCCGGTGCCGGGCCGGCACCGGAAACAGGGCACGATGCGTTCCGCCACGTCGGTGACGGTCGGGCGCGGGGGCGACCCGCGGCGGGGGCGACCCCGGCACCCGGGCGGGCGTGAACGCCCCACGGCGAGGCGCCCCAAGACAGCCGCTAGACCTCCGTGACCTTGCCTCCGGCCACCTCGAGCCGCCTCGTCGTGTGCACGGCCTCCAGCATCCTCCGGTCGTGCGTGACCAGCAGGAGCGTGCCCTGATACTTCGCCAGGGCCGACTCCAGCTGCTCGATCGCCGGGAGGTCGAGGTGGTTGGTCGGCTCGTCCAGGACCAGGAGGTTGACTCCCCTGCCCTGGAGCAGCGCGAGGGCCGCCCGGGTGCGTTCGCCCGGGGACAGGCTCGTGGCAGGGCGCAGGACGTGGTCGGACTTGAGGCCGAACTTGGCGAGGAGCGTGCGTACGTCGGCGGGTTCCGTGTCGGGGACGGCCGCGCAGAAGGCGTCGAGGAGGGACTCGGAGCCGTGGAAGAGCTTGCGGGCCTGGTCGACCTCGCCGACGACGACGCCCGGACCGAGTGCCGCATGGCCGGAGTCCAAGGACAGCCGGCCGAGCAGGGCGCCCAGCAGTGTCGACTTGCCCGCGCCGTTGGCGCCCGTCACGGCCACCCGGTCCGCCCAGTCGATCTGGAGCGTCAACGGGCCGAAGGCGAAGTCGCCGCGCCGCACGGCGGCGTCCCGCAGCGTGGCGACGACCGCGCCCGAGCGCGGGGCCGACGCGATCTCCATGCGCAGCTCCCACTCCTTGCGGGGTTCGTCGACGACCTCCAGGCGCTCGATCATGCGCTGCGTCTGCCGGGCCTTCGACGCCTGCTTCTCGCTCGCCTCGCTGCGGAACTTCCGGCCGATCTTGTCGTTGTCGCCGGCCTTGCGGCGGGCGTTCTTGACGCCCTTGTCCATCCAGGAGCGCTGCGTCTGCGCGCGCTCCTGGAGCGCCGCCCGCTTGTCCGCGTACTCCTCGTAGTCGTCGCGCGCGTGGCGGCGCGCCACCTCCCGCTCCTCCAGGTACGCCTCGTAGCCGCCGCCGTACAGGGCGATCTGCTGCTGCGCGAGGTCCAGCTCCAGCACCTTGGTGACGGTGCGGGCCAGGAACTCGCGGTCGTGGCTGACCACGACCGTTCCGGCGCGCAGGCCGCGGACGAACCTCTCCAGCCGGTCCAGGCCGTCCAGGTCCAGGTCGTTGGTCGGCTCGTCGAGCAGGAAGACGTCGTAACGGGAGAGCAGCAGCGAGGCGAGACCGGCGCGGGCCGCCTGGCCGCCGGAGAGCGAGGTCATGTGCTGGTCGAGGCCGACGGCCAGGCCGAGCGAGTCGGCGACGTCGTCGGCGCGCTCGTCGAGGTCGGCGCCGCCGAGCGCGAGCCAGCGCTCCAGCGCGACCGCATAGGCGTCGTCGGCGCCCGGTGCGCCGTCGACGAGCGCCTGGGTGGCCTCGTCCATGACGTGCTGCGCCTCGGCGACACCGGTGCGCCGGGCCAGGAACGCCCGCACCGTCTCGCCGGGGCGCCGCTCCGGCTCCTGGGGCAGATGGCCGACGGTGGCGGCGGGCGGCGAGAGCCGCAGTTCGCCCTGCTCGGGCGTGTTCAGCCCGGCGAGCAGGCGCAGCAGCGTGGACTTGCCGGCGCCGTTGGGACCGACGAGCCCGATCACGTCCCCCGGCGCGACCACGAGGTCGAGCCCGGAGAACAGGGACCGGTCGCCGTGCCCGGCGGCGAGATTCTTGGCGACGAGGGTGGCAGTCATCAGGCCAAGGATCCTAATGGCAGGCCGGGGACCCTCCGTGCGGGACGGGGCGGGGAAAGGGGAACGGCAGGGGCTCGCGGGGCCACCGCCCCGCTGTCCGGGTGTGTGGACGCTGGGCAGGCCGGGGCGGCGGCTGGGGCTGGCGGGCCGGAGACCGGCGCGACGGGCGGGGAACGGGGCGGCGGGCGGAAACCGGCTCGACGGACGGGGAACGGGGCGACGGGCGGGGAACGGGGCGACGGGCGCTCAGCGGGCCACCGGTGCCACCAGCACGCCGCCGGAGGTCCGCGCCACCACGAACGCCTCACCCCTCGTCGCCCTCGCGTCCAGCGCGAGGAGATGCTCCCCCGGCTCCAGCACGCCGTCGAAGGCCTCGTGGGTGCGGGTGCGCCGGAGGCGGTCGAGACGGTAGGCGACGAGCTGGACCCGGCAGGCCGAGGAGACCTCGACGACGGCGCTGTCACGGGTCGCGGTCAGGCCGGTGAGGCGGCGCCGGTCCCGGGGGGTGCGGTCCAGCGCGTCCTCGACCTGGGCGACGAGCAGCGGCACGACCGGCGCGAGTCCGCCGACCGCGGCCACGTGCACGCCGGCGCGCGCGAAGGCGTCCAGCACGGCGGCGCGCTCCGGTTCGCCGGTCCCGCGGCCGAAGAACACCGCGCCGTAGCCGCGCAGCTCCTCCGCCGGTACGTCGTCGGCGTCCGCGGTGATGTCGGCGCCGATGCCGATGGTGCGCAGTGCTGCGGCCAGCTGGGCGAGGACGGCGACGCGGGCGCCGATGAGCAGAACCCGGCGGCGCACCGGCTCCGCGGACCGCGCGGTGTCCTCCAGCAGACCGGCGAGTGCCGCGCGATACTCGGCGCCGCGGAACCGGTAGGGCCCTATGCCGTGGTACCCGTTGCGTTCCAGATCGGCGTGGTCGTCGGTCTGCCAGGCGAAGTCGCGCCACACGTAGTCGTCGCTGTCGTCCGGTGCCCGCTCGATGACCGCGGTGACGGCGCCGCAGGCGATGTCCTCGCACTCCGGGCAGCCGTAGATGACATGCCTCCCGCCGGGCAGTGGGGCTTCGGCCTCCAGGAGGAGGCTGCGCACATGGGCGGTGAAGATCGCGGGCGGTACGTCGGAGGCGAGCGGGGACACCGCGTCGAGGTCGGCGAGCCGGAACAGCAGGGGGCGTCCGTCGACGACGAAGTCCACGAAGTCCCGGTGCACTTGGTAGTCACCGTTGGCGAGAACCCCGCCGGCGCGCATGGCGGGCGCCAGCGCGAAGGTCGCGTATGCGGCAGACATGTCTGAAGTATCCCCACTCGGAACGTGATGTGAGCACGGCAGCAGGAATTCCGCTACGGTCCCGGCGTGGACGCAGACGTGATCGTGGTGGGCGGCGGGGTCATCGGCCTGACGACGGCGGTCGTCCTGGCGGAGCACGGACGACGGGTGCGCTTGTGGTCGCGGGAGCCCGCCGAGCTCACCACCTCGGCGGTCGCGGGCGCACTGTGGTGGCCGTACCGCATCGAGCCGGAGGAGCTCGTCGGCGACTGGTCGCTCGTATCGCTCGGCGTGTACACGGAGTTGGCGCGGCGCCCTGCGGAGACCGGCGTACGCATGGTCGAGGGCGTACACGCGGACACGCGGCTGGACGGTCTCGGGGCGTGGGCGGCCCGGGTGCCGGGGCTGCGGGAGGCGACGCCCGCCGAATGCCCGGACCGGGGCACCGGGTTGTGGGCGCGGCTGCCCCTGATCGACATGCCGGTGCATCTGCGCTGGCTCCAGGACCGCTTCGCGGCGGCGGGCGGAACGGTCGAGCGGCGTGAGGTCCGGGCGCTGGCGGAGGCCTCGGCCGAGGCGCCGGTCGTGGTCAACTGCACCGGCCTCGGCGCCCACACCCTCGTGCCCGACCCCGCGGTGCGTCCCGTACGGGGGCAGCTGGTCGTGGTCGAGAATCCGGGTGTCGAGACGTGGTACACCGCGGCCGACCCGGCGTCGCACGCCATCACGTACTTCTTCCCGCAGCCCGGCGGGCTCGTCCTGGGCGGTACGGCGGAGGAGGGCGCCTGGTCACTGGAGCCGGACCCTGCGGTCGCCGAGGAGATCGTGAAGCGCTGCGCCGCGGTCCGGCCGGAGATCGCCGGGGCACGGGTACTGGGGCACCGGGTCGGGCTGCGGCCCGTGCGCGACGCGGTGCGGCTGGAACGGGTGGCGCTGCCGGGCGGCGGGGCGCTGGTGCACCACTACGGGCACGGGGGCGCGGGCGTCACGGTCGCCTGGGGGTGCGCACGGGAGGCGGCCCGGCTCACGGACGAGGGCCTGGCGAAGGCGTAGGAGCCGGTGGGCAGCGGCCGTCGATCGGCGCTCCCGCGCAGGGAGCGCTCGTCGTCGGCGCCGGTGCGGGTCCGGGGGACGGTGACCGCGGGCGCCGTCCCCGCCGCCGCGGCGCGTGCTGCCGCGGCGACGGGGAGGGCGAACGTGCACGCACCGGTTCCGGCCGGACGGCCATTCCCGGTGCGTGAGGTCATCGGCCGACGTCTCCGGGGACACGGTGGGCCGACCGCGCCGGAGTCAGGCCCGTGGGCCGGGGCGCACGGGGTGCGGGGGCCGCGGATACGCCCGGGCTGCCCGACGTGGCGCGGACGAACGCCGCTGTGCCGCCGACGAACGGCACCCGGGCCGAGGTCCGGGTCAGGTCGAGCGTGAGCGCGGGGGTGTCGGCGGGCGGGTCGATGAGGTCCTTGTCGGTGCCTGCGACGATCAGGGCGAGACGATGTCCGGCGGGTACCACGTGGTCGCTCGCGGCGAGGCCGATGGTGAGCGTGTAGGCCGTGCCGGGAGTGAGGGGGCGGCCCTTCTTCGGGTCGGCCCAGGTGCCGAGGTCGGCCCAGCCGCGGCTGACGACGGTGTGGGTGACGTCGGCGGTCTTCGCCTCGGTCTTCTTGTAGCAGGCGCTGTCGCCGCCGGTGCTCGCGCCCCAGCAGGTGCGGTCGGTCAGCGTCGTGATGCCCTCGCCCGGGTCCGTGTAGTCGCGGATGGTGGCGGGGCCGATGTCGACGAGGACGGCGGACAGGTGCGCGGTCGGGGTGGTCGGAGTCGCGGTGACGGTGACCTTCGACGAGCCGGACAGGCGCAGGTCGTGGCTGAGCGGCCGGGTCACGAACCCGGCCTTGGCGGCGGTGGGTTCGTCGATGTGCGCGGCCCAGTCGTCCTCGTTCAGCTTCGGGTCGTCGGTGAACGTCTCGGTCGCTCCGGCCGGGGCGGTGCGCAGGCCGAGGGTGCCGACGCCGGGCGCCCGGCCGGGTCCGGGGCGGACGGTGGTGGCGGCGGTGGAACGCGGCGGCCAGACACGGTCGGTGGTCCAGTGGTCCGGGGCGCGCTCGATGTCGGCCATCGGTTCACGGTCGATACCGTTGCGGTAGCCGAGCAGTTCGTGGTCGAACCAGCGGTGCAGGGTGCGCACCCAGGCGGAACGGCGGTAGTCGAACGGGTCGACGTGGCCGGTCCCCGAGAGCCAGATCTTGCGCTCCACGCCCGCCTTGGCCAGCGCGTCCCACCACTGTCCGAAGTTCTTGGTGCGCACGTTCAGGTCCTGCAGACCGTGGACGAGGAAGACGCTGGCGCGCACCTTGCGGGCGTCGGCGACGTAGTTGCGCTCGCTCCACAGCCGCGTCCAGTCGCCGGTGCGCGGCGCCTCATCGACGAGACGTTTCTGCACGGCGGCGCAGTGGGCGCGTGCCCCCGGGCTCTCCACGTAGTCGGACAGCCAGTCGGGGCCCGAGTCGTACAGCGGGGCGCCCTGGGCGAAGTAGTAGTCGTACCAGGAGGAGATGGCGCTGATCGGGACGACGGTCTTCAGACCCCTGACACCGGTGGCGGCGACGCCGTTGGCGATGGTGCCGTCCCAGCTCTTGCCGATCATTCCGGTGGTCCCGTCGGTCCAGGTGGCACGGACGCGGTGGCCGCCGCTACGGCTGGACCAGGCGGAGGCGCGGCCGCCGAGCCAGTCGACGACGGCCTTCGCGGACTGGATGTCGGAGCGCCCGCCGACGTCGACACAGCCGTCGGAGCGGTTGGTGCCGGCCAGGTCCACGGCGACGAACGCGTACCCGCGCGGCACGAAGTAGTTGTCGTAGAAGAGCGGGAACTGCACCGGGTTGCCGTGTGCGTCGTAGGTCTTCTTCTGGCTTTCGTTGCCGCGCCCGCAGCACGAGTAGTACGGGCTGGCGTCCATGATGACGGGGATCCTGCGTCCCTGCCGGGCAGGTTCGGCGGGGCGCACGATGTCGGCGGCGACACGGTCGGTACGGCCGTCGCCGTCGCCGTCGAGCCCGGTGTCGACCCAGACGGATTCGCGGATGGCGTGGGCGTAGGAGTAGACGGGCCGGCTCTCACGGGGAGCCTTGGCGGCGGCGGGTGCCGCGGCCGCGGTGGGGACGGCCGGGGCCGCGGGTGCCGCGGCCGGGGACAGGAACACGGCCATCAGGGCGGCGGTGACCACCGTGACCCATGTTCTTCGGGCGGCGCCTGTACGGCGCATGGATATCCGCAAGGGTGTGCGTATCGGCATGCGCGGAAGCTACCTCGGCCAACTGGTGTGCAAAAGAGGGCAGTACGAGTTGGCGAACGGTCCGTGGTGTACGTGCGGTCATGTCGGCCGAATGGCGATCGTGTGACAGGTGCGGCCATGGACACGTCGACGGCGGCAGGTACTGAATATCGTCGAAAGCACCTCCTGCCCCTACGACTTGGAGCTTCAGTGCTGCACCGCAGACTCATCGCCCCAGGCGCACTCGCGGCCTCGCTTCTGCTGGCGATCCCGGCGTCGGCCGCCGACTTCTCGCCCGGATCCCCGGGCCTGGGCGACCCGTACTACCCGGCCAGCGGCAACGGCGGTTACGACGTCTCCCACTACGACCTCCGGCTGAGGTACCAGCCGCAGACGGACCTGCTTCAGGGCACGGCGACGATCCTCGCCACCACGACCCAGGACCTGTCGCGCTTCGACCTGGACTTCGGCCTCAAGGTCAGCGAGGTCCGGGTCAACGGCAGGAAGGCCGCCTTCACGACCGCCGGATCCCACGAACTGCAGATCACCCCGGCCGCAGGGCTGCCGAAGGGCACACCGGTCACGGTCGTCGTGCGCTACGCCGACAAGCCGTCCCAGGTGAAGATCGACGGCTGGACCGCGTGGGCCCGCACGCCCGACGGCGGCGTCGCGGCGCAGGAGCCGGATTCGGCCGCATGGTGGTTCCCGTCGAACGACCATCCGCTCGACAAGGCGACCTACGACGTGTCGGTCGCCGTGCCGGACGGCAACCAGGCCATCTCCAACGGCACCCTCCAGTCGACGAGTTCAAAGCTCGGCTGGACCACGTACAACTGGCGGTCCAACAAGCCGCAGGCGACGTATCTGGCCACACTCGCCGTCGGGAAGTTCGACATCACGACCGACACGACGGCGGACGGGCTGCCCGTCGTCAACGCCTACAGCAAGGACCTCGGGGACAACGCGGGCGCGGCGAAGGCCAGTGTCGAGCGGACGCCCGAGGTGGTGGAGTGGCTGGAGAGCGTGTTCGGCCCCTACCCCTTCAGCGCGGTCGGCGGCTACGTCCCCAATGTGACCAGCGGCTTCGCGGTGGAGACCCAGACGCGCCCGTTCTACAGCCCGCGGCAGTTCGCGAGCGGGGCGAACGTATCGGTGGTCGTGCACGAGCTGGCCCACCAGTGGTACGGCGACAGTGTGTCCGTCCACGGCTGGAACGACATCTGGAACAACGAGGGCTTCGCGCGCTACGCGCAGTGGCTGTGGTCCGAGAAGGAGGGCGAGGGCACGGCGCAGCAGCTCGCCGACTACGTCTACGCCCAACACCCCGCCGACGACCCCTTCTGGAAGGTCAAGCCCGGTGACCCGGGTGTGGACAACCAGTTCGACATCGCCGTCTACGACCGCGGGGCCCTGGCCATCCAGGCACTGCGCGACAAGGTGGGCGACAAGACCTTCTTCAAGATCCTCAAGGGCTGGCCGCAGCAGCGGGCCGGCGGCAACGCACAGGTCGGCGACTTCGTGGCCTACGCGCAGAAGGTCTCCGGCACATCGCTGGTGTCCCTCTTCGACACCTGGCTCTACGAGCCGGCCAAGCCGGCCGCGGCGCCCGCGCCGGGCGGCGCCCGCAGCGCTGCCGCCGCGGTGACACCGCACCGGCCCGCGTCGTGGAAGCAGATCCAGGCGACCAACCGGATCCACGACACCGCCCACTGACGGGGCGGCACCCGGCTCCCGGCCCCGGCGGGGGCCGGGGGGGCTCTCCGCCCACCCGCCCGTCCGCCGGTACGGGGGCGGGCGGGTGCCGTTCCCGGCCCTCCTGCGGCAGGTCCGCACGACGGGGGTCCGGTGGCCCCGGGGTCAGGGAGACGGGACGGGCTGTCCGGGGGCGGTGCGGGCACGGTGGGCCCGGGGGAAGTAACGGAGGCGGGCCGGGAGCAGCGGGACCAGCACGGCGATGGCTCGGCCGAAGCGGCGCAGCCGGCGCTCCTGGCGCGCGGTCCACGGCAGGCCGATCGCCTCGCGGGCGTCCGGCGGCATCAGGCCGACCGTGACGAAGCGGCGGAAGCGGACGAAGAGCGGACACAGGGCCGGCCACAGCGCGCGGAGCACCACGCGGAGCAGGGCCGGGCCCCGGTCGGGCGCCGGGACGGGGCGGTCGACGGCGACCAGTTCCTCGGCGACGGTCGTCAGCTCCAGTTCATCGGCCAGCACGCTGCGGTAGTACGGCCAGAACTCCTCCAGGGTCTGGGGCATGTCCCGGTCGCTGATGCCGAGGATTCGGCCCACCTGCAGCCACTCCGCGTAGAGGCGGCGCTCCTCGGCCTCGGTGTAGGGGCGGCGGCGCAGGTAGCGCGCGGAGTACTGGAAGACGGGGAAGCCGGTGGCGTGCACCCATGCGTAGTAGGCGGGCGTCAACGCGTGGTAGCGCCGGCCGTGCGCGTCCGTGCCCTGGATGGTCCTGTGCAGCTCGCGGAGCCGGCGCCCCTCCTCGACGGCGTCGTCGCCCCCGTACACCCAGAGCAGCACCGAACCCAGCGACCGCTCCGCACGCCCCCACGGGTCCGTCCGGAACACCGAGTGGTCGTCGACGCCGGCGCCTATGGCGGGGTGCGCGACCTGCATGGTCAGCGCGGGCGGCAGGGTGAGCAGGGTGCGGACGTCACCGACGATCTCCCAGAGCATCCCGCCCCGGGGCGGCGGCTCGGGATCGGGGCGGCGGTCGGGGCGCTCGTGCCGGACGGACGCGCCGTCCTGCGTGGGGCCGCCGCGGTCGCGGCGGATGCTCGCCTCGTCGCGCACTTCGTGCGTCATGCGCTCCGCTCCTCGTCCGCGCTACCAGGAGGCGCTCCCCCGAGGGCCGCCTCGCCGCGGGCCCGGTGCCCGGCTGCTCCTCCAGTATGCGATCTCGGGCGTCGGGGAGATCCTTCAGGGTCGCGGCGGCCCCGCATCGCCGGGACGCTCACGAGCCGGGCGGCCGGCGCCGCGCACCCTCCGGGAAGCCGGTCCAGCGCCCTCCGCCTCCGCCCGAGCCGGTGCCGCGCCCTCCGCCCGAGCCGGTGCCGTGCGCCCTCCGCGCGAGGCGGTCAGGGAGCAGGGTCGGTTGTGAAGCGGGGGCGCAGTGGCGGCTGCCGTCGCCCGGGCGGACGGGTCCCGCGGCGCGCGGCACGGCCCGCTCGCGTCACCGCTCGGCGAACGCCGATGCGGGAACCGGCTCACCGAGGATCCGGGCCACGAGGTCCGACGCCAGCTCCGGGACGGCGGGCCGGAGCGCGGCCTCGGCGGCGGCGCGCTCGGCGGCGATGCGGGCCTGCCCCCGCGCGATGAGCTGCTCGCGCTCGCGCAGACCGTCCTCACGGGCCGCGAGGATGAGCGCAACACCTTCCTCATGGGCCTGCTGCCGGATCCGCGCGGCGTCGTGCCGGGCCTCGGCGAGGACCTCCTCGGCGCCGACGCGCTCGGCCTCCGCCCGGGCCCGTACGGCTTCGGCGCGCTCGGCCGCTCCCTCGATACGGTCGCTGCGTTCGGCGAGCACCCGGTCGATGCGGCGCAGCATGCGCACGACGACGAGGAAGAGGGGGACGAAGGCGACGACGGCGACCCCCAGGTCCTCCACCCTCGGGTTCAGGGGACCCAGATTCAGGGTCAGGGGGCCTATTCGCTCCGGTACAAGGTTCATGCCGGTGATCTACCCGCTCATTTGTGCAAGTGATCGCACATATGCGCCACAGTTGGCCGGATATCGGCGTTCCATCGGGCTCGGTGGCCCGCCGCCCGTCATCCCTCGTGGTCGTAGACGGTCACGGCGACACCCCGTCGGGCCAGCCGCTCGGCCACCAGCGGCTCCACGCGCTGCCACGAGCCGCCTGCCAGACCGCAGCCGATGCGGGGCATGTGCACGGACGCACCGAGGGCCGCGGCCCGCCCGGCGAGGGCGTCGAGCGCGGTGCCGATGGCGTCGTAGCGCACGGGTGGCCCCGCGCTGCGGCTCGTGCGTATTCCACGCTGGCCGATCATGTTGGCGACCCACAGGGACCGGCCGACCTCGACGAGCTGGACGGCGCCCAGTCCGAAGTCGTTCCGCGCCCGGTCGCGGTGCCAGGCGCGGTAGGCCCGCTCCGGCTCCGGCCAGCGGCGGGAGACCGCGCGGACGAAGCCCTTGCCCCAGCCGCCGATGTCGTTGCAGACATGGGCGATCACCTTGGGGCCGGGGGCGAACGGAACGGTGGCGTCACCTCGGACATACGTGATCTCCGACATGACGCCACCGTACGGGCGGCCACCGACAGTGGCCCGTGCGCTGTTACTTCGTGAGCTCGGTGAGCTCCCGGTCCTCGGCCTGCGAGACGCGGTGGCGGACTCCGAACCAGCCGCCGACCAGCAGGACCGCGATCACCGGGATGAGGAGGAGGGTCTTGCGGCCGACCTCCGGGTCGTTCCACATCAGGCCGAGCACGGCCAGCAGGAAGGCGATCGTGACGATCTCCGTGACCGGGCTGCCGGGGAGCCGGAAGGACGGCCGGGCGACCAGGCCCGCCTTGGCCCGGCGAACGAAGATCAGGTGGCAGATCATGATGATCACCCAGGTGCTGATGATGCCCAGGGAGGCCACGTTCAGCACGATCTCGAAGGCCTGGCTCGGCATGAGGTAGTTCAGGCCGACACCGAGCACGCACACCGCGCAGGTGAGCAGGATGCCGCCGTAGGGAACCTGGCTGCGGTTCATCCGCGCGGTGAACTTGGGCGCGGAGCCCGCGGTCGCCATGGAGCGCAGGATGCGGCCGGTCGAGTACAGGCCGGAGTTCAGCGACGACATGGCCGCGGTGAGCACGACCAGGTTCATCACGTCACCCGCCGCCGGGATGCCGATCTTCGACAGGACCGTCACGAACGGGCTCTGGTCGGCCGAGTAGACCGACCCGGGCAGCAGCAGTGCGAGCAGCACGACCGAGCCGACGTAAAAGAGACCCACGCGCCACATGATCGAGTTCACCGCGCGCGGCACGACCTTCTCCGGCTCCGCGGTCTCGCCCGCGGCGACGCCGACGAGCTCCAGCGCCGCGTACGCGAAGATCACGCCCTGCATCACCAGGACGACGGGCATCACGCCGTGCGGGAGGATGCCGCCGTGGTCCGTGATGACGTTCAGGCCGGGCGTGTGTCCGCCCACGTCGTGCTGGGTGGCCAGCAGGAAGATGCCGATCAGCATGAAGGCGACGAGCGTCGCGACCTTGATGATCGCGAACCAGAACTCCATCTCGCCGAAGATCTTCACCGAGATCAGGTTCACGGCCAGGACCACCGCGAGCGCGACCAGCGCCAGCATCCACTGCGGAATGCTGGTGAACATGCTCCAGTAGTGCGTGTACAGCGCGATCGCGGTGATGTCGGCGATACCGGTGGTCGACCAGTTCAGGAAGTACATCCACCCGGCGACGTAGGCACCCTTCTCACCCAGGAACTCGCGCGCGTACGACACGAAGGACCCCGAGGACGGCCGGTAGAGCACCAGCTCACCGAGGGCGCGTACGACGAAGAACGCGAAGACGCCGCATACGAGGTACGAGAGGGCAAGCGCTGGGCCCGCGCTGTGGAGGCGGCCACCGGCTCCGAGGAAGAGTCCGGTGCCGATCGCGCCTCCGATCGCGATCATGTTGACGTGGCGGGCCTTGAGGTCCTTGCTGTAACCGGCATCGCCCGCGTCCGCGGGCGCCTGGGTCGCATCTGTGCGGGATGCGGCCCGTGCCGTGTCTACGGCTTTGTTGCTCACGTGGTGCATCTACTCTCTGGTCAGCCGGATCGCTCCGGTGTCCGGATGTGCCACGGCCCGTGCCACTCCTGACCGAGGCACAGACCGACGCAACACCTTCCCCTACGCCCCACCCGGCACGCGGTGGCGCAGGTCACATAGCGGAACTTCTCACATGTTGATCACGGGATGTCCAGGAACCGGAAGCCAGTTGAACGGCGTCTTGCGGCGCCCACCGCGTCCACGCGGTCACGCACCGTAGAGCGCCTCGATCTCGGCCGCGTACTTGGTGCGGATCACCCGGCGCCGCAGCTTCAGCGAGGGCGTGAGTTCGCCGGTGTCCGGGCCCCACTCCTCGGTGAGCAGGCGGTAGCGCTTGACCTGCTCGGTGCGGTTCAGCCCGGCGTTGGCCGCCTCCACGGCGCGGGCGATCTCGGCGCGCACCTCGGGGCGGGCGCCGAGATCGCCTCCCGTGATGCCGCGCGCGGCCGCCCACGCGGGCGCCAGCTCGGGGTCCAGGACGAGCAGCGCGACCAGGTAGGAGCGGCCGTCCCCGTGCACGAAGGCCTGGCCGACGAGCGGGTGCTCCTTGAGGGCGTTCTCGACAAGGGCCGGTGAGACGTTCTTGCCCGTCGACGTGATGATCATTTCCTTCTTGCGGTCGGTGAGCCAGAGGAAGCCGTCGTCATCGAGCCGTCCGACGTCCCCGGTCGGGAACCAGCCCTCGGCGTCGCGGGCGCTCTCGACCGAACCGTCCGCGCGCAGATAGCCCTCGCAGACGGTCTCGCCGCGGACGAGGATCTCCCCGTCGTCGGCGATACGGACGTCGACGCCGTCGAGCGGCCTGCCCACCGAGCCGAGACGGAAGCCCGACGGGCTGTTGGTGGTGGCGACACCGGTCGTCTCGGTCAGACCCCAGGCATCCATGATCGTGACGCTGAATCCGGCCCAGAAGGCCACGACGTCCCGCGGCATGGGGGCGGACGCGCTGGCGGTCCACACCAGCCGGTCGAACCCGGCGAGCGCGAGCAGCGGGTCGAGCACCGTCTCCTTGGCCTCCCGGTACGCGGCCTCCAGTTCGGCCGGCGGCTCCTCGCCGCGTTCCCGGTACGCCACGCACGCGCGGGCCGTCCCGTTCGCCGCCTCGACCGCACGCATCCGGTCCGCCGGGAGCCCGGCGAGCGCGGCACGCAGGGACGCGGCGAGCTTCTCCCATACGCGCGGGACCCCGAAGAACTGCGCCGGGTGGAGCTCCCGCACCGTCGCGGCCACCTGCGCCGGGTCCGCGCAGAGGCGGACGTGCGAGGCACGGAACACCGGCAGGTAGATCCCGAGCATGCGCTCCGCGATGTGCGCGAAGGGGAGGTAACAGATGTGCTCGACGTGGTCGGGCAGCTCCACCACGCGGTCCAGGGCCACGGCGTTGAGGATCACATTGCGGTGGCTGATCCGGACACCCTTCGGATCGCCCGTGGTGCCGGAGGTGTAGAGGACGGTGAGGGGGTCGCTCGCGTGTGTCTCGCGCCAGGCCTTCTCGAACGCGTCGGGGTCGTGGAGACGTCGGCCCGTTGCGCGGACGGATGCATACGGGAGGTGGGTGCCCGCGGTCGGGGCCCGCCGGGCGTCCGGGGCCGCCGGGTCCTGCGGTCCGGGTTCCACGACCACCAGTCGCTCCAGCGGCACCGTGGGGTCCTTCAGCAGGGGTTCCCAGCGGGCCGGTTCGCGGGTGTCCTCGACAATCGCGAGGCGGGCACGGCTGTGCCGGGCGACATGGGCGACCTGGTCGGGCGCGGCGGTGCCGTAGACGGTGACGGGGACGGCACCGAGATGGGTCAGGGCGACGTCGCTGAGCCAGTGTTCCGGACGGTTGCCCATCATCATGAGGACGTGGTCGCCGCGTCCGGCGCCGAGCGCTGCGTAGCCGGCGGCGAGGACGGCCGCCTCACGGCGTGCATCGGACCAGGTGAGGGTGGTCCACGACCCGTCGGTGCCTGGGCCCGAGCGCCAGGAGAGGGCGGGGCGGTCGCCGTGGTCCTGGGCGTTGCGGTGCAGCAGTGCGGGGAGCGTGAGTTCGGCGGGGTCCCCGGGCAGTCGCAGGATCGTGGTCATGACCGCCTCCTGTCGCGCCGGCCGTCGTGGCCGGCCGGTGACGTCGCCGGACTTCTCGGAACACTGGCGGACGCTTTCACAACACTGGTGAGACAGCAATACTGTTGCACTCGATTGGTGCACAGCGGACAGGGGCGAGGAACTGCCATGACGACGGACACCGGACGACCGGCCGCCACCGGGGAGCCGCACGGGAACGGCCCCGAGGGGCCGACGCTCACCGTCGACGAGCTGGCCGCCCGCGCGGGCGTCACGGTCCGCACCATCCGCTTCTACGGCACCCGGGGCCTCATCCCGCCCCCGGTGATCGGTCCGCGCCGGGTCGGCCACTACGGCCTGGAGCATCTGTCACGCCTGGCCCTGATCGAGGAATTGCAGCACCAGGGCATGACGCTGGCGGCGATCGAGCGCTACCTGGAGCAGCTGCCGCCCGACCTGAGTGCCCACGACCTGGCCATCCACCGCGCCGTGGTCGCGTCCTGGGCGCCCGACGCGACGGAGGTGGCGAGCCGTGCCGAACTGGAGCGCCGGGCGGGCCGTGCCCTGTCCGGCGAGGACCTGGACCGGCTCGCCGCGATGAACGTCATCGTCCTCGCCGAGGACACGCCGGACACGTTCCATGTGGACCCGGGGCTGCTGCGGCTCGGGGTGCAGCTGCTGGACGTGCCGATCGCGCACGAGACGATCCTGGCGGCGCGCGGCGTTCTGATGGAGCACTCCCGCGCGGCCGCGCGGGAGCTGTCGCAGCTCTTCCGCGACGAGGTCCGCGGGCCCGACTGCGGCCGTGAGTCGGACCCGGAGCACGTCGCCGCGATGAAGTCGCTGTCGGCGCACATGCAGCCGATGGTGGTGCAGGCCCTGGTGACCGCGTTCCAGCGGTCGCTGAAGGAGGAGCTGCGGGAGTGGCTCAAGGAGTCCTGAGCCACCCCGTGGCCGGACGCCGCCGCGGACGCCCCGGCGCGCGGGGCGCAGCAGCCGGCCGGACCGGCGCGAGTGGCCCGGCGCGGGGCCGTGCCGGGGCGAGCGGTCCGGCGCGGGGGCCGGGCCGCTCGCCCCGGGAAGCGGGTCAGGCGTCGCCGAAGCTCTCGCCGTTGTCCGCCTTCTCCACCAGCAGCGCGGGCGGCTGGAACCGCTCGCCGTACCGCTCGGCGAGTTCCCGCGCGCGGGCCACGAACCCGGGCAGACCGCCCTCGTAGCCGTTGATGTACTGGAGCACGCCGCCGGTCCAGCCCGGGAAGCCGATGCCGAGGATCGAGCCGATGTTGGCATCCGCGACCGACGTGAGGACGCCCTCCTCCAGCAGGCGCACGGTGTCGATCGCCTCGGAGAACAGCATCCGCTCCTGCATGTCGCGGAACGGGATCTCGTGACCGGGCTTGGCGAAGTGCTCCCGCAGGCCCGGCCAGAGCCCGCCGCGCTTGCCGTCCACGTACTCGTAGAAGCCGGCGCCGCCGCTGCGCCCCGGGCGGCCGAACTCGTCGACCATGCGGTCGATGACGGCCTCCGCGGGGTGCGGGGTGTAGGTGCCGCCCGCCTCCTCGACGGCGAGCTTCGACTCGTTGCGGATCTTGCGCGGAAGCGTCAGCGTCAGCTCGTCCATCAGGGACAGCACCTTCGCCGGGTAGCCCGCCTGGGCCGCGGCCTGCTCGACCGACGCGGGCTCGATGCCCTCGCCGACCATCGCCACGCCCTCGTTGATGAAGTGCCCGATGACCCGCGAGGTGAAGAAGCCGCGGGAGTCGTTGACGACGATCGGGGTCTTCCTGATCTGCCGGACCAGGTCGAAGGCGCGCGCCAGGGCCTCGTCGCCGGTGCGCTCGCCCTTGATGATCTCGACGAGCGGCATCTTGTCGACGGGCGAGAAGAAGTGCAGGCCGATGAAGTCCGCGGGGCGCTCCACGCCCTTGGCGAGCAGGGTGATCGGCAGGGTCGAGGTGTTGGAGCAGAGCAGCGCGTCCGGTTCGATGACGCCCTGGATCTCCTGGAACACCTTGTGCTTGAGCGCCGGGTCCTCGAACACGGCCTCGATCACGGCGTCGCAGCCCGCAAGGTCCTGGGGGTCGGCGGTCGGCGTGATCCGGGCGAGCAGCGCGTCCGCCTTCTCCTGCGTCGTACGTCCCTTGGCGACGGCCTTCGCGCACAGGGTCTCGGAGTAGGCCTTGCCCTTCTCCGCGGCCTCCTGGGACACGTCCTTGAGGACCACCTCGATGCCCGCGAGCGCACACGAGTAGGCGATGCCTGCGCCCATCATCCCGGCGCCGAGCACGGCGGCCTTGCGGACCGTGCGCGGCTCGATGCCCTTGGGGCGGTTGGCGCCGGAGTTGACGGCGTTGAGGTCGAAGAAGAACGCCTGGATCATGTTCTTCGCGGTCTGGCCGGTGACCAGCTCGGTGAAGTACCGGCCCTCGATGGTCAGCGCGGTCTCGAAGTCGACCTGGGAGCCTTCGACGGCCGCGGCGAGGATGTTGCGGGGCGCCGGGTAGGGGGCGCCGTTGGTCTGCTTCTTGAGGCTGGCCGGGAAGGCGGGGAGGTTGGCGGCGAACCTGGGGTTCGCCGGGGTGCCGCCGGGGATCTTGTAGCCGGGGACGTCCCAGGGCTGCTGCGACTCGGGGTGGGCGTCGATGAAGGCGCGTGCCTTGGCCATCATCTCCTCGGGGGTCTCCGCGACCTCGTGCACCAGGCCGTTCTCCAGCGCGCGCTTCGGGTTGTACTGGGTGCCCTGGAGCAGCACCTTGAGCAACGCGTCGGCGATGCCCATGAGGCGCACGGTGCGGGTCACGCCGCCCCCGCCCGGGAGCAGGCCGAGGGTGACCTCGGGCAGGCCGATCTTGGAGCCCGGGGCGTCCAGCGCGATCCGGTGGTGGCTGGCGAGCGCGATCTCGTAACCGCCCCCGAGTGCCGCGCCGTTGATGGCCGCGACCACCGGCTTGCCCAGGGTCTCGATGCGGCGCAGGGAGTTCTTGATACCGGTACCGGCCTCGAACACCTGCTGGGCGTCCTCGGGGCCGGCCTTCATCATGTCCTTCAGATCGCCGCCCGCGAAGAAGGTCTTCTTCGCGGAGGTGTAGATGATGCCGCGGATGGAGTCCTTCTCGGCCTCGGCCCGGTCGGCGATCGCCGCGATGGATTCCTTGAACGCCTGATTCATGGTGTTCGCGGACTGGTTGGGGTCGTCGAGAACGAGGGTGACGATGCCGGTCTCGTCCTGTTCCCAGCGGATGGTGGTGCTCTCGGTCATCTGATGCTCTCCGTGGAAGTCTGGTGGGCCGCTGGGGTTACAGGCGCTCGATGATGGTGGCGATGCCCATGCCGCCGCCGACGCACAGCGTGGCGAGGCCGTAGCGCTTGTCCTGGCGCTCCAGTTCGTCGACGAGGGAGCCGAGGATCATCGCGCCGGTGGCGCCGAGGGGGTGGCCGAGGGCGATGGCGCCGCCGTTGACGTTGACCTTGTCGAGGGACAGGCCCATGTCCCTGACGAAGCGCAGGACGACCGCGGCGAAGGCTTCGTTGATCTCGACGAGGTCGATGTCGTCGATGGTCAGTCCGGCCTTGGCGAGGGCCTTGCGGGTGGCGGGCGCCGGGCCGGTGAGCATGATGGTCGGCTCGGAGCCGGAGACGGCCGCCGAGACGATCCGGGCGCGGGGGCGCAGCCCGTACCGCTCCCCCACCGCCCTCGAGCCGATCGCGACGAGCGAGGCGCCGTCGACGATGCCGGAGGAGTTGCCCGCGTGGTGCACGTGGTCGATCTTCTCGACCCAGTGGTACTTCTGCAGGGCCACGGCGTCGAAGCCGCCGAGCTCGCCGATGTCCGCGAACGACGGCTTCAGCCTGGCGAGCGAGTCGGCGGTGGTGCCCGGGCGCATGTACTCGTCGTGGTCGAGGACGACCAGGCCCGAGCGGTCCTTCACGGGGACGACGGAGCGGTCGAAGCGGCCGTCCTTCCAGGCCGCGGCGGCACGCTCCTGCGACAGGGCCGCGTACTCGTCGACGTCGCGGCGCGAGAAGCCCTCGACGGTGGCGATCAGGTCGGCGCCGATGCCCTGCGGCACGAACCCGGTGTCGAAGTTGGTCATCGGGTCGGCGAACCAGGCGCCGCCGTCCGAGGCCATCGGGACCCGCGACATCGATTCGACGCCGCCCGCGAGCACCAGGTCCTCCCAGCCCGAACGGACCTTCGCGGCGGCCATGTTGACGGCCTCGAGGCCGGACGCGCAGAAGCGGTTCTCCTGCACGCCGGCCACCGTGTCCGGCAGCCCCGCAGCGATGGCCGCGATACGGGCGATGTCGGAGCCCTGGTCGCCGACGGGGCCGACGACGCCGAGCACGATGTCGTCGATCGCTGCCGGGTCGAGGTCCGGGAAGCGGTCCCGGACCTCGTGGATGAGGCCGACGACCAGGTCGATCGGCTTGGTGCCGTGCAGGGCGCCATTGGCCTTGCCGCGTCCGCGCGGGGTGCGGATCGCGTCGTAGACGTACGCTTCGGTGCTCACTGGAAAAGCCTTTCGAATGAGGGTCAGGCGAGCAGGGCGCGGCCGATGATCTCCTTCATGATCTCGGTCGTCCCGCCGTAGATGGTCTGGATGCGGCCGTCGGTGAAGGCCTTGGCGACGCGGTACTCGGTCATGTAGCCGTAGCCGCCGTGCAGCTGGAGGCACCGGTCGGCGACGCGCTTCTGCAGTTCGGTGGCCCACCACTTCGCCATGGAGGCGTGCACCGCGTCGAGCCCGTGGTCGGTGTGGTCGACGATGCAGCGGTCGACGAAGGCGCGGGTGACCGCGCACTCGGTGGCCATCTCGGCGATCTCGAAGCGGATGTGCTGGAGCTTGGCCAGGGGCCGCCCGAACGCCTCGCGCTCCTTGACGTACTCGGTGGTGATCTCCAGCAGGTGTTCGGCGCCGGCGATCCCCGCGAGGGCTATGGCCAGGCGCTCCTGCGCGAGGTTGGTCATCAGGTGCACGAAGGCGCCGTTGAGCTCGCCCAGCAGGTTCTCCTTGGGCACGCGCACGTCGTTGAAGAACAGCTCCGCGGTGTCCTGCGCCTTCTGGCCGATCTTGTCGAGGTTGCGGCCGCGCTCGAAGCCCTCCATGCCGCGCTCGACGACGAGCAGCGACAGACCGTGCGCCCCGCCCTCGGGCGTGGTCTTCGCGACGACGACGACCAGATCGGCCAGGACGCCGTTGGAGATGAACGTCTTGGACCCGTTGAGCAGCCAGTGGTCGCCCTTGTCCTCGGCGGTGGTGCGGATGCCCTGGAGGTCGGAGCCCGCACCGGGCTCGGTCATCGCGATGGCGGTGATGATCTCGCCGCTGCAGAAGCCGGGCAGCCAGCGCCGCTTCTGCTCCTGCGTGGCGAGCGAGGTCAGATAGGGGCCGATGATGTCGTTGTGCAGGCCGATGGCGAGTCCTGCGGCGCCCGCGCGGGTGAACTCCTCGGCGATGACGGCGCTGTAGCGGAAGTCGGAGTTGCCCCCGCCGCCGTACTCCTCGGGCACGGCGAGCCCGAGCAGACCCTGCCGTCCGGCCGCCAGCCAGGCCTCGCGCGCGACGATGCCGTCCTTCTCCCACTGCTCGTAGTGGGGCAGCACCTCCTTGGCGAGGAAGGTGCGGACCGTCTCGCGGAACGCGTCGTGCTCGGCCGAGAAGATCTGCCGTTCCATGGTCATACGGGGGCCTCCTGGAGCCTGCCGTCGGTGTTCAGAGCCAGCTCTTGACGGTTTCGATCAGCTTGGCCGGCTCGGGGCCGACAGGGATGACGTTGAGCATGGTGACGCCGGCGGCGCGGAAGGCCTCGACGCGCTCGCGCACATAGCCCTCGGGGCCGCACAGCGACATGAGCTCGCAGAACTCGTCCGGCACGGCCGCCTCGGCCTCCTTCTTGCGGCCGGAGAGGTACAGCTCCTGGATGAGCGCCGCCTCCTTCTCGTACCCGTAGGCGACCGCGAGGTCGTTGTAGAAGTTCTTGCCGCGGGCGCCCATGCCGCCCACGTAGAGCGCGATCTGGGGGCGGGCGAGGTCCCGCACGGCCGCCGCGTCGTCCCCGATGGCGAGGAGCCCGCCCGCGACCGTCTCCAGCGGCCCGAGCGACGGGTCGCGGCGGGCCGTGCCCTCGGCGAGCGCGGCGCCCCACACCCGGTCGGCCTTCTCCGGCAGGAAGAGCGTGGGCAGCCAGCCGTCGGCGATCTCGGCGGTCATCCGGACGTTGGCGGGTCCCAGCGATGCGACGTACAGCGGCACTTCGGGACGCACGGGCCGGGTGAGGATCTTGAGCGGCTTGCCCAGGCCGCCGGGCAGGGGCATGTCCGTGATGCCGTGGTGGTCGATGACCTCGCGGCGCAGGATGCGGCGGGTCAGCTCGATCGTCTCGCGGGTCCGGCCCAGCGGCTTGTCGTACCGCTTCCCGTGCCAGCCCTCGACGACCTGCGGGCCCGACGCACCGAGCCCGATGACCGCCCGGCCGCCGGAGATCGCGTCGAGACCTGCGGCGGTCTGCGCGATGAGGGCGGGGGTGCGCGAGTAGACGTTGAGGATCGCGGCGCCGATCTTCATGCGCTCGGTGCGGGCGGCCAGATAGCCCATGACGGTGGGTGAGTCGAAGCCGTAGGCCTCAGCGACCCAGACGGCGTCGAGGCCCGCCGGTTCCAGGGCGGCGACGTCGTCGGCGGCCTGCCGCGGGTCATCCGCGTAGGCGAGCGGTACGGAGATCTGCATCAGGCGTCGTCCTTCGTGTCGCTCGGTGCGTCGTGCGCGGGGGCGGGGCCAGGGGTGGGTGTGCCGGGTGGGGAGGCGAGTACGGCATGCGCGGAGTCCGGGGCGGAACCGGCCGGACGTGGGCCGGACGGGGCGGATCCGGTCGGGCGTGATGCGGACGGGGCGGAGACCGGCGTCGCATCGGCGGAGGCTGATGGGGGCGCGGCGAGCGCCGGTACGCCCCAGTCGCGGGCCACGTCCGCGGTGTCGGCGCCGGGCTGTGCGGGCCCGGTGCGCACGGACACGGGGGTCGCGGAGAAGCGGGGCGCGGGGGCCGGCTGGACGATGCCGCCGTGCTCGGTGAAGGTGCCGCGGGCGGCGAGATGCGGATGCCCGGGCGCCTCGCGCAGCGACAGCACGGGGGCCACGCAGGCGTCGGACCCCTCGAAGAGCGCGGTCCACTCGTCACGCGTACGTGTCCTGAAGCGGGCCGCGACCGCTTCGCGCAGCTCGCCCCACCGGGCCACGTCCTTGCGGGCCGGCGCCTCCTCCCGGATGCCGAGCACGTCGACGAACTCGTCGTAGAACTGCTGCTCCAGCGCGCCGACCGCCATGTACCGGCCGTCCGCCGTCTCGTACGTGCCGTAGAAGGGGCATCCGCCGTCGAGGAGGTTGGACCCGCGCCGGTCCTGCCAGCCGCCGGCCGCCAGCATTCCGTGGATCATCGAGGCCAGATGGGAGGCGCCGTCCACGATCGCGGCGTCCACGACCTGTCCGGCGCCGGTCGCCCGGGCGTGGTGCAGGGCCGCGAGGACGCCGACGACGAGGTAGAGCGAGCCGCCCGCGTAGTCGCCGACCAGGTTGGCGGGCACGGTCGGGGGCTCGTCCGGGCTGCCGATCATGCCGAGGGTGCCGGTGAGGGCGATGTACGCGATGTCGTGTCCGGCACGCGGGGCGAGCGGGCCCTCCTGGCCCCAGCCGGTCATCCGGCCGTAGACCAGCCGGGGGTTGCGGGCGTGACAGACATCGGGGCCGACTCCGAGGCGCTCGGCGACGCCGGGGCGGTAGCCCTCGATGACGATGTCGGCTCGCTCGACGAGCGCGAGGACCTGCTCGGGGCCGTCCTGCGACTTGAGGTCGACCAGGACGGACCGCTTGTTGCGGTTGGTGATGTCGTAGGCCGGATCGATCGCGAGTCCGGCGCCGCCGGGGCGGTCGACCCGGACGACATCGGCGCCGAGGTCGGCGAGCAGCATGGCGGCGAACGGGCCCGGCCCGATGCCGGCCAGCTCCACGACGCGCACGCCGTCGAGCGGGCCGTGCCCCGCGGGCAGCCCTGCCGAATCCGCCGTCCCTGCCGTTGCCATGAGGCCCCCAGCGATGTGACACAACTGATGTAACATCAGCGATGTTAAGAACGCGTTCCACCGTGCACAAGACCTGGACGAGCAAGCGCTCAGTCAATTAGGGGAACAATAGGGGTCGCGTGCCGAGTTCCGGTACGAGCCCACCCGAACCGGACCCTTCCGGATATCACCCCGATATCGCCCGGGTGACTTCGCCCGCTTCCTCCGCGATCTCACACGATCTGCTGGAGACCGTCACGGCCACCTCCGGGGTCATGGTCCTGCCGCTCACCCCTCACGCTAGCCTCGGCCCCCGACAACGGCACGGGGGCCACACGGCTGAGGGGCTGAGGGACGACATGAGCGGACAGCGGGCGGCGGACCGGGCGGACCGCCCCTACGACATCGTGCTCTTCGGGGCGACCGGGTTCGTGGGCGCGCTCACGGCGGAGTACCTCGCCGCGCACGCGCCCGAGGGCCTGCGCTGGGCGATCGCCGGGCGCAGCACCTCCAAGCTCGAAAGGCTGCGCGAGCGCCTGACGGAGATCGCCCCGGCCTGCGCGGACCTCGCACTCGTGCGCGCCGACGTGGCCGACCCGGCGTCGCTGCGCGAACTGGCCGCCCGCACCCGCGTGGTCGCCACGACGGTGGGCCCGTACCTCACCTACGGCGAGGACCTGGTCGCCGCGTGCGCGGACCTCGGCACCGACTACGCCGACCTCACCGGTGAGCCCGAGTTCGTCGACCTGACGTATGTGCGGCACGACGCCCGCGCGCGGGAGACCGGAGCGCGGCTCGTGCACGCCTGCGGCTTCGACTCCGTCCCGCACGACCTCGGCGCCTACTTCACCGTGCGGCAGCTGCCCGAGGGGGTGCCGCTGCGCGTAGACGGTTTCGTGCGCTCCAACGCGACGTTCTCCGGCGGTACGTTCGCCTCGGCCCTCAACCAGTTCGCCCGCGGCCGGCACATGGTGGCCGCCGCGCAGGACCGCAGGCGCCACGAGCCGCGTCTGGTGGGGCGGAAGGCGTACGCGCCACCGAGCGCCCCGCGGTACGCCAAGGAGGTCGGCGCGTGGGCACTGCCGCTGCCCACGATCGACCCGCAGATCGTGCAGCGCTCGGCCCGGGCCCTGGAGCGGTACGGCCCCGACTTCCGCTACCGGCACTACGCCGCGGTGCGCCGGCTCCCCGTCGCGGTCGGCGGCGTCGCGGCCGTCGGCGGACTCCTCGCCGCCGCCCAGCTGCCACCCGCCAGGCGCTGGCTGTCCGGCCGCCTCAAGCCCGGGGACGGGCCGGACGAGGCACGCCGCGCCAGGAGCTGGTTCTCGGTCCGGTTCGTCGGCGAGGGCGGTGGGCGCCGCGTCTTCACCGAGGTCTCGGGCGGCGACCCCGGCTACGGCGAAACGGCCAAGATGCTCGCCGAGTCGGCCCTCTCCCTCGCCTTCGACGATCTCCCGCCCAGGTCCGGCCAGCTCACCACCGTGGCGGCCATGGGCGACGCCCTGACGAAGCGCCTCCAGGCGGCGGGCATCACGTTCCGGGTGGCCGCCACGCAGTGACCCGCCCGGCCGGGTACGGGTCGCCCGCTGCGGGCAGCCGCACCTCGCCGATGCCCCGAGGGCCCGCGCAGCGCCACGGCGCACCCGCGCGCGGGCAGGCGCGGCCCCGGTGGCCCGGATGCCCTACGAGATCTCGCGCAGCGCCCGGCGGCACAGCGCGTCCGCGCGCCGGGTGGTCTCGGGCAGGCGGTACCTCGGCGCGAGCCGCAGCACGTGCTCGCACGCGGCGGCGAGGCTCACCCGGTGTCCGACGGACACGAAGACCGGCTTCACCCCGTCCTGCGTGCGCACGGCCCGTCCCACCTCCTCCGCACCGTCGACCAGCGCCGAGGTGCTGCCCCGTCCTTCGCCGGGCTCCGCGTAGCCGAAGGTGAACGGGTTCTTCGCGACGCCGACGGTCGGCAGCCCCGTGAGCACACCGAGGTGGCTGGCGAGCCCGAATCGCCGCGGATGGGCGAGCCCGTACCCGTCGCAGACGACGAGCCCCGGATCGGTGCGCAGCGACCGGAGGACGGACAGCACGGTCGGGATCTCCCGGAACGCGAGCAGCCCCGGCACGTACGGGAACGACACGCGGCCGACCGCGGTGGCCTCCTCGACGACCTCGAGCGTGGCCGCGTCCAGGACGACGGCCGCCGCGACGACGAGGTCGCGTTCGTCGTCGTAGGCGACGTCCACCCCCGTCACCCGTCCGGTGCCGGGCGGCGGTCCGGGCTCGTCGAGCACGACGCGCGTGCGCAACTCGTCCTGGACCGCCCGGGCTTGTGCCTCGGTGGTGGGCCAGTCTGCGGGAGGGTTCAGGGAGCTCATCGTGCCGCCGAGCGTACGCGCCCCGGGGGTAGGCTCGCGATCATGTTCGTACTGGAGCTGAACTACACCGCCCCGCTAGAGGCCGTCGACGCGGCCCTGGAAGCCCATGTCGCCTGGCTCGAGGAGCACTACGCCTCGGGCGTCTTCATCGCCTCCGGGCGCAAGAACCCGCGCGACGGCGGCGTGATCCTCGCCGTCGGCGACGACCGTGGTGCGATCGAGCGCCTGGCGGCCACCGACCCCTTCGTCACCGCCGGCGTGTGCGCGTACCGCATCACCGAGTTCATCGCGACCAAGACGGCCCCGGAGCTCTCCGCCTTCCGCCAGCAGCTCCCCTCCTGACCGGCGCCCCGGCCCCGGCCGCGCGGCCGTCCCGGCTACGGCCGCGACCGGTCCGGGGCTCCGGTCGGCGTCAGCGTTCCCAGCGGGCGATCCGCCCCTTCTCGCCCGACGCCCAGCACGCACCGGCCCGGGTGCAGACGACCGTGTCGTAGGAGCCCGTGTCCACGGTGCGCCAAGTGCGGCCGCCGTCCCGGGAGACGTCGGTGCCGGTGGGGCCGACGGCGAGGGCCGCGCCGTGCCGGAGCCAGGTGACGCCCGAGCGGTAGGCGGGCGGCGGCTGGGCCGACGGCGTCCAGGTGCGGCCCCCGTCCCCGGTCACCGCCGCGGCCTGCGGCGACGGCTGGTCGGCACGGTAGTCGCCACCCACCGCGATGCCGTGCCATCGGTCGCGGAAGGCGAGGGCGAAGACGCCCCGCGCCGGGTCGCCCGCCGGAACCGGACTCTGCGCGGTCGTCCACGTCAGTCCCCGGTCCGCGGAGTGCAGCACACGCGCGTGCGCGCCGCCGCCCGTGGCCAGCCACACGTCACGCGGACCCGAGGTGACCAGACACTGCCCGCTCGCCGCGAACCCCGCCTCGCCCTCCAGGGCCGGCGGCATGCCGTCGCCGGGCAGCACCGTCCAGGAGCGGCCCCCGTCCCGCGTCGACAGCACCCGGAACCGTCCGTCGACCGGGTCGCTCACCGCGAGGCCGTGACGGCTGTCGAAGAAGGCGAGGCAGTCGTAGAACGCCTTCGGGTCGGTGTTGCGGAAGGACTCGGTCCAGGTGGCGCCGCCGTCCCGGGTGCGCAGCACCCGTGAGGCCTCGCCCTCTCCGATGGCGAGCACGACGGCGTGCCGTGCGTCGAACGCCTCGACGTCCCGGAACTCCAGTGCGGAGTCGCCGGCCGGCGACACGTCGCGCCAGGTCCGGCCGCCGTCCGCGGTGCGCAGGACCGTGCCCTTCGATCCGGCCGCCCATGCGGTGTCGCGCCCGACGGCGGAGAGCCCGCGAAAGCGCGCGTCGGTGCCGGTGTCCTTCAGCTGCCACTGCCCGGGCCCCTGCGTTCTCCGCGCGGGCGTGCCGCCGCCGTGCTGCCCCTCGGCCCGCGCGGGCGCCGTGACCGCGGCGGCCAGCGCCAGTCCGCACAGCCCCGCCGCCACCGCACGCACCGTACGGAGCGCCCCGCCCCTCACCGTCATGCCCATGACCATCATGGCGGGCGAAGCTAGCCCAGGACCCGGGCGCCGTCCAGATGCCCCGGCCCGCCCCTAGGGCCCAAGACCGGCCAAGCACCCCGTGGTCCCCCCAAAGGCCCAGGACCCGTCAAGAGCCCCGGAAGCTGCCGAGACCACAGCAATCGCCGCAGAATCACCGCAGGTCGGAGCGGTGCCGCGGAGGGTACGCAGGACTGTTCGGTGACGGAGGTCACTCCCCTTGCGCATGCACGGATTCCGCCGTTCCACCGTCTCTTCCTATGGCCGACCGTGCCCGTACTCCACGCGTTCACGAGGCCGACCAGCTGTTGCCGCCGTCATCAGGGAGCAGGGCCTTGTCCACCGTCATCGAACAAGCCGTAGAGGCCCGTCTGGTCGCCCCGGCGCCCCGCATGCCCACCATCCCCGCGACGCTGCACTACGACCGGCTCGACCCCTTCGCGGTGCGCATGACCTTTCCCGCCCCCGCGACCCTGGAGGGCGTCGAGGTCTGCTGGACGTTCGCCCGCGACCTGCTGTCCGCGGGTCTGGAGGCCCCGGCGGGCGACGGCGACGTCCGGGTGCGCCCCTACGGATACGAGCGCACGGTGCTGGAGTTCCACGCCCAGGAGGGCACCGCGGTCGTGCACGTGCGCACGGGCGAGCTGCGCCGGTTCCTGGAGGCCGCCGCCGCGATCGTCCCCGCGGGCCACGAACACCTGCACCTGGATCTGGACCGGGACCTGGCCGATCTGATGCGCGACGCCTGCTGACCGGGGCGGCGCGCGGGACGGGGGACAGGGCTCCGCGCCCGGCCCCCGGACGACGCCGCGCGCCGTACCGGTCCCGCCGCAGTAAATCCTTTGACGCTCCCGACCGGCGCTTCTACGGTGTTCACGTCCCTGTTGCCGCCGATAGGAGAAGGACGTTGCTCGTCTGAGGTCCTGAGACACCGCGTCACGCGGCCCGCCGTACCCGTGCGGAGCCCCTGCGTGCGTTGCGTGCGACCTCGGCGTACGAGCCGTCCCCCGGCACCGGCCCCGGCCGGCTGCCCCGGCCCTGACAGGCCGGACATCTGCGGACCTTCTCACCCGACGTCGTCGCCCTCCCGGTGTCTCGAACGCGTTGCCCTTGACCGCATCAAGCAACCGCGAGGCCCCATGTCACACACCCGTACCTCCTCCCCCTCCCCCGCGTCCGTGAGCTGCACGTCGCTCGCCTTCTCGTGGGCCGACGGCACCCCCGTGTTCGACGACCTCCACGTGGCGTTCGGACCCGGCAGGACCGGACTTATCGGAGCCAACGGCTCGGGGAAGTCCACCCTGTTGAAGATCGTCGCGGGAACCCTCGCCCCGGCCGGGGGAAACGTCCGCGTCGCGGGCGAGGTCGGCCACCTCCCTCAGACCGTCACGCTCGACGTCGGCCTGCGCGTCGACGACGTCCTCGGCATCGCCGCCACGCGCACCGCCCTGCACGCCATCGAGGCGGGCGACGCGACCGACGAGCACTTCGCCGCCGTGGGCGACGACTGGGACGTCGAGGAACGTGCGCACGCCACCCTCGGCGCGCTCGGTCTCGGCCACATCGGGCTGGACCGCACCGTCGGCGAGGTCTCCGGCGGCGAGTCGGTGCTGCTGCGCCTGGCCGCACTGCTGCTGCGCCGGCCCGACGTCCTCCTGCTCGACGAACCGACGAACAACCTTGACCTGTACGCCAGGCGCAGGCTGTACGCGGCGGTCGAGGCCTGGTCCGGGGTTCTGATCGTGGTGAGCCACGACCGTGAACTCCTGGAGCGGGTCGACCAGATCGCCGAGCTGCGCGGCGGGGACGTCGCCTGGTACGGGGGCAACTACTCGGTGTACGAGGAGGCACTCGCCCAGGAGCAGGAGGCGGCGGAGCGCATGGTGCGCGTCGCCGAGTCGGACATGAAACGGCAGAAGCGCGAACTCGCCGACGCCCAGGTCAAACTGGCCCGCCGCAAGCGGTACGGCCAGAAGATGTGGGACAACAAGCGCGAACCCAAGATCGTGATGGGTGAGCGCAAGCGCCAGGCCCAGGTGTCGGCCGGGAAGCACCGCGTCATGCACGAGGAGCGGCTCACCGAGGCCAAGGAGCGGCTGGACGAGGCCGTCGAGGCGGTGCGGGACGACGACGAGATCCGCGTCGACCTGCCGCACACCGCCGTACCGCAGGGCCGTACCGTCCTCACGCTGGGCGACCTGACCCTCCAGTACGGGGCACGTGTGGAGGGCCGTTTCGAGCTGCGCGGGCCGGAGCGCATCGCCCTGCTCGGGCGCAACGGCGCGGGCAAGACGACGCTGCTCCGCACGATCACCGGCGAGCTCGCGCCCGTCTCCGGCGAGGCGTGGGCGCACGTGCCCCTGCGGTTCCTGCCACAGCGGCTCGACGTGCTCGACGAGGAGCGGACGGTCGCGGAGAACGTGGCACGGTTCGCACCCGACGCCACCAACAACCGCATCCGCGCGCGGCTGGCCCGCTTCCTGTTCCGGGGAGCGCGCGCCGACCAGCGGGCGGGCACCCTGTCGGGCGGCGAACGGTTCCGCGCGGCACTGGCGGCGCTGATGCTCGCCGAGCCGGCGCCGCAGCTGCTGATGCTGGACGAGCCGACGAACAACCTCGACATGGCGAGCGTGCGGCAGCTGACGACGGCGCTCGAGTCCTACGAGGGCGCACTGGTCGTCGCCAGTCACGACCTGCCGTTCCTGGAGTCGGTCGGGATCACCCGGTGGCTGCTGCTGGAGGACGGGGAGCTGAAGGAGGTGACGCCGGAGACGGCAGCGGAACTCGGGCAGTCCGCCGTGTGACATGTCTCTCGGGGGACCCCGGTCGTCCACCGGTTTTACGGGGCGTTTAGCCTACGGCTTCGTAACCTACGGGCTCGTAGCCTACGGCGCCGTAGGTTGATCGCCCCCGCCAGCACTCCGTCCCCCAGGAGCCCCCGTGACGCTCACTTCTCCCCACCTCGTCAGCCCGTCGTCCGCATGGACGGACGCCCGGCTGCTCTACGCACTGGAGGAAGTGGTCGAGAAGGAGCTGAACCGCCACCTCAAGGTGGCCAAGGACTGGATGCCGCACGAGTACGTGCCGTGGTCGGACGGCCGGAACTTCCCCGGCTTCTTCGAGGACGGCGAGGCCTGGGACAAGGAGCAGTCCAAGGTCACCGAGATCGGCCGGATCGCGCTGGTGGTCAATCTGCTCACCGAGGACAATCTGCCCAGCTACCACCACGAGATCGCCTCGCTCTTCGGCCGCGACGGCGCATGGGGCACCTGGGTGCACCGCTGGACCGCCGAGGAGGGGCGGCACGGCATCGTGATGCGCGACTATCTGCTGACCTCGCGCGCGGTCGACCCGGACAAGCTCGAGGCGTTCCGCATGGCGCACATGAGCGAGGGCTTCGAGTCCGACAACCGGCACTCCATGCTGCACTCCGTCGCGTACGTCGCCTTCCAGGAGCTGGCGACCCGTATCTCGCACCGCAACACCGGCCATCAGTCCGGCGACCCGGTCTGCGACCGCATGCTGGCGCGCATCGCGACGGACGAGAACCTGCACATGATCTTCTACCGGAATCTGCTGAAGTCCGCGTTCGAGCTCGCCCCCGACCTGACGATGCAGGCGGTGCGGGACGTCGTCGTGAACTTCCGGATGCCCGGTCACGGCATGCCCGGCTTCGAGCGGGCCGCCGCACAGATGGCCATCGGCGAGGTCTACAACATGCGCATCCACCACGACGACGTGCTCCAGCCGGTGCTGCGTCACCTCAAGGTGATGGAGATCGACGGGCTCGGCCCCGAGGGTCTGCAGGCCCAGGAGGAGCTGGGCCTGTTCATGGGCGGCCTGGACTCGGAGGCCCGCAAGTTCGACGAGAAGCTGGCGGCCCGCAAGGCCCGTATGGCGGCGCGGGCCGGAGGCTGACCGCGCGCCTCGCGGCCGGCCGGCCATGAGCCGCCGGCCGCGATCGGGCCTCCTGCCGCACGGCCGCGGGTCCCTCCCGGGCCTCCGGCCCCCCGTGCGCCGGAGGCCCGCTGCGTTCCCGCGGCCGTGCGGCGGCTGTCAGGAGCGGCTTTCGCGGCGCAGCCCGAGCCGTTCCTTCTCCGAGAGACCGCCCCAGACGCCGAAGCGTTCGTCGTGGGCGAGTGCGTAGTCCAGGCAGGCCGTGCGGATCGGGCAGAGCGCACAGACCCGCTTGGCGTCGCGCACCGAGCTGCCCGGCTCGGGAAAGAAGAAGTCGGCCCCGACCTGCGCACAGAGCGCCTCCTGCCAGGCGAGATCGGGTTCGACGGTGCTGTTGATCTGCATGTCACCGATCGTCGTACGCGCGGAAAAACAAGCGATCAACGACCGATCAACGCGGTGCCCCGGGCCTGCAATGCGGCGCGCCGCCCCGGTCCCCGGCCCTGCCGGGTATGACCGAAAACAGCCCCCGGCCGCAGCCGCGGCGCACCGACCGCACACCCGGCACCGCATGCGCAGCCCCTTCACCAGGTATGGATGAGAGCGCTCTCATCCCACCCTCTTGACGACCTCCCGCCGCGCCGCGACAGTGGCGTCAGCGCAGGGCGCCCGCTCCCCCACGACGGTCCACGGCCCCTGCCCTCCCCCACATCCCAGGAGTCTCCCCCGTGTTATCACGCAGACTGTTCTTGACCGGCTCGGCCGCCGTCGCATCGGCCGCGACCCTCCTCCGCCCCGCCCGGGGAAGCGCTCTCAGCCCCGGCGTCCGCACGACGCGCAGCGCACCCGTGGCCGCCGCTGTCCCCCGGACCACCGGGGCGACCTGTGAACTCGCCCTCGCCAACCATTCGTTGCCGGGCGTCGTACGCGCCTATGTCACCGGGCACGAGCAGAGCACCGGCCGCTGGGTGCTGCTCAGGCCCGACGGCGGTGTGTACCGGCCCGAGTCCCCGTCCGCCGCGCAGACACCGCTCCCGGTCGACTGCGCCGTCCCCCTGGGTCCGGCGGGGTCGCCGCCCACCGTGCTGACGCTCCCCCGGATGTACGGTGCCCGGGTCTACTTCGTCCGGGACGACCGGCTGGACTTCTTCCTCAATCCGGGCCCGGCCCTGGTGGAGCCCGCCTTCGCGACGCCCGCCGACCCCAACTACGGCAGGACGTGGACGTTCTGCGAGTTCACCTTCGACGATGCGCAGCTCTACGCCAACGTCAGCCATGTCGACCTGATGACCGCGCTGCCCATCGGTCTCACCCTGGAGGGCGACGGCACGCACTCCGTGGCGCCGCCGCCCGGCGGCGCCGTGGACGAGGTCGCGGCCGGACTCGCCGCGCAGGCCGCACGGGACGGCCTGCCGTGGGACCGACTGGTGATCCGGGGCCGCGACGGCGCGGTGCTGCGCGTGATCTCGCCGCAGAACCTCATGGCGCCCTACTTCGACCAGCCCGACCGGATGCCCTTCCGGGGCTTCTGGGAGACCTACGTCGACCAGGTGTGGGAGCGGTACCGCACGACCGACCTCCGGATCGACCTGCAGGGCGGGCGGGGCGTGTTCACGGGCCGCGTCAACGGTGACGCCCTGGTGTTCACCGGGGGACACTCGTTCGCGAAGCCGACCTCCCGGGACGTCTTCACCTGTGACCACGGCCCCTTCGCGAACAACCCCGGTGACCCGGACGACAGGAAGGCACTGGTGGCCCGGCTCGCCGCCGGGTTCAACCGCAGCCTGATGCTCACCCACGCCGACCAGCCGAACGGCACGACCGCGGCCGACTACTACCGGGGCGCGGTCACCAACCACTGGGCGCGCCTGGTCCACGCGAGCGCACCCATCGGCTACGCCTTCCCGTACGACGACGTACGTCCCGACGGCCAGCCGGACGTCTCGGGGGCCGTCCAGGACGGCAGCCCCCGGCGCTTCACGGTGGGCGTCGGCGCGTAGGGGGTGTTCTGTCGATCAGGCCGGATCAGGGAGCGGGGCCTGGTGCGCTGCGTTCGCTTCGCTCTCTCCGCCTCGGCTCTTCGATTCATCCTCCGGATGCCGAG
>NZ_JBSFDP010000051.1:0-31073 GCF_053593975.1 Streptomyces sp. NPDC002004
ATCGGGAAGACGTAGGCGAAGTTCCCGAAGCCCTTCTTCCACGCGAGTGCGCGCACCGCCGCGTACGAACCCGCGAAGCCGATGCCCGCGATGATCAGCGCACCGGTGACCACCACCCCGATGAGGATGCGGTGGGCCCGACTGAACGTCACCGGCGTCTTCGTCGTCCCCGCAGCCACCCTCTTGTCGCCTTCCTGCAGAGCTATTCCCTCAGACAACGTCATCCTCCCCCGCACCACACGGCGAAGCAGACGAAATGCGGATCCGGCCCGACCTCAACTCAGCAATCGATCCAGGCAGTTCGGGTCTCCCCCATGGGCACACTGCATCGTTGCGCGCGGGGAGTCCGCATGGGGCGCTGTCACCCCGGTGCTGCGACCTCCGTGCCGCTGTAGCGCCGTTCCCCTGCGCGGAGGTTGCGCTGGAGCTTGTGCTCAACACGCTGCCCCGGACCGGATGCCGCGTCCGGGGCAGCGCAGGTTGTGTCACTGGGCCGTGCCTGCGCGGCGGGCCTCGATCGTCTGCTCGTGGTGCTCGTTCAGCAGGTGCAGCATCTTCCCGAACTCGTTGTCGTCCATCTCCCGGATCAGCTCCCGGGCGAGGGCAACCCCATCGTTGTAGGGCGGCCGTGGCGCCGTGCGGGGCTCGGGCACCGTTCGAGAGGACGACGACTCCGTCTGAGACTTCGAGGGCGCCGCGCTGCGACGCGTCTCCGGGCCGGCGGTGCTTGGCGCCACTGTGGTGCCGGAGGAATCCAGGTGGGACTCCCCCACCGTGGTGCCGGCCGACTGTGCACCGTCGCCGTTCGTGCTCCGTTCCCCTATTACGTCGTAATAGCGGTCGGCGGCGTCGGCTGTCGCGGTGGGCGCGGCGGAGGGCGCTTCCTTCTGCTTCCGCTTGCGTTCGGCCTTCTCGGCCTCGGCACGGGCTCGCTGGGCCTTCAGTTCATCGAGGGCGGTCTGCTGCTGCTCGGCCGGCTTGTTGCCCACGGCGCGGAGCAGGTCAATGGGCTCCTGCCCGATGCGCTGCTGGAGCTCCGGGGTGAGATTGAGCAGGGCGAGGCGTTGCGATACCCAGCCCTGCGAGCGATGCAGGCGCTTGGCCAGCGCGGTCTGTGTCCCGTGGATGGCGAGCAGCCGCTGCAGCGCCAGGGCCTCATCCATCTCCTCGAGGTCTTGCCTGTGGATGTTGGCGACGAGTGCGGACTCGAGGATTTCGTCTGCAGTGGCGCCCTGGTCGTCGCTGACCATCACCTTAAGGGCGGTAAGGCCTGCCTCTCGGGCGGCAGCGAGGCGGCTGCTGCCGTCGATGACGACGTGGGTGGCGTCGGGCTCCAGGTCCGCTTCGCGCTCGGGGTTGGCATTCACATAGGCGTCGCGGTTCATGACCGTAATCGCCTGCTTCTGTCCATGCGTTGCCAGACTTCCCGCAAGGTCCGTCAGGTCTCCGAGCGTGGAGCGCGGGTTGTCGGGGTTGGGACTGATCCGGTGGATCTGCAGTTCGGTCGGCGGTGCGATGCCCTCGGTGGGCACGCCCGTGGCTGCGGCGACGGCCTGGCGGCGTGCGCTGACGCTGCGCGTGCCACCGAAGCGTCCGGCACCTAGCTGATCGGCCTTGCTCATGAGATCTCCCGGGCCAGTGCGCGCATGCCGACAGCCTGCTGAGACCTGGGGGAGTAGGACAGCAGCGGCTTCTTCACGCGCACGGCTTCCTTCTGCTCCTTGAGGTCTCCGATGATTCCGACGACCTTCGGATCCTTTATGTCCATCCACCCCTGCAGGGAGGAGGTGGCGATGTAGCCGCGGCGGGAGTCGTAGAGGTTGACGACGATGCCGAGGTAGTCGATGTCGATCTGAAGGTCGTTGCGCAGATCGTCGATCTGGGTGGTCAGCAGGTCGTAGGCGTCGGCGGAGCTGTCCTCTGCCTGGACGACGATCAACGCACCGGACTGGCCGAGCTTTTCGCCATCGCGGCGGCGGCCGTAGTAGGCGGCGGCGTCCATGCTGAGCCCGAGGCTGGGAGGGCAGTCGACCAGGATCACGTCGTAGTCGGCTTCGAGCGGGGCGAGTGCCCGTTCCAGCGCGGCTTCCCGTGCTCGTACCGCGGAGAGGCGGACGTCGAGCAGGAAGGCGTCGTTGCAGGCGGGCAGGAGATGGAGACGTCCGCCGAAGGAGTCGTCATCCACCGAGACGATGAGGTCTCGGAGTTCGCCCTTGGGATCGCCTGCCATGTGGTTGGTGAGGCTGTCGCCGGACATCGGCAGGGGTGCTGCCCCGAGCTGATTGGTGAGGTGGCACTGCGGGTCGAAGTCGACGAGCAGCACCCGCATGCCGAGACCGGGCAGGTCTTCGGTTTCCAGAGGGCTGTCCGCGTCATCGCCTGCTGCGGCGGCGAGTTGCTTGGCGATGCGGACGGGGTGGAGGCGACTCGGGTCTTCGGCCATGGCCTCGCCGGTGCCGGCGGTGATGGCGGTCTTTCCGACCCCGCCCTTCTGATTGCACACGACGATGCGTCGCGTGATCGCCGGGCGCGCGATGTCCGGAGTGGGGTTGGAGTCCAGCCACAGCTGGACGGACTGGGCGAGGCCCTGAATGAGGGACACGCGCCGGTCGGCAGCGATACGCCGGAACTCATCCCACTGGCCCTGGGGGAGGAAGGTGGCGAACGAGTCCGACCCTGCGGTGTCGACGGTGGCGGGAGCAGAGGCCAGATTGCACCAGTCGGTGATGCCCTGCTCCACGGCCGCCTGGATCTCCATCCCGTGCTGGGCAGCCCTGACCTTGAGCTCTTGCCGGAGCCATCCCGGCAGCTTGGAGACGACCTTCTCTCGGTCACTGGATGTCGCTGGCGAAGTCATGGCAGACACCTTACTAACGTCCGAGATCATTTGCTGCATCGACACGTTAGTTAGCGCCATTTGGTGGCTCGGGTCCCGACGAGCCCGTCAGCCGCACCGGCTATTACGGCGTAATAGCCGCGCCCGCAGCGTCCGCGCCCCGCACCGACCCCGGCTCATCTATTACGCCGTAATAGCTCCGGCCGCCGGTCAGCTCGCCGACACCAGCTCAAGCGCCGCGGCGTAAGCCAGGCCGGCCTCGACCGTGGTGGTCACCGGCCGTGCAGTCCGCTGCTGAACCTTGCCCAGCGCCCGCACCGCCGCCTCCAGGTAGCGCCCCAGGCTCACCTGCTGCGTAGGCGTACGGCAGTCCCCCAGCACGGCGGCCACCTCGTCCAACCAGTAGGCAGCATCCTCGTCCTCAACGAACCCGGCACGCTGCTCAACCAGACGTCCGGCCACCGGTGCAAGCAACTCGTGCCGCTTCCGTGCGGCCTCCTGAGCCCGGCGCTCGGCCAAGGCTCGGGCGGCGATCTGCCGCTCGGCTTCGATGACAGCCTCAGGGGTACGGCGCACCGGCCGCCCCCCGAGCGCTTCCGCGCCGAGAGTCGAAGCCTGCAGCCTCTTCGCCTTGTTGTACGCCGCGCTGGGTGTACCGACGGCGAGCACCGGCACCAGAGCGGCCCACTCGGCCTTCGCCGACCGAGCCGCTTCCACCGCCCGCGCCTGATGAAGGTCAACCTGCTCGCGCAAGTACTCCCACAGCAACACACGCTTGAGAGCCGCAGCACGCTGCACCTGCTCACTCGCCCCGGCCAAAGCTCCGACGTGCTTCTCCACGTAGAGCAACGCTCCGTACAGCTCGTCGTCGGCCGGCATCTTCTCGATGTCAGGATCCTGCGCATCCTCATGGAACTGCCGCAGCTCACCAACCACAGCAGCAGGATCCAACGCGCCGATCCGAATAGGGGCCTTGAGCAGGGGATCTGTGGACCGGACACGCGTTCGCCTCGCTGTCACCATGGCAGCGATTGTGCCTTCCACAGAGCGATTCACAGAATGTGAATCGCTCAACTCGCTCTTCCCATCGAACAATCCCGAGGAGCTCCGCGGCCTTCAGTGCGGGGCATGCAGGGGGCAAGTCGTCGAGCTCTGCCGCAGGTCAACGGTTCCTCCACCAACATGCACGCCCGAGGCGCATCACAGCGGGGCGCCGGCAGCCGAGCTGCGGCCATTACGGCGTAATAGCGGGGGATCACAGAGCATCTGCCCGCCTGGGGGAGCACAGCGTCCGGTGTCCGATCTCAGTGAACCTAGCCGTTGTCTCATCCCATCAAGTCGCCGTGCAGGGATGCACTCCTCAGGCGGAGGGTCAGACATCTCGCTCGATCGTTACGAGCCGGAAGGGCTGTCCTTCCTCGTCAGCGATCACGACCCCCGACCGCCCATTGCAGAGCCAATGCACGTCGACGCACCACGTCATGTCTCCTGGCGCACCGGCGGCTACCTGGAGAAGAAAACGCTCGGGGTCAAGATGCGAGACCGTGTACGGGAAGTCCGGTACTCCGTCGGTCGGTCTCGGTGGGGCCTCGTCCGCGCACACTGCTCAACAGAACTCTGAGCCAAAGCCACGAGCCGCCCATTACATGCGTGCTGGTACACATCGGGCTTACGGATCCCTAGAGGGTCCCCCGGCCGGCTCCACGTGCAGCCGCTGGAGGGCAGTGAGTATTACGTCGTAATAGCGCGACCATGCCCATCCGCGCGGCACCTGCCAGGCCTGATGTGATGCGCAGCAGACAGCGGGGGAGAGGTGCTACATGGAGCCGGTGTCCCGCCGCTGCGCTGATGGCGCTTCCCGGAGGCGCCGAAGACGCAGCCGGACAGCATGCATGGATGGAGTTGGTCCAACTGGCACGCCGAGCGTCCGGCCCGGGTCCGCTCGGCGGGCCAGTTGACCCGGGCCGGACGTGCGGAAGAGACCGGCTCAGCCCTTCGCCGGCCTGCCGACGTCGGGCACATCAGCACTGCGCTGAACCTCGGCACACTGCTCCTCAGATCCGGACGCACCTACAGAGCCGAAGAGATGTACCGATGGGCTCTCGACACCGGGGACCTCCGAGAGGTTGGCAATCTCGGCGTCCTGCTGGTCACCACCGGGCGACCTCCGAACTCCTGGAGTGGCGTCGTCTCATTCGGCCTCATCAAGCCGGAGCCCCGCGTCCGTTGCCATCACGATCTGCGTGATCTTGAATCCGTCGAGGGTGCTGATCTCCACGCGGTGCAGTCCGGGTGTGCTGATGACGGTTTGCGCTCCGATGCTGCCGTCCATCCAGCCGAGGGTGGCCTCGTGCCTGTCGTTGTCGTCCTCGATGTTGTGGATGTGGCAGGTCAGGCCTGCGAGGGAGTCGACGTCGTTCAGGGTCAGTGTCCAGGGCAGGCCGGCCTCGACCATGTCGGGCAGGGTCAGACCGCAGCCGAATTCGCCCTGTGGCGGCCCCAGATGAGCATCCTTGCGCAGAATCTCCTCGACGGCGTCGAGGGCGGTCGTCTCCTGCGCCACGGCGCTGTGCTGCAGCGGCAGCGTGGTCACGGCTCGCGTGATCTCGGCGGATTCCTTGTAGACGGTGCCGTCTCCCTGGACCTGGAAGTAGCGCACGCGGTTGCGGCGGTCGCGGATGAGGGACCCGTCGCTGTTCTGGCGTGCCCCGCCGAGGTGGGCTTCGACCTTTCCGTCCTTGATGCTGAGGTTCTGCCAGGTGGGCTGGTTGATGCCGACGACGGAGCGGTGGTCGGGCAGGGCGATGTGCCGTTGGCTCTTGTGGAAGTCGGCCGCGTTTCGCGCCAGTTCGGCGTTGCCGCCGATTGCCGCGACGTCGCTGGGGGTGAGGTGCCGTACGTCGTCGCCGTCGCGGACGCTTCGGTACTGGGGGAGCAGGTCGTGCAGCCCGGGCATCGTGGCGCACAGGGCGCGGAGTCTGCGGCGGGGGAGAGGTATGGGCGCTCCGCGGCCGGTGTTGAGGATGACAGCGGCTTTGACGGCGCCGTGGAAGGGAGTGCCGAGAGTGATCACGCCACGGGTGTCGTCGGCGAGTTCGCTGTCGTAGCTGCCCTCGAGGGCGGCCCGGGTGACCAGTCCGCCCATGGAGTGGGCGACGAACACGAGCCGTGCCGAAAGTCTGTCGAACCTGTCCGCGCGGGCGGGGTCATGAGACTGGTGGTTCTGCCAGGCGCTCAAGTGGCGGCGGGCCGCTTCGGCGAGGAGTTGGGCGTTGGTGGCGACGGGCAGTCGCCAGTCGTAGGCGAAGGGCAGCACGGCGTCCTCGTGGGCGACGCATTTCCTGATGCGTGCGAGGAGGTCCGTGTAGGGCTCGGAGCCGCGGAGGTAGGGCGTCCAGGCGCCCGAGGTGAGCAGGCCGGTTGCTTCGACACGGCCGGTCTTGCCTTCGAGTTCGTCTTCGGTGAGGTGGAGGGCCTGCAGCCCTTTGGGGTGCGTCCATGCTTTGACGTACCAGGCTGCTGATTCCAGGCCCCAGATGCGTTTGCCGGTGGTGGTGTCCTTCAGCGCGCTGCCCATGATGCCGGGGACGACGACCACGGCGTCCTGGGTGATCGCTGACGGGGCGTCGGCGGCTTCGGACGTGCGTAAAGTGCGCTTCTGGCGGTCCATGGCTGTGAACAATAGGGGCCGTGGAGGGGCAGCGGGGAGAGATTGAGTTAGCTGGTCGTTCTGACGAGACGGCGGTAGAGCAGACGCCGGTGTCGGACCAGCCGGGCTTGCTGGTGATGCTGGCGGTCGAGGACGGGACCGCCGCGTTCAACGAGGCGATCGACGAGCAGCTGGAGGCCGTGGCTGCCTGGTGGACTCCCGATCGTGGGTTTCGCGTGATGGAGACGCGCACGCCGCAGAGTCGGCACGACGTGGAGCTGTACCTGGAACGGGCGGGGATCCGTGAGGTGGAATCGGATGTGCCGCTGGTGCTGTTCCTGACGGGGCACGGCCTGGCTGCATCCCGTCACTACCTGCTGCTGCAGGAGACCGACCGCCGGAGGCTGCTGGCAACGGCGCTGCCCACCTGCGATGTCGTTGTCGCGGCGTTGGATTCGTACGCCGAGGACATCCTGGTGATCGTCAATCTGTGCGAGGCAGCGGGCATCGCCTCCGAACTGCAGGCGTCCATGCGGGACCTGGCGCCGGAGCGTTCTCGGGGACGGCTGCATGTCCTGGCGACGACCGGTGATCGCACGGCTGTGCTGGGCAGGGAGTTCGCGCTGATCCTCGAAGAGGCACGGACCTGGTTGCGCACGGCCGGCGGGATCACCAGACCGTGGCTGTCCATGACGGAGTTCCTCGAGGCTCTGAACGCGGGGACCGAGATCGTCAACGAGAAGTACCACCGCACCATCGAGGGGCCGATGCCCCTTCTGACGGGCAACATGTTCAAGCCGACGGCCGCCTTGCCCAATCCGCGCTTTCAGCCGGAGCCCGCCGACGCGGCGGAAGACGCCGATGAGGCGTCGGTCGCGGTGCAGGAGCTGGAGTACTGGCTGGAGAAGGCCAGTGGCCGCACCCGCCCGGAGGATCCCGGCTGGTACTTCTCGGGACGGGAAGAACTGAACGCAGAGCTCGCCGCATTCTTCGACGGCCCGCCGGGCGTGCTGATCGTGACGGGTGTGACGGCGAGCGGGAAGTCGGCGGTACTCGGCAGAGCGGTGGCCCTGAGTGACGCCTCCTTCCGGTCTTCGGAGCAGTTCACAACGGCTGTGCGGGAGTCACCGGCGCCGACCGTGCCTGCCCAGGGGGCGGTGACCGTGGCGGTCAGCGCACGCAACAGCACGCCTCTCAGCCTGCTGAAGGCGCTGTGCCGAGGGCTCGGCGTCCTTGAGAAGCCCGTCGAGGGCGATGATGTGCGCGCATGGCAGGAGGCCGTGCGGGCCGGGGTGAAGAGCCATGCGTCGACGGTGACCGTCGTGGTGGACGCGGTGGACGAGGCGGTGAGCCCGGCGCGGTGCGTGAGCGATGTCCTGGCGCCGCTGGCCGCTTTGACGAAGACACCGCAGGGCCCGTTGGGCTTTGTCCCGGCGCAGGGCGGCGCCGGCCACGGAAGACCTCGGGGCGGGCTGCGCCTGGTGCTGGGGCTGCGCAGTTCGGGTCCGGCGCCGAGGGCGCCGCAAGGTCTGCGGGGTCAGAGTCTGCTGTCGGCGCTCTGCGCCACCTTTCCGCATGCGCGCGAACTGCGGACCGACGGAGACGGCGTCGAGAAGGACATCCGCCGGTATGTGCGGGCTCTGTTGGAAGGCCGGCTGGGCTGGGAGGAGCACCATCGCGACCGGGCGGCCAAGCTGGTGGCACAGAAGGTGAAGCCGTCGTTCCTCGACGCCCAGCGGGCCGCGGCGCAGCTGCGCGAGGGCGGTCCCGGTCTTCTGGATGAATCTGCCTGGCTGGGGCAGCTGGACCGGGGCACGGTCGGCATCCTGGAGGCAGACCTCGAGGCGTGTGCCGCAGCCGACGGCGGCCTGCTATCGGCGCCCGAGGCGCTGTCTTTGCTGCGGGCGACGGCCTTTGCCCGGGGGCGGGGGATGGCGTGGGGTGCTGTCTGGCCGGCGGTGGCCGCGGCGGTGCATGGTGCTCCGATCGAGGACGCCGACCGGAAGATTGACACGCTCTTGCACGGGCCGCTGTCTGGGTATCTCAGCCATGACGTGGAGGACGAGCGGATCGTGTACCGGCCCGCTCATGACCGGCTGGGCCGAATTCTGCGGCGCCGGCCGGTCATGGCCGGCCAGCCTGCGGGGGGCATGGTGGGGGAGAGCGACGGGGCGGATTCCGCCGGGAGCGCGGGGGACGAGGACGAGCGGACCGTGCACGCGTCGATCAGTGCCGCGCTGGCGCGCCTGGCCGGGGGCCTGCCGGGAAGTCCTCCGCCGCCGTACGTACGGCGTCACCTGGCCGAGCACGCGCAGCTGGGGGAGGTCCTGGACGACGAGCATGTTCCGCTGAGCCTGCTGCCGTGGGAGACCAGTGGGGCGATCCGCGGTCTGCTGTCGGCCGCCGGCGGCCAGGGGCGGCGGGCGTGGCTGGAGGCATGGGCGGCCGTCGAGCCGTATGTGCGACAGGCCGATGCCGTCTCGCGGCTGGGCAGCCTGCATCTGATGCATACGGCGCTGAGTCATCGCGGTGTGCCGCGGCCTCGGCTGCCCGTGGATTCCTCACCACTCGGGTCGCCGCTGGGCATTGTGTGGTCGCAGTGGCAGCCTCCGGCCCATGTGCTTGCCACGGTCGACGCGTGCGTTCATGCGCTGGCGCCGGTCACGACACCGGATGGCGGTGTCCTGTTGGCGGCGGGCGACGAGCAGGGCCGCATCGAGTTCATCGACACCGCCACAGGCGGCCCCGCGGGCAACGCCCTCAGCCCGCATGACGGGGCCGTGCGCTCCCTTGCCGGCGTGCATGACGTCTGCGTCCTTGCCTCCGGCAGCACTGACGGGACCGTGCGGATCTGGGACCCCATCAACGCGCGGCTCATCGATCAGATCGGCCGCCCCGGCTCGGTATGGACCGACGACGTCGTCGCCTATCGCAGCGTCGGGGACTCGGTCTGGGTCGTGGCCGTCAAGGGAGACGGCACGCTGACCCAGTGGAACGACACCCCAACTACGCGATCACTGCCTCCCGTCGAGCCGGTGCGCAAGGCCGCTGTCACCACCGTCACCACCGACGACGGGGACCGAATGCTCGTGACGGCCGGGCAGACGCTGAGCGTGCGAGACCTTGCCACGGGAGAGGTCCTACGCAGCTGGCCACTACCGCAGACCGAGCAGGAGGAGCTCCGGGCCCTCGCTCCGACGCCCTTGCCGGCCACGGTTGCCTCGGGGCACGCCGACGGCACCGTCAGGGTCTGGAACCTGACGACAGGGACGCATACGGCGTTTCACAGCCCCGGCGCTCCGGTGACCTGCCTGGCCTCTGTGACCGTCGACGGCCGCCAGGTGCTGGCGGCATCCAGCGGCCGGACGATCGTGCTGTGGGAGATGTCCGAGGCCGCACAGGCACGGCGGCTGACGGGGCACACCGACACCGTGACGGCTCTCGCCTGCGTCACCGTCGCTGGTCAGGATGCTCTGGCGTCCGCAGGCAGGGACAACACCGTGCGGCTGTGGGATCGGACCGCGTTGCGTGAGGTGCTGGACGGGCACAGCGTGCAGGTGCCGCCGGTGACCGGTGCCGTGTTGCACGCGCCTGCGGGCGACGCTCCGTTGCTGGCCGTCGCAGCCGAGAACAGGGTGAAACTGTGGAGCCTCGACGCGGGCAGCGCCGTTGCCGACTTCCCGACCGGCAGCGGTCCCATGACCGCGATGGCCTGGGCCGACCTGCCAGCGGGCCGAACGCTGCTGTGGGCGGCGCACGACGCAAGCATCCGCTGCTGGAACGCCACCGCCGACCGGAGCCTGCCGGGCCGCCTTGAGGAACACACCCTGCCGGTGACCGGCCTCGCCTCCTGCACCACCAGCGAGGGGCGCCGCATTGCGCTCAGCGGGGGCAAGGACCACCGGGTGGTGCTGTGGGATCTGCAGTCCATGCAGCGCCTGCGCACCTGGCGCGGGCACCGCCTGCCCGTGCGGGCGGTCGCTGCGGCCTCCGACACCCACTACGACTGGCTCGCTTCGGCGAGTTCGGACGGCACCGTACGGCTGTGGGCCCCGGACCGCAGCGCCGCGGAGGCCGTGATGTGGTGCGACCAGGGTGTCATCAATGCCGTCGCGATCAACGCCCGTCCGCAGGACGGCCTGCCGCCCTATCTGGCCAGCGGAGGGGACGACGGCTCGGTCCAGCTGTGGGATCTGCTGACCGGGCAGCCCCTCAACTCCAGGATGTCGGGGCATGCGGCCTCCGTCGAGGCCGTCGCTGCCTGGTCCACCGAAGGACTGGGGTCATACGTGGCCAGCGCCTCGCGGGATGGAACGGTCCGCGTCTGGGACGCCGCTGACGGTCGCTGCCTCCTGCAGCTGGCGACGACCGTCCCCGTGCGCTTCCTGTCCGCGCACCCGGCCGCACCCGGCCACGTCATGCTCACCCTGGCGGGAGATGCGGGAGTCCTCGTCAGTGAGCTCGACCTCCGAGATCTCTGACGACGGGTCCGCTCGGGCATGTGCGCCCCCTGGAGCCTTCGTGCGCCCCACAGTGCTTGCATAAGTGGGGGGCATATTGGCGGACGGAATACAAAAATGATCGTCTCGCACACGCTGGCCGCTGCAGGGAGTGCCGCCTCCCGGCCGCAACGGGGTCTCTCCGGCCGGGGGAAGAAATGAGGGGGCTGCCAGGTTCGTGCGAGCGTCCCTGACGGACCGTGACTCCGTGGTCCCAGGCAGGGCACGTCAGCAGCGTTCCGGCCCGACAGGTGGTCCTGGGCCGAGGTGAGGAGCCGCGCATGTCCATATCAGCAGCCCACCCGGAGGTCAGGCTGGTCCCCCCGCCCGAGCACGGGGTGTGGCGCCTGGGCAAGGCACACAACCCGGTGAAGTTCGAGCAGATCCGTAAGGACGACGTCGACAGCTCGGCCGGCAACCGCTGGAGCCTGGTCGGTTACGGCACCCTGTATTGCGCTTCGGAGCGAGACGGATGCTTCGCCGAAGCCCTTGCGCCGTTCTTCGTCCACCCCGACTGGCTGACCACTGCGACAGCGGACTGGCAGGGCGAGGACGCTCCCGGCCGCATTCCGCCGGCGTGGACCACCCGCCACGCACTTGTCCGATTACAGCTGTCGAAGGACGCACGGTTCTTAGACGTCGACGACGAACAGACCCTGAGCGTCCTCTCCAGCGAGCTCAGGGATCTTCTTGCCGAGAACCAGGTGGACAAGCTCACGCAGGAGCACGTCCAGGGATTCAACCGCAAGATCACGCGCGGTATCTCCGCCTGGGCCATTTCCCAGCGCGACTCCGAGCAGGGCGGCCGCCTCATCCACGGCATCGCCTACCGGTCCCGGTTCGGCATGCGCCAGTGCTGGGCGATCTACAACGACGTGGGTTACACGGAGATCGAGTCGAGTCTGATCTTCCCCGAGGACGAAGCGCTGCTCAGAGTGGCAGCTGAGTACCAGCTCCGTCTGGAGTGACACGCTCACGCAAACCCCCTGCCCTGCCCTCCCCAAACACCACCGGAAAAACCACCGAAAACTGTAGCCCCAACGAGTTAAAAGTCTCCTGCAGCTGCTCTGTGACGGAGCTGACGTCCACCCGTCACGGAGCCCGAACCCTGCAGGTCGGAAGCCATATCGCTTGCCACGGCACGAACTTGACGGACTGTCACACTTCAGAAACTACGTGCAAACAAGTGGAGTTGGGGTGCGTATATGGGTAGGCTAAATACATCAACGAACGATGGGGGCAGGATCATGAGCAGGCAGGCAACGGTGTTAGCCGCAGTGTCCGGCACAATCGCGATAGCGCAGCCAGGGAGCACCAGCAGCACACAGCTTCGCCATGCCAGGGGCCGCACCGAAGCGGCACATTGCCAGCCTCCTCGCACCGGATCAGCAGTGACCGGCAAGCATCGAGACTGACCGTCGGCGCAAGCCGGCTCCCCTTCACCCGTCGCGGTCACGCTTCCCCACGGGTGAATCACAGTGAAGCGTTCCCCGCGCGCCCAACAGAGCCAGTCCACGGCCCGTCACGTATTCGTCGGCTGGCATGCCTTCCGCGCGCTCTCCCTGCCTATCACCCGTCGTCTGGCACGCGACCGCCCTTCAAGGCGCGCAGTCACGACAACGAGGAGACACACGATGTCGCAGACTCTTGCTCCCACTCCGCGGAGCACCGATCTCGCCGAGCTCGCGCACGGCACCACCACGCGCATGCGTATCGCGGAGATCGCACGCTTCCTCCAGGAGAACCTGGGGCAGCGCATCACCGCACGCATCACACGCATCAGCGACCCCCGGCAAGTGGGCAAATGGGCATCCGGCGACGCACAGCCCCGCGAAGAGGCAGAAGCACGCCTCCGTGCTGCGCTGCAGACCTTCCAGCTCATCCAGCACGCCGAAGACATCTACACCGCCCGCGCCTGGATGATCGGCATGAACCCTCAGCTCGAGGACGAGACGCCGGCCCAGTGCATCGCTGACGGCCGGTTCAAAGACGTGATGGTCGCCGCACGCGCTTACGTCGACGGTGGCTGAACAACCCGCCCAACAGGTGCTCGGAAGGGCCCTCTGCAGCTGTTGCAACGGACACGCTCCGGGGGCACTTGCCCGCGCCGCTCTCCCGCGCGCACACCGCTGCCGGTGTGCACTGCGCTGCTCCTTGAAGGCCGCCGCCGAATCATCGAGTGCAGTCATGAGATCGGTGATCGACCTTTGCCCGTCTCGGCCCCAGGCACGGCGCGTGCGCAGCATGCGATTGGGGGCGCCCGGAAGACCTGTTGGACCGCTCTACTGGGAGTTCGCTGGGTGCCAGCGAACTCCCAGTAGAGCGGTCCAACAGCTGCGCCCGCGGGTCGCCCACTCGGAGAAGATGCGCGCGAAGACCTCACGCCGCCCAACAGCTCTCGGAAGAAGCGCGCCGATTCATTGCGGCTCTTGGCGGCGATGTTGGTGTGGTTAAACGTGACTGTCATTCTGCTGACCTCAATATGGTTCGACACGTAGCGGACTCGTCGTGGTGTACGACCGCTGAGAGGGCCGCGTGCCGAACGGATGAGGGGCGCCTTCTCCGCACCGGTGTGCGATCAGCCCTCCACCACCGGGTGTCCAATCAGTGCGTGGCGTAGCGCTGGTCCGGTGTTCACGTCGGAGAACCATGCTTGATCCGGCTGACCTGACGGATCGTAAAGTGATCGACGAATCCAACCCAGAGCACCGCCCCATGTGATGGGCGGGTGCGGGTGCGGCAGGGGCACAGCAGCCGGCGATCGATCGGTGCTCAGAGCCCGCCGTCAGGATCGCGCCGAGTGATCGTTGTTGGATCAGTGCGTGCGGTCAGGGTGTCCAGGTAGTCGTCCAGCAGCTCGACTTGCCGCTGTGGCGAGAACGCTGCCGGGTCGAACAGGGCTTGGACCACCAGGCCGAGGGTGAAGGACTGAGCACCAGCCGCGATGTGCGCGGGTTCGCCGGGGGGCAGTTCCCCAAGCTCCTGGGCTGCGGCCACCCGCTCGCTCAGCCTGTCGCGGCTTTGGGCGTACTTGCGGGCATAGTCAGTGCTCAGGTCGGGGTCGGAGAGTGCGGCGTCCCAGGAGGAGACCCAGATTCGGTTGCTGTCGGTGGCCTCGGGGGTCAGCGGCAGGATGTCCAGCAGTGCGTCCCTGAGGGCGGTCATACCTTTCCCCGTGTGGCGGCGGGGGCGGGAGATGGTCCGCTCTTCGAGCAGCTCCAGTGCGTACGTCACCAGGGCGCGTTTGGTTGGGAAGTAGTGCGTGAGCAGGCCGGTGGTCGCGCCGAGCTCGGTGGCGACGGCACGCAGGGTCAGGCCGGCGAAGCCGCGTGTGGCCATGACCTGCCAGACCGCTTCGGAGACATCGCGCCGGCGGGCCTCGTGATCTCCCTTGGTGCGTGGCATGCCGCTACGGTACATTCACGCAACGCTTGTTATGCAAATAGGGAGGGTCTTATGTTCTCGCTGTCGCTGCGCGACGGTGCCCGACTCGGCCCGCTGGAGCTCTGGCATGCCGAGGAGTTCGCCGCCCATCTGGACCGGGCCCGCGACCATATTCGGCCGTGGGTGGGGGCCGGTTTCGTCACCGACGATGTGGACGGAGCGCAGGCCACGCTCAAGCGGTATGCCGAACGCCAGGCCGGCGACGGCGCCCGCCTCTATGGCATCTGGCGGGAAGGTGTGTTGGTCGGCGGCGTGATGTTCACCGATTTCAATGCCACTGTCGGCTCGTGTGAGCTCGGGTGCTGGCTGGAGCCGTCCGCCGAGGGCCACGGTCTGGTCACGCAGGCGTGGGGCGCCTTGTTGGACTGGGCGTTCACGTCCCGGGGGCTGCACCGCGCCGAGTGGCATTGCCGGGCCGACAACGACCGCAGCTCAGCGGTGGCCAAGCGACTCGGCATGACGCTGGAGGGGGTGCGACGCGAGGCATGGCCGTACGAGGGCGAGCGCTTCGACAAGCAGCTCTGGGCGGTGCTTGCTCCCGAATGGCGAGCCTCGGGGCAGTGACCGGCACCTCGTGACCCGTCTCCTGGGTGGGGATCGCGGCAAGATCCGCCGCGCCGATCCCGCGCTCCCACTCGCTGTGACAGGCCAGAAAGCCGGGGTGTGGCACGCGTGGGCCACTTCTGACCGGGGCGCATGCTGGACGATGTCGCGCTGAGCAAGTATCCGCAGGTCTGGGCGGGCGCCGGTATGCCGCACACCGTCTTCCGTACGACGTTCACGGAGTTGGTGAAGCCGACCGGCGGTGAGGCCGCCGTGGTCGCCACCGGCTGAATACCCGCAGACGGCTCATGGGCGCCGACCTTGACTGACATCCAGCGACAGCACCATCCCATGCCTGATCACGTTGCCGACGCCATCCGACGGTCGGCGGCCTAGTCGGAGTGCGGTCCGCCAGCGGGACCAAGGAGCCACCGAACAGCAGCTCCAGCAGATCGCGGCCGACGCGCTGGGCGAGATGTACTTCCGCGCCAACAACACCCGCGCCCACGGCCTCGGCGTCGAGTTCACCGACATGGAGCAGATCGACATCGAGCTGCAGCAGGGACGGGCGCCCGGTGGGGGCCACAGTCCGGCCCAGGGGGAGCCCGATGCCGGAGAGTCGGTCGCTTCGGTCGCTTCGGTCGCTCCGCCTCTTGCGGGCAGCGACTGAAGGAACAGCGACTGAAGGAACAGCGACTGAAGGAACAGCGACTGAACAGGTCTTCAGTCGCTGTCGTCGTCTCCCTGAATCCGCAGGTCAGACGGAGTGCAAGAGGGGACCAGCGACTGAAGCGACTCAAACTCCGGGTATATGACGACATTCGTGTGCGCGCGTGTGCGTGATATATAGAGGCCTTCAGTCGCTTCAGTCGCTGTTTTGGTTTTCCTTGCCCATCTGACCTGGGCTTTTGTTCCCGGACTGTGGGCAGCGACTGAAGCGGTTACGGTCGCTGCGGTGCGGTTTCAGTCGCTGGAGCTGGCCAGTCGGTCGCATGATCGACACCTGGTCGGGGTTGTTTCGCATGTGCTCCACCCCCTCACCGTGCACGTTCGCTAGTCTGTGTCTGTCGTTGAGTCGCTTCGGTCGCTGATAGGGGATGCAGATGCCTGCTGAGCTGCGGTTTCCTCGCAGCGACTCACGGCAGCCCGCCCCTGAGCCTTCAGTCGCTGAGCTGCCGCTGGCCACGGCCAGCTGGTCTGCGCGCCGAGGCTGGCCCGTCCATCCGCTTGCTCCTGGCCGTAAGACCCCGGCCGCGAACTGTGCCGAGTGCCGTACGACTTCGCACACGCCGGACACATGCCCCTGCCTGCCCTCGGGCCGCTGGTGCCACGGCTTTTACGCCGCCACGCTCGACCAGCGTCGTATCGATCAGTGGTGGGGGAGCCACCCCGACTTCGGCGTCGGGGTGTCGTGCGGACCTGCGGGCCTGGTCGTCATCGACATCGACGCAAAGCCTGCTCAGCCGCCGACCAGGGACCGGATCTTGCCTGGTATTCCCATTGCCGAGCACATCGACCTCACCGGCCTTGCCACCGGATTCCACACCCTTGCCGTTCTGGCGGCGTTGCGCGGCCGGAACAGCCCTGCCGACGACACGACGACCCTGCGCGTACGCACCCCGTCGGGCGGGATGCACATCTGGTACCGGGCTACGGACGGCCGCCGCTGGCAGTGCTCCGCAGGATCCAGCCAGGGACGCGCCCTTGCCTGGCAGGTCGATGTCCGTGCCCATGGCGGCTACATCATCGCTCCCGGCACAACGACCAGCAGTGGCACCTACACCCCCCTCGGCGAGGTCCGCGAGCCGGCGCCGCTGCCCACCTGGCTCGCCCAGGAGCTCGAGCGCACCGGCCATCTGCCCGCACCCAGCATCCCGGCCCCCAGGCCGGTCCCGCCCCGCGCGCAGCTGGCCGTGCTTGCTGCGCGAGGCGGCAGCGACCGCATCCAGCATCTGCTCGACGGCGTGCTGGCCCCCGTCCAGGCCTGCGGCCAGGTCGCCGAAGGCGCGGGGTTCTCCGACACGCTCAACCGCGCCGCCTACACCCTCGGCGGGCTCGTCGCTGCCAGTCGCCTCTCTCAGGAGGAAGCCGTCCGTCTGCTCCGGGAAACGGCCCTTGCCGCCCGCCCGGGCCAGGAACGCCGCATCGACCAGATCATCCGCAGCGGCCTGGCCGCGGGGCTCAAGCGTCCTCTGCACCCCCAGGGGAGGCGCGCATGACATCCCCTGGCCACGAGACGCTCTTCGAGTTCGACCCCGAAGCCGTCGCCGCCCAGATCCAGGGCCAAGGCAGAGTCGCCCTCCCGTCGCAGGCCGATGCGGAGCGCGCCGCCGCCGGCGAAGCCACGACGGCCGGACTGCTGCCCGACACCCTCTCCGACCGCGGCAACGCGAAGCTCTTCGTGAAGCTGTACTCCAATGACTACCGGCACGTACCCGGCATCGGGTGGTATCGCTGGGACACCACCCGGTGGCAGATCGACGAGGACGACACCGTCCTGTGGGCAGCGGGGGACCTGGCGGAAAACATTGCCACTCACGACCCTCAAGGCCGGTTCACCACCCAGTCGCTGCAACAGCACCGCCGCCGCGCCCTGTCCACCACGGGCATCAACGCCATGCTCACGCAGGCCAAGTCCGCGCCCGGGATGGTGCTCAACGCCGCCTTGCTCGACGCCGACCCGTACGCCCTGTGCACTCCGGACGGCGTCGTCGACCTGCGCACCGGCCTGGTGAACACCCCCGACCCCAACAAGGACTTCCACTCCCGCTCCACAGCCGCCGGCCCCCAGCACGTGCCCACCCCGCGCTGGGACCGCTTCCTGACCGACACCTTCGGTGACGACGCCGAAGGAGCGGAGATGATCTCCTTCCTCCAGCTGCTGCTCGGCTACTCCGTCACGGGCGACGTCGGTGGCCAGGTCATGCCCTTCCTGTTCGGCTCCGGCAAGAACGGCAAGTCCGTCCTGCTGGACGTCCTGATGAAACTCCTCGGCGACTACGCGGACGCTGCCCCGCCGGGATTCCTCATGGCCCGCCCCTACGAAGGCCACCCCACCGACCTCGCAGAGCTCCACGGCCGACGCGTCATCGTCTGCTCCGAGGTGAAGCCCGGCGACAAGTTCGACGAAGCCCGCGTCAAACTCCTCACCGGCGGCGACCGCATCAAGGCCCGCCGCATGCGGCAGGACTTCTTCAGCTTCCAGCCCACCCACAAACTCTGGCTGCTGGGAAACCACCGTCCTGAGGTCGGCACCGGAGGATTCGCGTTCTGGCGCCGCATGCGCCTGATCCCGTTCGAACGCGTCGTTCCCGACGACCGCAAGATCGACAACCTGGCCGACATCCTCGTCACCGAGGAAGGCCCCGGAATCCTGGGCTGGCTCATCGACGGCGCCCGCCGCTACCTGGCCGGCGCCCGCGACCTCACCGGCCCCGAACGCGTCCGTATCGCCACCACCGCGTACGCCGAAACCGAAGATCACACCGGACGGTTCTTCGACGAATGCTGCACCCGCGAAATCGACCACCGCGTCGAGCAGGCCAGCCTGTACACGGCCTACAAGACCTGGTGCCAGAATGAGGGAGCCACCGCCCTCTCCTCGCGCGCATTCGCACAACGTGCACGCGAACTGGCCGGGCTGGCGTCGCCCAAGGAGATGATCCTGTCCAACTCGCGCAAGTACTACCCCGGCATCGGACTGCTCGAGGAGAGGGCATGAGCTCCCTGATCACCGAAGACGAGATCAGCCACGAGGCCGATCTGGTGTGGCTCGAAGACGTCACCGACCTCGACTACGTACGCCAGAGCCTGGACCGCCTGCCCACCCGCCGCGGCAAGCCCGCCTATCACCGCGACGGCCGCATGGTCGGCTACGCCATCCTCGGCTCCGGCGCCAAGGCCTCCCGCTCCTCTGGCACGTTCCGCCGCAGGGTGTTCTGGCTGCTGCCGCACGACCGCGACACCGATCCAGAGGGTCTCTACGCCACAGGTGCTCCCGCAGAAGCCGTCGATCCGCGCACCCTTGCCGCGGGCATCAAGGGCTACAAGACCGAGCGGTCCGAGGGCGGACCGCCGTCCACGGCCATGCAGGAGCTCGGCATAACGCTGCCTTTGTGACTGCTTGAACAGACCATTGGCCCACGCCTTTGCTCCCGGGGCGCCGACGCGCTGGCGTCGTCAGGGCACCGTCCTCAGCCGCCTCACGGGTGAGAAACCTGACCAGGCGTGGGAAACGACCCGAGCGCGGGTGGGGAGTTCAGAGACCCTCGACATCCGCAGCGAAAAGGGCATCCGTTGGGGTGGGCGGTCACATGAAGCCGCGTGATGCAGCGGCGGATCATGACGCCTTCACTGCGTCTGTCGGCGTTCCAGGCGGAGTCACGGACAGGTGGGGCTGGGCACGGTCGCCGCGGTCCCTCGGCGTCCGGAAGGCCGGCGCGAGCGCGTTTTCCGCACCGCCGGCCGTAGAGGGCAGCGACCACAGTGCCGTACAAGACAGGACCCACCCGCAGAGGCAAAGGAGGGTGGCTGTGCGGGGTCGGCTTCTGGGATCACGGTGCCCTCGTAGCCGCGCGGCCGCGTCGAGGATCTGCGCGCCGTCCTTGACCACTTCGGCCCTCGCCAAGCCGCGCTGGTCGTTTTGAGCATGGGCGGGGAGACCGTGCTGGGCTTCGCCCTCACCCGCCCGGAACGCGTCACCGCACTGGCCCTGGTCTGTGCCTCGGTCAGCGGTCACGTCTGGCCGCAAAGTCCCGAGTCGTCGGCCTATGCCGCGGGCCGGCGCGAGCGTGAGACGGCCACCCTGGCCGAGCTGGAACTTGCGATCTGGGCAGCCATGGGTCGCACGGCTCCCGGAGGAAAGCTCATCGAGTCGATAGTCGCCTCGAACGCCAAGCGGCGAGTTGTGAGCGAACAGCACTGCGTTGTCTCCGCTGGCCGTGACGCCGAACCACACCTCGGGGAGATCGCCGCGCCAACGCTGGTCATCCACGGCGAGTAGGACCACCCAGAGATCGCGGTGATCGCCGAACTTGTCACCGACATCCCCGGCGCCTACGGCGAGACGATCCCGGACGCCGACCACTACCTCCCACTCCGTACACCCGAACGTCTCACCAAGCTATTGCTGTCGCACCTGTCATGACACGCGGTCCATCAGCGATCCACAACTATTGACAGTTACTCTTCGCGGGACGTAGCTGATGCGAAGCCGGGCCGGAACGACGGCCGTGAGATCGGCAGCGAACGCCAGCGCGTCCCCGTCGGAGAGTGTGATCTTCTCCAGTCGGATGGAGGCGATGAGCTCGACCGGGGGATCGGCCGGATAGCCGAGGAACTCGAACGCCTTCGTGTCGCCGGCCTTCAGCCGGCTGCCAGGGCTTCGCGTATGACGAGGGTGAGTTCCTTGTCCTGGGCGCGGCCCACTGACTTCCACCAGCGGAGCGTTTCGTGCAGGAGGTCCAGACGCGTTGTGGCGATGTCGTTCAGGTGGTTGGCCACCGAGGTGGCCCCGATGGGACAGCCACTGCAGCCGGGCGCCTGCGACCCTTGGAACGCATGGCTACGCCGCGGTCGCTCAGGATGCGTTGGATGGTGCCGTAGGACCGCCCCGATGCAGCGCAGATGCTGCGGATGGTGGCCCCGCGGACGACGTAGGCGTCCTCGACCTTGTCGGCGAAGCGCTCGGCATCCTCGCCTCTCAGCTGTTTGCCCTTGGGGATGCGTGGTAGCTCAAGGTTCTGCGCGGTCGCTGCATCGGTGCCGGCCTGGGGAGTCTGCTCGTGGGATGTGACGTTCATGGGTGCTCCGTTGCTGCTGTGTTTAGAGGGTTGTCTCGTCGCGTGCCAGGGCCAGGAAGGCGCCCAGCGCTCGAAGGTCGGTGAGGGTGTCTTCGTAAATGCTGTGGAAGGTGCTGATGTCGCTGCGGGAGGCGGCGACGATGCCGTGCAGCTCTCCCCGGCGGATCGCGGCATACAGGCGGGCAAGCTGAGGGCGGGTGGTGGGATCCGTCATGCCCGTGTCGTCCCACGTGGCCAGGACGGGCGTCCAGCCTTCGCGGACGATGACTTCCTGCGTCTGGGAGAGGCGGGCTGACGCATCCCGTCCGGTTTCGACCAGGGCGTACCGGCCGACCCGTACCGGGGTGGCGGCCGCGGCCAGGCGTCGCATGACGTTGGCGCGACCAGCTTCGCGCAGGGCCCGCAGACGGATCGTGCTGGTCTGCGCTCTGGCAATGCTCCTGTGAGGGGTCATCAGACGAGCGTTGCGTTCCATGGGCCTGCCTTCCGTCAGTTCTGCGCTTCGAGAGCGCTCTGGCCAGGGATGCGCGGCCTTGATCGGTTCCCGCGTGAAAGGGCAGCGATCCTGCCTGCCGTGTCGTGTACCGAACCAGCTGGAACGCGGCCCTCGCCGCGGTGAGCGGCGCTTTCCAGGGTGATCGCGCTGTCGATGAGGGCGACGCTGGTGAAGGCTTGAGGGAAGTTGCCGACCTGCCGCTTCAGGCGGGGATCCCACTCCTCGGAGAGGAGGCCGAGATCGTTGCGCAGCGACAGCAGGCGCTCGAACAGCGTGCTGGCTTCGTCGACGCGGCCGATCATGGCCAGGGCGTCCACCATCCAGAAGGAGCAGGCCAGGAACGCTCCCTCGTCGCCGGAAAGGCCGTCCAGGCCCGGTTCTGCGCCAGCGGTGGGGTAGCGCAGCACGAAGCCGTCGTCGGTGCTCAGTTCGCGTTGGATCGCCTCGACGGTTCCGATGACGCGGGCGTCGTCGGGTGGCAGGAAGCCGACCTGCGGGATCAGGAGCAGCGCCGCATCCAGCTCCCTGGAGCCGTAGGACTGGGTGAACGTGTTCCGCTCGGGGTCGTATCCCTTCTCGCAGACGTCGCGGTGGATGTCGTCGCGCAGCGTGCGCCAGCGCTCCAGCGGGCCGGCGATCTCTCCGGCTTCGATGAGTTGGACGGTGCGGTCGACGGCGACCCAGACCATGACCTTGGAGTGGACGAAGTGCTTCTGGGGGCCGCGGATTTCCCAGATTCCCTCGTCGGGCTTCCTCCAGTGCTGCTCGACCCACTCGATGAGCAGCAGCTGAAGATCTGTTGCCGTCTCCGCTATGCCGAGGCCTGCAGCGCGGGCCCGGTGCAGCGTTTCGATCACTTCGCCGTAGACGTCGAGCTGGAGTTGGGTGGCGGCGCCGTTGCCGATGCGTACCGGGCGGGAGTCTTCGTAGCCGGGCAGCCAGTTCAGTTCCGACTCGGGCAAGCGGCGCTCTCCGGAGATGCCGTACATGATCTGCAGCTGGGCCGGGTCGCCGGCGACGGCGCGCAGGAGCCAGGCCACCCAGGCTCGTGCCTCGTCCCGGTAGCCGGTGCGCAGGAGCGAGGAGAGGATGAGGGCGGCGTCCCGCAGCCAGCAGTAGCGGTAGTCCCAGTTGCGGGAGCCGCCGACGTGTTCCGGCAACGACGTGGTCGGGGCGGCGACGATCCCGCCCGTCGGGGCGTAGGTGAGGGCTTTGAGGACGATGAGTGACCGCATCACGGCGTCCCGGTGCGGTCCCTGGTAGGTGCACTGCGCGGCCCAGCGGTTCCAGTACGACCGGGTGGTCTTGAGCGACGTCATGGGATCGGTGAGCGGCGGCGCGCCCTTGTGGGAGTCGTGCCAGGTCAAGGTGAAGGCGATGCGGTCGCCTTCGGAGAGTGTGACGTCCGAGCAGAGGGCGCCGTCGTGGTGGTCGACGGGGGCATCGGTGTCGAGCCAGAGGGCGTCCGGGCCGGCCACGACTGCTGTCCGTCCCCTGGCCTTGGTCACCCGTGGAGGTACGAGGCCGTAGTCGAAGCGGGCGCGCAACCGTGAGCGCATGGTGACGCGGCCGCTGACGGCCTCCACGATGCGTACGAGCCGCGGGGCGCTTGCGTGGCCATCCCAGGGTGGCATGAAGTCGATGACGCGCAGAGTGCCGTCCGCGTTGACCCAGGTCGACTCCAGCACCAGCGAGTCGCCGTGGTAGCGGCGGTACGTGGCCGGGGCATCGTCGTCGGCCGGACCGATGTGCCAGAAGCCGTGATGGTGGTTGCCCAGGAGGCTGGCGAAGACCGCTGGGGAGTCGAAGCGGGGGAAGCAGGCCCACTCGACGGTGCCGTTCCTGCCGATCAAAGCTGCGGTCTGCAGGTTGCCGACCAGGGCTAAGTCTTCAATTTTCTGTGGCATAGGTCGCAAATCCATTCGTTGTAGGCATGGTTGAAGCCACCTGTGGCCTAGGCCATCAGGTCTGGCGGGTACGGCACGCATGAGGCGTGATCAAAATGGTGCAGGTGCCTGTGGCTTGGGGATCTGTGGGTGCAGGTGGGTGAGGCGTTGGGAGTACTGCTCCGGGGTGGCACCGATGGCGAACTCGCCCAGGCGCAGGGCCTGGATGTCGGAGGTGCCTGCGGGGGCGTAGAGGTGATGGGTGTCGCGCAGGTACCGCTCGATGGGGCGGTCGGTGAGCAGCCCCGCCGCGCCGTGGATCTCCATGGCGGTGCGGGCGGAGTCCAGTGCGGTTTCGACGTTGACGAGTTTGGCGTTCATCAGTTCCGCGTCGCACGGTGTGCCGTGGTCGAGGCGGCTGGCTGCGTCGTAGGCAGTGAGCCGGGCGGTCATCAGCCGTGACTGGATGCGGCCGAGCTTGTCCTTGACCGTGGGCAGCTCATGGAGCGGCTTGCCGTACCGGATGCGTTCGCGGCAAAAGGACGTGGTGGTCTCCAGGATGGCTTGGTGCAGGCCGAGGGCGACGGCTGTGAGGTTGGGCCGCCCGTACAGGGTGCTGGAGGAGTAAGCCACGTCTTTGCCGTCGCCTTCGGCTCCGAGTCTGTTGCTCGCCGGTATGCGGCAGTTGTCGAAGATCAGCTCACCGAAGGAGAAGCCGTGCAGGCCCATGGCCTCCTGGTGGGGGGCGAGGGTCAGGCCGGGGTGGTTCGCTTCTACGAGGAACGCGGTCAGTCCCCTCGAACCGCTGCCGGTGCGGGCGACGACGCCGTGCAGGTTCCCGATGTGGGAGTTGCCGACGTAGACCTTGGAGCCGTTGAGGATGTAGTCGTCTCCGTCGCGCAGGGCGCTGGTCTGCATGCCCAGCATGTGACTACCCGAGGCGCGCTCGGTGACCGCGATGGTGGGCAGACAGGTGCCGGCGGCGACGCGTGGCAGCCAGAGGCGTCGCTGCTCGTCGGTGCCGAACTGGAGGATCTTGGCGACGCCGAGCTGCGAGGCCTGCACGATCGCGCCGATCGCCGCGCTGATGCGGGAGATCTCCTCGATGATGATGGTCTTGGCGAGGTGGCCGGCGGCCATGCCGCCGTACTCCCGGCCGATCGTTGCGCCGATCCATCCTTTCCGGGCGATGGCTGCCGCTAGTTCCGTCTCGATGTCCTTGGCACGCTCCATCTGCTCCACCCGAGGGGCGATGCGGGTCTCGGCGAAGCGCCGCACGGTGTCACGGAGCTGGTGGTGCTCTCCTGTGAGGTAGGTGTCGGACATCTGTGGGGCTCCTCTCGCGGTCGGTTCGCAGCTGGCAGGTGGCAACTGGGCTATTGCGGCGGCTGGTAACCGGCACGGCGATACAGGTAGTCCATGACCTCATCTCGGCATGCCTTGATGAGCGCGAGCGAGGCCTGCCCGGTCGTCTTGGGCTGTTCCATGCGGCCGACGAAGCACACGGTGCCGAGGACGGTGTCTTCATGCAGCAGGGGGGCGCCGGCGTAGGTGCGGATGCCGATCAGGTCGACGACCGCATTACCGGCGAAGCGGGGCGAGGCGAAGACGTCCGGGAGGACCAGAGCCCTCCTGCGGGCCACTACTTCGGGGCAGAAGCCGTGATCCAGGGACATGCTGCGTCCCACCGACGGCAGTTCGCTCTGATCGCCGGGCGTACACAGACCGAGGAAGTGCTGCTGGTCGCCGAAGATGTTGACCATGGCGTAAGGCATCCCAGCGTCCTGCGCGAGCCGCTGGGCGAACGCGTCGAGCTGGGGGTCGGGACCTGTGAGTCCCAGGGCATGCAGTGCCGCAGCGCGTTGGTGCGCGTCGGTAACGGCGGGCTGCTGCGGGCAGGATGTGGTGGGAGAGGTCATGTGAGGGCTCCGGAAAGTGTGACGCGGCGCAGCTCGAGGCTGTGGCCGACCAGGGTGATCAGGACGTTCACGGCGGATTCGTACTGCCGGACGTCGCACGTCACGACGGGCACGCGCGGGGCGACCCCGAGGGCGTGGCGGACCTCGTCCGCGGTGTAGCGGTAGGCGCCGTCGAATTCGTTGACGGCGACGACGAACGGCATGTCCTGCTGCTCGTACCAGCTGACTGCCGTGAAGGACTCCTGCAGGCGTCGTGTGTCGACCAGGACCACGGCGCCGATGGCGCCGAACCCGAGGTCGCTCCAGAGGAACCAGAAGCGTTCCTGGCCCGGGACCCCGAAGAGGAAGAGGACCATGGACAGAGGGTCGGTGAAGGTGATGCGCCCGAAGTCCATGGCCACCGTCGTGCTGGTTTTGTCTGCGATGCCGTCGAGGCTGTCGGTGCGTGTGCCGGCGGCGGTGAGGTACTCCTCGGTCGTCAAGGGATCGATCTCGCTGAGCGTGGTGATCAGCGTGGTCTTGCCCGTTCCGAAGCCTCCGGCCACGATGATTTTCAATTCGGCCGGCGTCTCGGTGTGACGTTCCGTCACGGCATGGTCAGAGCCTGTGCAGGCCATCGAGCAGTGCCTCCAGAAGACGGATGTCAGGGTCGGCCGGACCGGCGGGGTTGGCCAGGGCCAGCGCCCCGGCGTCGAGGAGATCGCTGATCAGGACCTTGATCGTCAGTACCGGCTGGTGAAGCCGCCCGGCGAGCTCGGCGACGGAGCGTGGGGCACCGCTGCAGAGCATCAGCAGCGACTCGTGTTCAAGGTTCATCAGCAGTTGCCCAGTGGCGGGCCGCGTGACAAGGCACGTGGTCAGGTGCAGCGGGTGATGGGGGCGGGTGCGTCCTTGCGTGACCGTGTAGGGGCGGACGTCGCCTAAGGCGCTGTCGGCCCACCCGCCGCGGACGGCCACGTCACTGCCCCTGCCCGTGGAACGGATTGCGGCGTGCCTGGACCACCAGATGTTCGTCCAGGCTCTTGATGAGCACGGCCATCTGGTGGCCGACCTGGCCCGGATCGGCCTCGGGGGTGGTCTTGACGGCCAGCACCATGCCCAGCACGGCCTGGTTCACCACGCCCGTGCTCATCACGAACAGGGTGCCGGCGTCGTGCTCGACGACGACCTGGCGCACGCCGCCGGAGGCGTCCTGGAACTGGTGCCGGGCCAGGGAGAAATGACCTGCGATGCCAGCGGCGATGCGGTCGGCGTCGTCGACGGGCTGTTCGGAATGGGCGAGCTTGAAGCCGTCACCGGTTCCCAGGACCGCCTGCTGGGCGCCGGGAATCCGGTCGATGAGGCTGGTCAGTAATCCGGAGAGCTGGGCGCGCGCGCCCGTGGCAGCGTCGGTGGTGGTGTGGGAGCCGTCGTCCTGCATGGTGTCTCCTGCGTCGTGTCTGGGGTGGGACGGGCACAGCTGCGGACTCTCAGATGGGTGGTGCGTGGGGAGGCTGATGTCCCTCGCGTGGTGTGCGGGAGCTGAAGCCGGCCATGAGGCCGCTGGTGGGAGGGCCGCTCGGCACCTGCTGTTGTGTCGTGGCCGAGACTGTCGGCTGGGTGGTGTCGCGTCGGGGCAGTGCGGGTTTGTGGCCGCGGGAGGCCTCCGCCCGTTGCGGCCCTTCGGTTCGGTCGGCAGCAGGGGCAATCCGGCGCGGCAGGTCATGGGAATTGCCCGCAGCAGTCGTGCTCACGCCTGGCGTGGGAGGCGGGAGAGGGCCTCGCGATGCGTTGTTCGGGAGGCTCGGCCTGGGCGTCTCCGGAACGTCGACCAGCAGTTCGCGGGGCAGCACCACGACCGCCTGAGTACCGCCGACGATGTTCGGCCTCAGCCGGATGGTGATCTTGTGACGTTTGGCGAGGAGCGCTGCCACCAGGAGCCCGATCTGCCCATCACGCAGTCGTGCACGGGGGTCCTCCGTCTCGGGAGCGGCCAGGAGCCGGTTCAGGGCCTCACGTTTCCGCTGAGACAGGCCAGTCCCCCGGTCGACGACTTCGATCGCTACGCCCTCGTCGGTGTGGTGTGTATGGACCTCCACCTGGCCGGTGGAGAAATCTGTGGCGTTCTCCATCAGCGCGGCCAGGAGGTGGACAAGGTTCGGGCTGACGTATCCCGGGACGGCTGTCGTCACCGGATTCAGAGCCACCCGCACACGGGCGTACTCGGGGATCTCGGCCACGGCCCGGCGGATGGCCGTCACGATGAGGATCGGATCGCTGTTGCGAGAGGGAAGGTTGCCGCCCAGGACTGCCAGGCTCTCCACAGCACGCCGGATCTGTGTCAGCAGATGATCGAGGCGGTATATCTCACCCAGCAGATCCGGATCCTCGATCGTCCGCTCGACCTCGGAAATGTCGTGGATGCTTCGGTTGACAAGCCCCTGAAGCCGCGGAGCGATGGACTGGAAGATCTCCGCCAGTTCCGCCCGGGCATGGAGCTCCCCGCGGGTGTGCGCGGCTGCGGCCAGCACAGCCTGCCACGCTTCCGTGGACCACTGCTCCAGAGCAGCAACGGCATCCGTACGCACGTTGCCGGTCCGCGAACGCTCCGGCTGCACCTCGACCGGGCTGCTCACGTTCCCCCGCCGGGCCTGATCGAGAGCCCAGTGCAGATACCCGCGGCCCTTGTCGACGATGCTGATCATTTCGCCGAGGGCCTGCAGCGCGTCGTCACGCTCCTCGCGAAGCTTCCCAACGAGCGCTGCAGCCCCGCGCGCTCGAAGTGACCGAACAGCGGTCCACCACAGAACTCCTCCGGCTGCTGCACACGCGGCGACAGCCCCGCCGGCGGGGGGCACAATGTCCAGCCCGTCGAGGCCCCAACCGCTGGCCACCGCAACGGCGCTCACGGCACTGGCGGTGAAAGCTGGGGGAGCCTGAAAGCCGTCGCCGGCATGAGCTCGGTGACGCCGCCCGGACAGGAGGGAGGTGGAGGCGCTCTTGGGGGTGCGGTCAGCCACGGCAGCCTTCCTCAGCGGGAGGAGGAGAGACGGCTGCCGCAGTGGCCGAGAGCAAGGCCTGGACCAGGCGCGCAAGACTCTGCGCCCGCTGCGCGGCCGCGACCGCCATATGCCGGGGCGGTGGCTCAGCGAGCCGCTGCGAGGCCTCACCGAGCGTTGCCTCGGCCCTGCTTCGGACGTCGGCCTCGGTAGCCAACTGCCAGCGCCGCGCACCGAGATCGCCGACAAGCACCTGCCCGTAGGCCCCTAACGGCTCGACCATGTCAAGGCTGGCCGCCGTGTCCGGCACCCTCATGCCCAGGTCCCGGGCGAGGACCGTCTCGACGAGCGAGAGGATCCCGCCCTTGTCGGGCATGCGCGCGCCGGCGGCAGCCATGCGCGTACCTGCCCTGCCCTCTGCGGTGCCTCCAGCGAGTGAAGGGTCTTCGATTCGCGGGATCATGGCTTCCGTTCCATGGAGGTGCCCGAGAGGCTCCCGAGCAGTTCGGACAGGTACTCCAGTGCGGCCGCATTGCGCGCGGCCATTCAGGTCGCTGCGGCGCGTATCCAGCCGCGAACTCCCGTCTGTCGGCGCTAGGTTGGGGCCACTACGTTGAGAAAACCGTGAATGACCACCGGTGGACACCCGCGTACAGCGGGAAACCCCGTCAAAGCCGTCAAAGATCGTTTCGAGGTCAGGGATCCCTCCATGACTCGTACACGCAATGAAGCTCTGGCCGCGCGGATCGCGGAGACGGGCTGGTCGCAGCCCAAGGTCGCCGCTGCCGTCGTCCGGGTCGCACAGGAAAGTGGAGCCGAGGAGCTCTACGCGACCAGTCGGTCCCATATCGCCATGTGGATTCAAGGAACCCGCCCCAGCGGTCAAGCCCCCCATATCCTCTGCGAGACGTTGACGCGTAAACTCGGCCGCCCCCTCACCCTGGTCGACATCGGGCTGGAACCCGTGTCCGCCGACCGAGCGGGAGCCGACTCCGAGTGGAGCGTCGACACCGTGACCGCGCTGGCCAAGCTGGGGAGAGACGATCTCGACATGGACCGACGCCAGGCGCTGGCAACCACCGCCTACTCCATGGCCAGCCTCACCCTTCCGCGACAGCCCTGGTGGGACAGAGCCCCCGAGACAACCAAGACTCGCTCCGTGGCCTCGCCCCGCACCATCACCGAGGCGGACGTCGACGACGTCCGCCAGACCACACGCTTCTTCTCGGCCCGCGACCAGCAGCGTGGAGGCGCCGCAGGACGCTCCGCGCTCGCCGCGCACCTGAGGTTCGAAGCGGCTCCGCTGCTGTCGAGCCGCTTCTCCACCGACCAGCTCCGCCGCGAGGCGCACTCGGCGATCGCGGAAATGACCTACCTGGCCGGCTGGATGGCCTTCGACGCCTCCGAACACCGCATCGCCCAGCGCTACCTCACCCTCGCCGTGCAGCTCGCAGCAGAGGCCGACGACGGCCCGCTCGCCGGACACATTCTGCGGGCCATGGCCCACCAGGCCGTCGACCTCGGCCACCCCTCCAAGGCCCTGGACCTTGCCGATGCCTCCATGGAGGCCCACCGGTACGGACAGGCCAGCTGGAGGGAGAAAGCCCTCATCGGCATCGTCCACGCCCGGGCCCTGGCCTCCTCGGGCGACCGGGCCGGCACACTCGCCGCGATCACCCGTGCCGAGCGAGACCTCGAACGCGCCGACGACACCGACGCCCCCGACCGGGTCACCTTCTTCGGCCAGGCCTCCCTGGCACACGAAACCGCCTGCGCCCTGCGAGACCTCGGCAACCCCCGGGACGCCGAAGCGCACTTCAAGCGCAGCGTGGCCACGCGCCGCCGCCAGCTCTACGCCCGCACCCACAGCGTGACACTCGGCTACCTCGGAGCCGTCCAAGTCCGCCAGGGACGGCTCGACGAAGCCTGCGGCACATGGTCCCAAGCCCTCGACGCCATGACCGGAGTCCACTCCGGTCGCGCCCGCGACGTCATCGTGCGGATGCAGCGCGACCTCTCCCCAGTGCGCCGCCGTGGTGGCCGCCGCGTCGCAGAACTCGACCAGCGCGCACGAGAGGTGCTGCGCACCATAGGCTGACCAGACCACACGGCCAAGGCCCGCCAGGCATGTGCCTGACACGCTGGGAAGCCGGGGAAGGGAGAGGGGACAGAAGTGCAGTCGATCAAGATCACTCCGATCGCTACCGTAGTCGGGGGTCACACCAAGGTCCTGGACGACTACCAGGGCGGAGTGGAGTCGATCATCCGGCTCAACGACACGTACCCACTCGAGACGCTGCAGGGCATCGGCGAGTTCTCCCACCTGACGGTCGTATGGCACTTCCACCTGGCACAGCCCGGGGACGTCCAGCTCCATGCCCGCAGTCCCCGCAACGATCCCCGCTGGCCGGCCACCGGCACGTTCGTCCACCGCAACCACCGCCGTCCCAACCAGCTCGCCGTCAGCTACCCACAGCTGCTCGACATCCACGGCCGGGACCTGGTCGTTACCGACCTCGACGCCGTCGACGGCACCCCGGTCATCGACCTGGCTCCCTACTTCCAGCAGATGGGGCCACACGGCCCCGTCCGTCAGCCGGCATGGCCGGGCGAGATGCTCGACTCCCACTACTGGACATCCGCCAACGAGCGCCCCTGACCGCGGGAGGCGGCACCAGACCACCGCACCCCCGGGTGGACGCCGTGGGACGCACACCATGCTTCGAGGGGTTCATGAACTGCGCTCGCCGACCATTGCACCGACATCGCCGAGGCCCGCACTGAGCGCGGCCGAGAGCCGGGCTACCGCCTCTACACCGCCCGCTGGGGGCCCAGCACCCCGCGGCCATGGGCACCGGCTGCCGTGCGCTTCCGCTACCGGAACCCGCCCGCCGACCCGGCCACGCCCGCCCTGCCGCTTCAGACGGGGGAGTGGGACATCCCGCGCGAGCGGCTGCGCCATGACCGCGCCGTCGTCGCCGCCCGCGTCCTCACCGCGCGGCTGCGCACCGCGCGCCGCACC
>NZ_JBSFDP010000052.1:0-30056 GCF_053593975.1 Streptomyces sp. NPDC002004
GGGCCGACGGGTCCATTCCGGGGCCCGGCTCCCGGGCCGCCACCGCAGTCAGCGGGCCATCGCACCCGACAACCGGTGCAGCCGCAGCGCCAGTTGGATCTCCAGCGCGCGGGCAGGACTCTGCCAGTCGGGGCCGAGCAGCCGGGCGATCCGCTCCAGACGCTGGGCGACCGTGTTGACGTGGACGTGCAACTCGTCCTTGGTCCGGGCGGGGCTCATGCCCGAGGCGAAGTACGCGTCCAGGGTGCGGACCAGTTCCGTACCGCGCCGCCGGTCGTAGGCCACGACCTCGCCGATGCAGCGGTCGACGAATCCGGAGACGTCGCGGCTCTCGGCCAACAGCAGTCCCAGGAACCCGAAGTCGTCGGCCGCGGCGCCCTCGCCGTCGCGGCCGACGAGCCGCAGGGCGTCCAGACAGCGCCGGGCCTCCGCGTACGCGGCGGTCAGCGTGCCGGAGTCGGTGGCGAGCGCCCCTACCGGGGCGGATGCGCCGACGGTGACCGGCTCGTGGACGGCCGCGCCCAGGTGCTTGGCGGTGCGCCGGGCGGCTTCCGCAGCCGTGTCGGATCCGTGCAGAGGCAGCAGCAGCACCGTGCCGCCGTCCCGGACCGCCGCCAGGCCGTGCCGGGTCGCCGCCAGATGGGAGGCCGCCGCCCAGAGACGCCTGCGCGCGTCCCCCTCGGACTCGGCGTCACCGGGCACCGACGCCAGCCGGGCGGCCAGCACCGTATGCGTGGCGTCGAGGTCGGCGTGCAGCCGGGCCGCGCGCTCCCGCAGCAGGCGCGGGTCCCGGCCACGCGCGTCGAGCAGGTCGTCCAGCAGCTCGCCCCGGACCCGCTGTTCGGCTTCGGAGGCCGAGCGCCGGGCCAGCAGCAGGAGCGAGGTCACCATGGCCGCGCGTTCCAGGGTGCGCTGGTCGACCGGGTCGAGTCCGGGGTGACCGCGCAGGACCAGTGCGCCGAGCAGTTCCCCGCCGGCCGCGACCGCCGTCACCCAGTCGTCACCGTGGCGTACCGCATGGCCCTCCTCACGCGAGGCCTCCAGCGCCGCCGCGGGCGCCGCGTCCACCTCCGCGAACTCGACCGCGCCGTCCAGGACCTGGGAGACCGCCGCGGCCACGTCGTGGACCCCACCGCCGCGCAGCACCAGTTCGGCGAGCCGGTCGTGGACGTCGGACGCCCGCTCGATGACGCCGCTGCGGTCGCGGATGATCTCGTTGGCGTGTTCCAGGCCGGCCAGCGCCTCGCGCGTCTCCGAGAGCAGGTTGGCGGTGTCGATGGCCGCGGCGGCGAGCGCGGCGAACGATCCGAGCAGGGCGATCTGCTCCCGCTCGAAGACCCGGGCGCGCCGGTCCGCGGCGAACAGCACGCCGATGACCTGGGCCCCCAGTGTCAGCGGCACGCCGAGGATGGCGACCAGACCCTCGTCGTGCACGCTCGCGTCGATGCTCCGGGTGTGCTGGAAACGGGCGTCGTTGAAGTAGTCCGCGGTCACATAGGGCCGGGCGGTCTGGGCGACCAGACCGCCGAGGCCCTCGCCCATGCCGAGCCGCAGCTGCTGGAACCGCGCCGCGACCGAACCCTCGGTGACCCGCATGTAGGTGTCCCCCGCAGCTGGGTCGTTCAGGCTCAGGTACGCGACGTCGGTGCCGAGCAGCGACCGGGCGCGTTGCACGATGGCCCGCAGCACCGCGTCGAGGTCGCGCAGCCCGGCGAGGTCGTGCGCGGTCTCGAACAACGCGGACAGCTCCGCCTCGCGACGCCGTCTGCCCTCCATCTCGGTGCGCACGCGCAGCGCGAGGTGCTTGGCGTGCTCCAGCGCGGCCATCCGCGCGGCCGACTGTCCGTCCGCCCGAGCGAGCAGGACCGGCTGCTCGTAGGCGTCGGCCGACGCTCCTCGTGCCAGGAGCTCCAGGAACGGCGCCTCCGCGCTGTCGGCGGAGCGCAAGGCGGCCTGCGGTTGATCGCGCTTCATGGGCATCAGGATTACCCGGCCGGCTGCCGCCCCCGCCAGCCCTGTGGACAACTCCGCGGACGGCGGTCGGCAGTGACGGGGCAGGTCAGTGGGCGGTCCAGCCGCCGTCCAGGACCAGCGATGTGCCGGTGACGAACGACGCCTGCGGGGTGCAGAGATAGGCGACGGCCTCGGCGACCTCGTCCGGTTCGATGAGCCGCTTGAGCGCGCTGTCCCGGAGCAGGACCTCGGTGACGACCCGGTCCTCGGTCATGCCGTGGGCGGCGGCCTGGTCGGCGATCTGCTTATCGACCAGGGGGGTGCGCACATAGGCGGGGTTCACACAGTTCGAGGTGACCCCGTGCGGCGCGCCTTCCAGGGCGGTCGTCTTGGACAGGCCCTCGAGCCCGTGCTTGGCGGCGACATAAGCGGATTTGTACGCGGAGGCCCGCAGGCCGTGCACCGACGAGATGTTCACGACGCGCCCCCAACCCTGTCCGTACATGTGCGGCAGCGCGCCGCGGATGAGCCGGAACGGGGCTTCCAGCATCACCGTGAGGACGGTGTGGAACACGTCCGGCGGGAAGTCCTCGATGGGGCGGACGAGCTGGAGTCCCGCATTGTTGACCAGGACGTCGGTGCCCGCGGCAGCCGCTTCTGCGGCGTCCAGGTCGGTGAGGTCGAGGGCCCGGGGTTCGACGCCACCGGGCAGTACCGTGGCCTCGTCCGCGAGTGTGGCGAGGCCCTCGGCGTCCCGGTCGACGGCGCGCACCTTGGCGCCCGCCGCGGCGAGACGCAGGGCGCAGGCCCGGCCGATCCCGCTCGCGGCGCCGGTGACGAGTGCGGTCCGGCCGGCCAGGTCGAGAGGGTGGGCGTGGAAGCGCGGGGCGGAGGGGCGAGGCGCGGTCATGGATCGACCCTAGGCAGCGCCCCTCCCCCTCCCCATATGGTCAGCAAACACACTTCACACTGAAGTCGTGGGGTCGAACCATGTGGGTCCGTCAGCCAGGGCCTGCTTGATCCGGAACACGTCGGACTCGTTGAGCGCCGGCAGCGCGTCCACGTCGAACCAGCCGACCTCCAGCGACTCGTCGTCGTTGACCCGGGCCTCGCCGCCCACGGCCCGGCACCGGAAGGTGATGTCCATGAACTGGCAGACGTCGGAGTTGGCGTAGGTCACCGGGTCGAGGGCCTGGACCAGGACGACGCGCTCGGGCACGCAGTGCACTGCCGTCTCCTCGTGCACCTCGCGCACCGCGCAGGCCGCGGGCTGCTCGCCCGGCTCGGGCATGCCGCCGATCACGGACCACTTGCGGGTGTCGCTGCGCCGCCCCAGCAGGACACGGCCGTCGTCGTCGAACACGATGGCCGTGACCCCGGGGAGCCAGAGCAGCTGATGTCCTGCGGTGGCGCGGATCTCACGGATGAAGTCGGGAGTAGCCATGCCCCGACCCTAATGGCCCTCCGGTGACGTTTCCTCGCGTCCACGGTGGCGCGCCGTGTCGCGGCGCGTCCGTCGTCCCTCCGTGCTTCCGCCCTGCTACGGCGCGCCCAGCGTGCCCCACGTCCGCCGCGCCTCAGGGCGCCCGCCTAGCGGTCGGCGAGCTCCTCGGAGGCCTGCGCCTCGGAGGCCTGCCGGGCCGAGTCCTGCTCACGGGGGGCGGCGTCGCGGTCCGCGGACTCCTCGGTGGGCGCGCCGCGCCGTGCACGTACGGCCGAGGTCATCGCCCAGCCGAGACCGCCGGCCGCGAGCAGCACGATCAGCCCCTCGGGAAGCACTCCCAGCCGGGTGGCCGGGGTGAGCGAGGTGCGCAGCGGCACCTTCGCGACAAGGGAGTCGGCGACGAACATGCCCGTCCTCTGCACCACCCGGCCGTCGGGCATGATCACCGCGCTGACCCCGCTGGTCACCGGCACGGTGACGGTGCGGCTGTGTTCGACGGCTCGGACACGGGACATCGCGAGCTGCTGGTACGTCATCTCGCTGCGGTCGAACGTGGCGTTGTTGCTCGGCACGGAGATCATCTGCGCGCCGTGCGTGACGGTGTCGCGCACGGCCCAGTCGAACGCGGTCTCGTAGCACGTGGCGAGACCCACCTCGGCTCCCGCCATGGTGAACACGCCGGGCTTGGAGCCGCGGCTGAAGTCCTGTCGCACCATGCCGACGTCGCTGCTGAAGAAGCCGACCACGGAACGCAGCGGGATGTACTCGCCGAAGGGCTGGATCTGCCGCTTGTCGTAGGTGTCGACGGGCCCCTTCTCGGGGTCCCACAGGATCTGTTCGTTGTAGAGCTTGCCGTTGTCGTCCTCGACGACGGAGCCCACGGAGACGGGCACGCCGATGGCCTTGGCCGCGCCGTCGATCACGTCCCGCGCGTCGGGGTTGTGGAAGGGATCGATGTCGGAGGAGTTCTCCGGCCACAGCACGAAGTCGGGGCGGGCCACCTTGCCCGCCTTCACCCGCTCGGCGAGCCGCACGGTCTCCCGTGCGTGGTAGTCCAGCACGGCACGCCGCTGGGCGTTGAAGCCGAATCCCGCGCGCGGCACATTGCCCTGGATGACGGCGACGGTCGCGGTGCCGTGCTCGGCGGTGTCACTGACGAGCCCGCGCGCGGCGAGGGCGCCCACGACGGGGGCGGCCACGGCCAGCACAGCCGCGACGGCGGCCCCCCTGCGTACGACACCCGAGCTGCGCGCCTCGAGGCCCTGGCGGACGATGTCGCAGAGCCCGAAGCCGCAGAGCACCACCGCGAAGCCGAGGACGGGAGTGCCGCCCAGCGCGGCGAGCGGCAGGAAGGCACCGTCGGCCTGTCCGAAGGCCACCTTGCCCCAGGGGAAGCCCCCGAACGGCACGCGGGCGCGAGCCGCTTCGGCCGCGATCCACAGCGCGGCCCCCCACAGCGGCCACACGGGCAGCCGTGACACGCACGCGACGCCCGCACCCACCAGCGCGATGAACGCCGCCTCGATGGCGACGAGGGCGAGCCAGGGGACGGGGCCGACCTCCACTCCGGTCCAGACGAGGAGCGGCAGCAGAAAGCCGAGGCCGAAGAGATAGCCGAGACCGAGCCCCGCCTTCCACGAGCGGCCCCGCAGGCACCATCCGAAGGCCGCGAAGGCGGGCAGTGCGAGCCACCACAGGGTGCGCGGCGGGAAGCTGACGTACAGCAGCACTCCGGAGAGTGCCGCCACGACGGCCGGAAGGAGCCGCCGCGCCAGTGCCTGCCTGCGTGAGGCGGTCACGGGCTGCGGGGCGAGCTGTTCCGTTTCGTCCACGGAGGATGCGGTGACGGTCACCCGGGGAGTGTACGGCGCGTGACCTGGCCGCCGACAGCTCCGGCGGATTGGCCCCTCACTGTCCCGGCCCCGGGGGCGACGGGCGCCGTCACGGTTGCAGCATCGTTCCTGCGCAACTCATCCACAAATCGGTGCGGCACCCATTACGGTGTGCCCGAGTCCCTGACGTGCGGCCTGTCCGGCCGGGGCGATCGGGGCCCGTCATAGGTCGGGGGGCGGCGGGTGGATTCTTCAGGGAGGGCGTCGGGGTCCGGACGAGCGGCCGAGGACATGAGCGGCAACGCGTTCGACGTGACCGGCGTGATGCTCCTCGGTGCCTGTGCGGTGTGGTCGCTGGTGAGCGCCGCCGCGCGCGACGGCCGACCCGAGGGCGTGCTGCTGGCGGTCCTCGCGGCCGCCGCAGGGTACGCCTGCGGCCGTATTTCGGGTGCCCTGCTGCCGGTCGGGGCGCCCGGGGCCGCCGCGATCGGCGGAGTGGCGCTCGCCGCACTGGCCCCGCGGATGACCCCACTGCCCGACACGGTCGCCCCGCTCGGCCACGAGGGTGCCACGGCGGCGCTGCTGGCCCTGTCGGCCGGGGCCGCCTGCTGCGCCGCATGGGGCGCCCGGGGCACGGTGTCGCGGCTGCTGCTCTGCCTGCTCGCGGCCGGCGTCGCCGGGGCGGCGGGCGTCATGGGATCGTTGTCCGGGCTGGCCGCATGTGCCGGAGTGCTGCTCCTTTCCCTGGCCGCGGCGCGGATGCGGCCAAGAGCACTGGGGCTGGCCGGACTCGCGTTGGTGGCGGCTCTGGCGACGACGGCGGTGTGGGCGGTCGCCGCGGACATGCTTCCCCCGGGTCCCAGCGCGTCCCTGGAGGGGCCGCTCACCGGGCATCGGGTGCTGCTCTGGCGGGACGCGGTGGACATGGCGCGCGGGAACCCGGTGCTCGGCGCCGGTCCCGGGCGCTTCGAGGAGCTGAGCCCGACGGTCGCGCAGACCCTCCTCACGGACGGGAAACCCCATTCCGCGCCCTTGCAGCAGGCCGCCGAACAGGGGCTGGTGGGGCTGGCGCTGCTCTGCGCCGTCTTCTGCTGGGTCTTCTGCGCGCTGTGGCGCTCGCCGCGTCCCACGCCGGTCGTCCTCACGGCGGGGGCCGCCCTGTCGGCGCTCGTCGCGATCGCCTCCATGGGCAACGCGCTGAGCTTCACCACGGTGACGGCGGGCGCCGGGCTCCTCGCGGGGCTGGCCACGGCACGGCCGCTCGGGCACGAGCCCGCGCCGCAGCCGGAGGAGGCGCGCCCGCGATCGCACAGCGGTCTCGGGGCATAGCGGCGCCCGTGCCTCCGGTGTCCGACGCGGATCCGGGGCGGAGCCGGAACGCACCGATCACCGTGCCTGCCACGACACCCGGCCTGCCGGACCACCCGTGCCCGGCCGCATCGGGCCGCCCCATCGGGTCAGGTCAGGGTGCCGGGTCCTGCAAGGTGCAGTCGGTCACGGATGATGCGGACCGCGGCCTCCGCGTCGTCCACGGTGATGGTGAAGGAGTGGCCGTCCCCCAGGCGCAGCACCAGCCCCTCGCCGCGCCGCACGACGACGGCCGTGCCCTTGTCGGGCAGCCAGCGGTAGCCCCAGCCACCCCATTGGCGCGGGGTGACGCGGGGCGCGAAGTCCGCTCCCACGACATGCGACAGGGGAATGCGCCGACGGGGCAGGCCGATGTGGCCGCAGCGCACCGTGAGGCAGGTCTGGTCGACGGTCACCGCGACATGGACGAAGGCAAGGGTTCCGAAGAGGACCAGCAGGCCGGCGGCGATGCACCCGACGACGGACATGACCAGGGCGACGACTCCGTTGTTCCATGTGGACTCGACGGCGAGCTCGACACCGAGAGCCAGACAGGCGGCGCCCGCCAGGGCGAGCAGCCACTGTGCGCGGTTGGTCGCCCGTCCGGTCCAGACGCTGGTGGGGGCCTTGATGGTGCCCCGCCGACCATGGGCGTGGTCCCTCATGGGAATGAGGGTACTCATGTTTCCCAGTGAAGGCACCGGATCGCGGAGCGTGACTCCGCCGGGCGACGGTCTCGGGCGCCCCCGGACGGCGCGGCGGGTCCCCGCGCACCGGCGCGACGTGCGGCGCCCCGGAGATCCAGCGGGACGAGGGGACGGGACCGGGCCGTGCCGTTCGCGCCCTCGCGGGCCGCGCCAGGGCTGAACGATTCGGCACACCTCGGCCGGGGGGTGTCCTCAGCGTACGGGGCTGACCGCCGAGAGCAGCATGCCTTCCGCGTAGGCCAGCGCGGCGGGCGGCAGCTCCGAATCACGGCCGCTCAGCAACACGGTCAGGCCCCCCGAGGCCTGGGCCTGCGGGGCCGGTGCCGCGCCGATCCTGCGCAGGGCCTGGGCCGCGACGGCTCCGGCCGACCCGTGGAGCACGAGCGGCGGCCACTCGGCCGGCTCGTCGGCCGTACGCGGCTGCCGGACCGCGGCCCGGATGCGCTCCGCGACGAGCTCGTAGTGGGTGCAGCCGAGGACGACGGCACCGACATGCCGCGGGGTCCGTGCGGCGGCCGCGGCGACGGCGGCGTCGATGGCGCTCTCGTCTGCCTGCTGGACCGCGTCCGCGAGCCCCGGGCAGGGCACCTCGGTGACGTCGGCGCCGCCCGCGAAGTCCGTGATCAGCCCGCGCTGGTACGGACTCCCCGTGGTGGCCGGGGTCGCCCAGATGGCGAAGGTGCCGCCGCCCGCCGCCGCGGGTTTGATCGCCGGGACGGTCCCGATGACGGGCAGGTCCGGTTCGAGGCGGGCGCGCAGGGCGGGCAGGGCGTGCACCGAGGCCGTGTTGCAGGCCACGATCAGTGCGTCCGGACGGTGTGCGGCGGCGGCCTCGGCCGCGGCGAGGGCACGCTCGGTGACGTCCTCCGGTGTGCGCGGTCCCCAGGGCATGCCGTCCGGGTCGGACGAGAGCACGAGGTCGGCATCGGGCCGCAGGCGCCGTACCGCGGCGGCCGCGGCCAGCAGTCCGATTCCGGAGTCCATGAGCGCGATCTTCACCCGGTCACCTTAGACGATCCGCCCGTCACGGCCCCCGGGGTGGGGCAGACTGCGGCGGGTGGACACCGCCCTGTGGATCACCGTCGCATCGCTGGCCGTGTGGCTCTGGCTGCTGCTGGGGCAGGGCTTCTTCTGGCGCACGGATGTGCGCCTGCCACGACGCACACCGCCGTCGCGGTGGCCGTCCGTCGGCATCGTGGTGCCCGCGCGGGACGAGGCAACGGTGCTGCCCCGGAGTCTGCCGTCCCTGCTCGGCCAGGACTATCCGGGCCGGGCCGAGGTCTTCCTCGTCGACGACGGAAGTTCGGACGGCACCGGCGAGCTGGCGCGTGCCCTGTCCGCGCGGCACGGAGGGCTGCCGCTCACGGTGACGTCACCGGGCGAGCCGCCCGCTGGATGGACGGGCAAGCTGTGGGCGGTGCGCCATGGAATCGGGCTGGCCCGCGAGCGTACCCCCGAATACCTCCTCCTGACGGACGCCGACATCGCCCATGCGCCGGACAGTCTGCAGGAGCTCGTCGCGGCGGCCCGCACGGGCGGCTTCGACCTGGTCTCGCTGATGGCCCGGCTGCGTGTGGAGAGCTTCTGGGAGCGGCTGGTCGTCCCGGCGTTCGTGTACTTCTTCGCGCAGCTGTACCCGTTCCGCCGGGTCGCCCGCCGGGGGTCACGGACGGCCGCCGCGGCCGGCGGGTGCATGCTGCTGCGGACGGAGGCCGCCGAACGGGCAGGGCTGCCGGACTCCATCCGGCACGCGGTGATCGACGACGTGTCGCTGGCCCGTGCGGTGCGGAGCACCGGCGGTCACCTCTGGCTGGGGCTCGCCGACCGTGTCGACAGCGTGCGTCCCTACCCGCGTCTGCACGACCTCTGGCGGATGGTCTCGCGCAGTGCGTACGCCCAGCTTCGGCACAGCCCGCTGCTGCTGGCCGGGACCGTGGCGGGACTCGCGCTCGTCTACCTGGTCCCGCCGGCCGCACTCGTCGCCGGACTGGTCACGGGCAGCGCCGGCCATGCCGTCGTCGGTGGGGCCGCCTGGCTCGTGATGGCGGCGACGTACATGCCCATGCTGCGCTACTACGGGCAGCCGCTGCTGCTTGCCCCACTGCTGCCGTGCACCGCGTTCCTGTACCTCCTGATGACGGTGGACTCCGCGGTGCAGCACTACCGGGGGCGGGGCGCGGCCTGGAAAGGGCGCACCTACGCGCGGCCGGAGACGGCGCCCGAGCAGCGATGAACGGCGCCCCCGCGGCGGTGGGCGCCGGCCCTCACTTCCTGCCCGGGGTCCAGTTCATGCCCCACCCGTAGGCGTGGTCGACGGTGCGCTGGGGGCTGACACCGCGCTCGGGGACGAGGTAGCGCGCCTCGCGCTGCACCACCAGGTCGCCGCCGCTGCGGGTGATCAGAGCCAGCGCACAGACCGTCGAGGGGACCGTGCACTCGTCGAGGAAGAATTCGACGGGCGCGCCGTGCTGCGGCTCCAGGGTGACCGTGGCGTGCAGATCCGCGAAGGAACGGGCGCCTTCGTAGATGGTCACGAAGATCAGGATGCGCCGGAAGTCGTTCCTGTGGTCGAGATTGACGGTGAGGTTCTCGCCGCTTTCGACGGCGCCGGTGCGGTCGTCGCCGTCGAGGTGGATGTACGGGGGCCGGTCCAGCGCGCCGAAGGCGTTGCCGAGGGCCTGGACGACGCCCTTGCGGCCGTCGGAGAGCTCGTACAGGGCGCACAGGTCGAGATCGAGGTCGCCGTGTGTCGCGAAGGACCGGCCGCGTTTGCTGCCCCACCCCGTGAACTGCTTGCGGACCTGCCAGTTGAGGTTCACGCGCATGGCTCCGGAGGTTCCGCCCTGTTTCGTCAGCGAGACGGCGGGCGCTTCCTTCGTAAGGGTGACTTTGGTGAGGCGTACCGGGGCGGGGGCCGCCGGCTCCGGAGTTGACGCGGGGGCGGGCGGCGGCACCCGGGTCGCCGCGGCGGGCGGCACACCGGGAGCCGCGGAGCCCGGCGGCGCGGGGGCCGTCCCGGGCAGGGTGGGCGCGGGAGCCACGGGGGCGGGGGACGCCGTGTGCTGCGGCTCGTCGACCGTGATGCCGAAGTCGGTGGCGAGGCCCTCGAGTCCGCGGTCGTACCCCTGGCCCACGGCCCGGAACTTCCAGGTCCCCTGCCGCCGGTACAGCTCACCGAGGAGGAACGCCGTCTCCACCGTCGCGTCCGTGCTGTCGAAGCGCGCGATCTCGGTGCCGTCCGCCGCGTCCGAGACCCGGACGAAGAGTCCAGGCACCTGCCCGAACGTGCCGCCGTCCGCGGACGCGGCCAGGACGACCCGCTCGACCGCCGGTTCCAGGCGCGCGAGGTCGACGAGGAGGACGTCGGTCACCTGACCGGCGTCGTGGCGCTTCCCCTCGTGCCGCACCGCGCCCGACGGGTGCACGGGCTGGTTGTAAAAGACGAAGTCGCCGTCCGAGCGGACCTTTCCGGAGACCAGCAGGAGCGCCGAGGCGTCGGCGTCGGGCACCCCCGGTCCTGAACGCCAGCCCAATTCGATCCGGACGGCGGGTACGCCCACCGGAACATTCGACCCTTTCGGCATTGACATGTCCGCCCCCAACATGACTCGTCACGGCCGACCGTCCCGGACGATCGGTTCTCGACCAACGTATTACCCGGAAGCGGCTGCCGCCTCGAAGATCGCCGGTCGCCCCCGGTCAACCCCGGGTAACCCACCGAGGATGGCGTCTTTTACAGGATCCGAACGCCGCCTCGCGACCGTTTTTCCCACGTTCGCTCGCATTGGGGATCCACAGTCACTGCGGGCTCGGAAAACAACCCTCTTATCGGTCTCCCCAACCAGCACATCGTGGGCTTAACTTATGTGCCATGACCTCCCCCCGCTCCACCTATGGCGGCGGTTACTACTCCGCGCCGTCCTTCCCGGACACTCCGATCTACGACTCTCTCGTCGCAGAGCGGGGCACCCCGCAGATCGCCCCCATCCGGGTTCCTGCCGCCTACGACATGGGCAGCTACCTGCCGGCCCTCCCGTCGGCTCTGCCCGCCCTGCCGGCCGCCCCCAGCCCGCAGCCCCACTACGGCTACCCGCCGCAGCAGCAGTACGCGCCGCTGCAGCAGGCCCCCGCGCCGTACATCCCTCAGCAGTCCACGGGCCCGCGCGGCTACCCGGGCCCGCAGCCCGTGCAGCAGCGCCCCGCCGCGGGCACGGGATACGAGGCGATGCGCCCGGCCGCTCCGCGCCCCGCTCCGGCGGCGTACGACGATCCGTACAACCGCCAGTACCGCGGCTACTGATGCCGCGCGGCGGCGGGCGCTGACGCGAAGTAAGCGCGGGCCGACGGGACCGTCGGTGCCGACTGGCAGGATGGTCCCATGCCGAATCCCGCGCTTGCCTCGATCCACGTCCAGCCGCTCAAGGCAGTGCAGGGGCATGCGCCCGACCGGGCCGTGGTGGAGCCCTGGGGACTTGCGGGCGACCGGCGCTGGGCGCTGATCGACGGCGCGAGCAAGGTCGTCACCCAGCGCCAGCAGCCGCGTCTTGCCCTGGCCGCCGCACTGCCCCTGCCGGACGGCGGCATGCGGCTGTCCGCGCCCGGCCGCCAGGACCTGACGGTCGCGGTGCCCGAGGCCGGGGACACCACCCCGATGGAGATCTTCCGGGACAAGGTCGAGGCCGTCCCCGCGGCTCCGGCGGCGCACGCGTGGTGGAGCGACTACCTCGACGCGGACGTACGGCTCGTGCACATGGACGATCCGGCCACCCGCCGCCCCATCGATCCCGGCCACGCGCTGCCCGGGGAGACCGTCAGCTTCGCGGACGGCTATCCGCTCCTGCTGACCACGCGCGGCTCGCTGGACGCGCTCAACTCCCTCATCGCACAGGGCGACCATGCCGACGAGGGCCCACTCCCCATGAACCGCTTCCGGCCGAATGCCGTCGTCGAGGGAAGCGCCCCCTGGGCCGAGGACGACTGGGCCCGGGTGGCGATCGGGGAGGTCACCTTCCGGGTGGTCAAGCCGTGCGGCCGCTGCGTCGTGACCACGACCGACCAGCTGACCGGCGAGCGCGGGAAGGAACCGCTGCGCACCCTGGCCCGCCACCGCCGCTTCGGCGACCAACTCGTCTTCGGGCAGAACCTGGTCCCCGAGACGACGGGCACGATCCGGGTGGGCGACCCGCTCACCGTCCTCGACTGACCGGCGCCGCCCCGCGTCTCCTGCCCCGCGCGGCGTCCGCAGCCCCGAAGCCCCCGGCCCGTGTCCGCTCCGGGCCGGCGCACGGCTCGGGTCGCACCCCTCCCGTCCCGGCGTCCGAGCCGACCCGCCGGACAGGGAACCCCTGCGCGGTGCACACTCGTTGAGGGGATAGGGAAACGTCCGTGAGGCCCCGGAGAAGGGTGATGTCGCTCTCTCTTCACCTCTCCACGCCCCCGCGTCGGGGGCCAGGGGCTATGACGGACCCGGAAGGGGGGCGGGGACATGCGAGCAATCGTCGGGCTCTGGCGCTGGCGGCGCAATCCGCTGCGCCGGACGACCGATCTCGTCGAGGCATGGATGGCGCTCGGCACCGTCCTGCTGATGGCCGTCGTCATACCCGTGGTCGGGATCGTCGTCGCCACCCTCACCGACGGAAGCCTCCAGCAGGAGGTGCGCGCCGAACACCATCACCGTCACCTGGTGGCCGCCACCGTCGTCCGCAAGATCGACCAGCCACCCGTGGACCCGGATCCGGAGACATCGAGCGCACGCGACGCACACCGTCGCGTCCTGGCGGCCTGGGTGGCCCCGGACGGCACCCGGCACCGGGGCACCGTGGTCTCCGACCTGGGAAACCCGCACCCCGGCGACCGCTTCGGCATATGGACCGACCCGCACGGCCGGACCGTCGCGCGCCCGCTCGACTCGGCCACGGCGACCACGCACGCCGTGCTGGCCGGACTGGGTACGGCGTCCACTGCGGCCGGGCTCGTCGAGTGCGGCAGGCGTCTCGTCGTATGGCGCATGGTCCTGCGGCGGTATGCCCGTTGGGACCAGGCGTGGGCCAAGGCCGGTCCCGACTGGGGCAGGACGGGTACGGGCAGCTGAGAGCGTTCCGGTCCGGTGAACTCAGGGTCGCCGCACACGCTACGGTGGACCGGCCGAACACTCTTCGACTCCCTTCGGCACTCCTTACAGCCTGCGAACGACGAGGTGGGGGCAGTTCTACGCCATGGCACAGGGCACGGTCCAGGTGACGCACACCGGCACGTCGCGGTGGCGGCGCCGCACGGGCGAGTACGCCTCTCTCGCCGCAGCCCTGGAGGCCGCCGGCGACGGTGACGTCCTGACCGTCGCCCCGGGTACCTACCGCGAGAACCTCGTCGTCCAGCGCGCCGTCACCCTGCGAGGCCCCGAGGGATCGCCGGGGTCGGTGCGCATCGCCCCCGCCGACGGCGTGCCCCTCACCGTGCGCGCCTCCGCGGTGGTGCAGGACCTGCATGTGGAAGGTCAGGACGCGGCCGCTCCCGCCCTGCTCGTCGAGGACGGCACGCCCGAACTCGCCGATGTACGCGTCGTCACGCGGTCCGCCGTCGGCATCGAGGTGCGCGGGGGCGCGCGCCCGACGGTCAGGCGCTGCACCATCGACAACCCGGCCGGAATCGGCATCGCCGTGCTGGACGGCGCGGGCGGTGTGTTCGAGGACTGCGAGGTCGTCGCCGCGGGGCAGGCGGGCGTCGCCGCACGGACCGCGGCCCATCCGCGGCTGGAGCGGTGCCGGGTGCACCAGACGTCGGGGGCGGGCCTGTCGGCGACCGGTGAGAACACCACGCTGGAGGCGATCGGCTGCGAGGTGTACGAGGTCAAGGGCACCGGTGTGCAGATCACCGGACGGGCCAGCGCCCACCTCACCGACTGCGACGTGCACCGTACGACCTCGGACGGGGTCACGCTCGACACGGACGCCGTGCTCACGCTCGCCGACTGCCGCATCCACGACATTCCGGAGAACGCGGTCGATCTGCGCTCGCGTTCCGTGCTGACGCTGACCCGCACGACGGTGAGCCGGTTCGGACGCAACGGCCTCTCCGTGTGGGATCCCGGAACACGCGTGGACGCCAACCAGTGCGAGATCCACGACAGTACGGGCGACTACCCGGCGGTGTGGGTCAGCGACGGTGCTGCGGCGGTGCTCGACTCGTGCCGTGTGCGGGACGTCCCGGACGCGCTGTTCGTGCTCGACCGGGGCTCCCGCGTGGACGTCGTCGACAGCGATCTGTCGCAGGTGCGCAACACGGCGGTGTCCGTGAGCGACGGCGCCACCGCGCAGCTCGACGACTGCCGTATCCGGGAGGCCTCGACGGGTGCCTGGTTCCGGGACCACGGCAGCGGCGGGACGCTCTCCGGGTGCACCGTCGACGACATCCAGACCGGGGTGATCGTCACGAAGGGCGCCGACCCCACGATCGAGCGGTGCACGGTCACCTCACCGGCCGAGGCCGGCTTCTACGTCTCCGCGGGCGGCCGCGGCACCTTCCACGGCTGCCGGGTGACGGGCAGCGCCGGGTACGGCTTCCATGTCATCGACGGCTGTCGTACGACGCTGAGGAAGTGCCGCACGGAGCGGTGCGCACGCGGGGGGTACGAGTTCTCGGAGGACGGCCCGGTCGTCGAGGACTGCACGAGCGACGAGAGCGGAGGGCTGCGTCCCCCGGCGGGCCGTGAACCCGCGGTGCAGACGGCCGCACAGGCCGGGGGGCTGCTCGGCGCGATCCCCGGGCAGCGCGCGACCGAGCAGGAGCCGTTGATCACGACGTCGCAGCAGTCCGCGCGGACCTCGAAGGCGGTGCTCGGTGAACTGGACGCCCTGGTGGGTCTGGAGAGCGTCAAACGCGAGGTGCGCGCCCTCACCGACATGATCGAAGTGGGCCGTCGCAGGCAGCAGGCCGGGCTCAAGGCGGCCTCGGTGCGCCGCCACCTCGTCTTCACCGGCTCACCCGGCACCGGCAAGACGACCGTCGCCCGACTGTACGGGGAGATCCTGGCCTCGCTCGGCGTGCTGGAGAAGGGCCATCTCGTCGAGGTGTCCCGCGTGGACCTGGTCGGCGAGCACATCGGTTCGACGGCCATCCGCACCCAGGAGGCGTTCGAACGTGCGCGTGGCGGCGTGCTGTTCATCGACGAGGCGTACGCACTCGCTCCCGAGGACTCCGGACGGGACTTCGGACGCGAGGCGATCGACACGCTGGTGAAGCTGATGGAGGACCACAGGGACTCCGTGGTGGTGATCGTCGCGGGCTACACGGCGGAGATGGAGCGCTTCCTCTCCGTCAACCCGGGTGTCGCCTCACGGTTCTCACGGACCATCACCTTCGGTGACTACGTTCCGGAGGAGCTGCTGCGGATCGTGGAGCAGCAGGCCGAGGATCACGAGTACCGGCTCGCCGACGGCACCCCCGAGGCGATCCTGAAGTACTTCACGGCGCTCCCCAAGGGGCCCGCCTTCGGCAACGGCCGTACCGCGCGGCAGACCTTCGAGGCCATGGTGGAGCGGCATGCCGGCCGTGTCGCCCAGCTCGACGAGCCGACGACGGACGAGTTGACGCTGCTCTACGCGGAGGACCTGCCGGAGCTGCCGTGAGGCTGCTCGGGGCGCGGCCGGGTCATACCGGGCCACCGCCGTCGGCCGCTCCACCGGCGACAGTTCCCTGAGTGGCGGGTCCGTCGACGGCGGGTCCTTCGGTGGCAGTGCGATCGGCGGCCGTCCTCTCGGTGGCAGCCTTCTGCCCCACCCGGCCCGCTGTCTCGGCGCCGGCTCCTGCGGCGGGCGCGTCCCCGTGCTCGCCCTCCGGGACGCCGTCGCCTCCCGCTCGCTGACCGGGCACGCCCGGCCTCAGGCGGGCCAGCAGCCGTTCCCGTTCCTCGGCGAAGGCCGGATCCGCCTGGTACTCGGAGTGCCCGAGGATCGGCGCGGGCAGCGGATGCGTCTCCGTACGGCCGTACGCGAGCGGGTCCTTGAGCGGCTCGCGGTCGACCTGGGGATCGCAGCCCGGCAACCGGACGGGGCCGCCGATCGGATCGGTGGTGCGGTAGAGGTTGCGCCAGCAGTCCACGTCGCGGTGCAGCGCGTTCAGCGCCGCCGGCCCGAAGTGGGCAGGGAACCAACGCCCGTAGAGGCGTTCCAGGGGCGAGCCGTAGGTGAGCAGCGCGACGCGTCTGCGTACCGGGGGACTGAGCTGCCAGGCCGCCGCGGCAGCGAGCACGCTGCCCTGGGAATGGCCCGAGATGACGAGCCGGCCGCCCGTGGCGCGAGTCCAGGTGGCCATGCGCCAGGAGAGGTCGGGCACGGCCCGCTCGGCGTAGCAGGGCGGTGCGAAGGGGTGGGCGGCGCGCGGCCAGAACGTGCCGACGTCCCAGAGGATGCCTATGGTCCGGCGGGCCGCCGCGTCGCGGTACGCACGGCGCCCCCAGGTGACGAGGAGGATGAACCCGAAGCCGATCAGCCAGGAGCCCAGCGCCTGCGCGGCCCGCGCACCGCCCTCCACGAGGTCGTAGGTGCCCCGGGCGGCCCGCGTCGGCACCTCTGCCGTGCTCCAGGAGCCCGCGAGCGCGGCGGCGCCGAGCGCCAGGGTGACCCCGGAGGTGACACCGACGATGAGGGGTGCCCGGTCGGTGAGGGCGGCCCGCGCGCGGGCCGCCGCGATTCGGCGGGTGCGGACCGTGTCCTCGGGCTCTCCCGGGTAGTCGAGGCGCACCTCGGGGATCTCGCGACGGGTGCGCTGCCGGGTGCGCAGGCCCAGCCAGCCGAGGAGCCCCGCGAGGACGACGAGCGTCGGAGGGATCACGGACGCCTGCCAGGTGAGCAGCACGGGTGCGCCGACTATCGAGCCGGCGGCGCCGTCGAGCCAGTCGGCCACCCGCTGTGAGACACCGCCCGACATGACGCCGCCGAGCGCGCAGGCCAGCATCGCGACGGCGGGACCCGCAAAGCCCCGCATCGCGGTACGCGTATCGCCGCTCTCGCCCTGCAGGCTGTGCGCGACCAGGGAGAGCGCGACGACCAGCAACCCCTGGGCCAGGGCGATGCCGCCGAACGTCGGGTCGCCGGGCAGCCGTCCGGCGGACCGCCAGTCCGGGCGCGCCCAGCCGGCGTACAGCAGGGTCAGGACGAGCAGGACCAGCGCGGCGAGCGGCAGGCACCTCACGAGCACGCGATCCAGTTCGTGGTCGGGGCGGCGCTCGCTGCGGCCCCTGCGGCTCACGACCCAGACGACGACGGCCGCGCCGACGACCAGGGACGCCTCCAGACACCGTCCAAGAAGGTCGAGCGGGGCGGGGCCGCCCGGCTGCCGGTCCCGGCGGGCGGCGGCGCTGCCGACCGCCGCGGCCACGGTCAGCAGACCGGCCGATGTGTGCGCGGCCCGCAGCCGGGCGACCAGCCGGCGACCGTACCAGAATCCGGGGCTTCCCAGTGCGGTGCGCCCGGGTTCGTCCTCCGGGTCGGGCTGGTGCGGGAGGGGCTGCTGGGACTCGTAGGCGCTCCAGGTGCGGTGGGACAGGTACCACAGGAGACCGGTGAGAGCGGTGGGCACGAGCGCGGCGAGGGCGAGGCGCCTTCCGGGCTGGCTCCACCATCCGTGGCCGGACAGGGCGGGTGAGAGGAACGCCAGCCAGGAGTGGTTGCGAGCGCACTCGCGGGTGCCCGCGCACTGCCAGGCCACGAGGTCGAGCGCCACCTCGCAGGCGGCCGCCACAAGCAGCACGGTCAGGGTCAGTCCGGTGAGCCGGACGAGCAGGCCGTAGCCGCGCACGGCCCGGGCGCGGTGGTGCGATGTGGGGCGCATCCAGTGCGCGAGGTTGACCACCATGAAGGGCAGCAATAACAGCCACAGGGCGCGGGATCCGTTGCCCGAGGTCAGATTGGACCAGACGTACGCCTCGGGGACGGGCCTGCCGCGGTAGTCGTCGGGGCGCCGTTCGGCGTCCGCGTCGTCGGCGCGGCGGTAGACGGCGGCCGTCTCGTCGCCGGTGACCCGGACGGTCCGCGGGTCGCCCAGCATCTCCTGCGGCGTGGCGCCGCCGACACCGTGCACGAGCAGTTCCAGGGCGGTCTCGTCCGCCCACGGCCGGGGCCCGGGACCCTGGCCCGGGGGACCCGCCGGGTCGGTGCGGCACCCCGGGTCGGCGCTGCTCCCCGGGTCGGCGCGGCCGCCCGGGTCCGTACCGTCCGCCGTCGCCGTCCGCCGGCCTTCGTCCGTGCGGCCCGCGTCGTCCGCGAGGCCTTCCCTGGTGACGTGTTCCGTTGCACGCTGCACTGTGGTTCCCCCGCGAAGGCGGACATGTCGTGTGCGGCTCCCAGGATCCCGCTCACGGGAGGCGGTCGACACCCTTCGTGACCCAATCTCCCCGATACGTGTGACCCGTACCCGGGGCGCACCTGACGAGGTACGGGGCTGGCGCGACCGCTGGTCGCACATGCGAGGATGAGACGTCTTCCGGCACGACCCGGCAGGGGATCCCCCTCGCGGGCCGCAGGACGTCCTCGGAACGGACCGATCGAAGGGATCGAAGCGGGCGTGAGTGAGAATCAGAACCTCCTCGCGGAGCAGCGCCGCGCCCTGATTCTCGACGAGGTGCGCCGTCGTGGCGGCGTACGCGTCAATGAACTCACCCGGAAGCTCGGCGTCTCCGACATGACGGTCCGCCGTGATCTCGACGCGCTGGCCAGGCAGGGCGTGCTGGAGAAGGTGCACGGCGGCGCGGTGCCGGTACTGGAGGCGAGCACGCACGAACCGGGCTTCGAGGCCAAGTCGGGCCTGGAGCTGACCGCCAAGGAAGAGATCGCGAAGGCGGCCGCGGCGCTGGTGGCGCCCGGTTCGGCGATCGCGCTGTCCGGCGGTACGACGACATATGCGCTGGCCCACCATCTGGTGGACGTGCCGGATCTGACCGTGGTGACGAATTCGGTGCGCGTCGCCGATGTGTTCCACTCGGCCCAGCGCAGCTCGGGGCAGCGTCAGGGTGCCGCCACGGTGGTGCTGACGGGCGGGGTGCGCACCCCGTCGGATTCACTGGTCGGGCCGGTCGCCGACCAGGCGATCGCCGGTCTCCACTTCGACCTCCTGTTCCTGGGGGTGCACGGCATTTCGGTCGAGGCGGGCCTGTCGACTCCGAATCTGGCCGAGGCGGAGACCAACCGCCGGCTCGTGCAGTCCGCGCGCCGTGTGGTCGTGGTCGCGGACCACACCAAGTGGGGCACGGTCGGGCTGAGCACCTTCGCCGCGCTGGGACAGGTGGACACGCTGGTCACGGACGCGGGGCTGCCCACCGGGGCACGGACGGAGATCTCGGAGCATCTGCGCCGGCTGGTGGTGGCCGGCGAGCCCGAGTACGACGAGGTCACTGAAGACATCTGACGAGCGCGCGGCTATGGTGACCGTGCTCGGTCAACCGCCCGACTCCGCCGGGAGTTCCGGTTTCGTACGGACTCCGACGGTTGCCTCTCCGCCAGGAGGTTCCGTTCCATGGCACGCCGCTTGAGCCCGGTCGGGCTCGATTTCGTCGAAACGGCTCCGCTGCGCCTGGTGTTCGCGCGCGAAGTGGCCGCTCCTTCCAGGGCCGTGTTCCGTGCACTCGCCGAGGACGTGACGGGCTGGCCCGAGTGGTTCTCGGCCGTGACGCTGGCCCGGCCCACCGAGGGCGGCGCGGGCCGCGAGATACGGCTCAGGGGCGGGACCCGCTTCATGGAGACGATCCTCGCGGCCGAGCCCGACGAGGTCTATGCCTACCGGGTCGACACGACCAATGCTCCGGGGCTGCGGGCCCTCGTCGAGGAGTGGCGGCTCACTCCCACCGGGACGGGCACCCGCGTGCAGTGGACGTTCGCCGCGGACGGCGCGGCACCGTTCAGGGCCGCACTGACGCTCGGCCGGTCCGGCCTGGGGCGGGCGTTCCGGGACGCGGTCGCCCGGCTCGACCGGAGACTGGCGGCGACGAAGGCCTGACGTCCGCGCGGGCGGCGGGCCGCCGCCCGCCACCGTTCGCGGCCCCGGGTCACCCGGGCACCGCTACTCCGGCCACACCCCCGTGGCCAGCAGCGTGTCGATGGCCGCCGCGTACGGTGCGATGTCCAGTCCCTGCTCGGCCAGCCAGGCGTCCGAGTAGTACTTGTCCAGGTACCGGTCCCCCGGGTCGCACAGCAGTGTGACGACGCTGCCCGTACGGCCGGCCGCCACCATCTCGGCGACGATCTTCAGCGCGCTCCACAGGCCGGTGCCCGTGGACCCGCCCGCCTTGCGGCCGATCGCCTTCTCCAGGGCGCGCACGGCGGCGACGCTCGCGGCGTCCGGCACCTTCATCATGCGGTCCACGGCGCCGGGCACGAAGCTCGGCTCCATGCGCGGCCGGCCGATGCCCTCGATACGGGAGCCGCAGTCACAGGTGACGTCCGGGTCGCCGGTCGTCCAGCCCTCGAAGAAGCACGAGTTCTCCGGGTCGGCGACACACACCCGGGTGTCGAACTGCATGTAGTGCACATAGCGTGCGATCGTCGCGGACGTGCCGCCGGTGCCCGCCGTGGCGACGATCCACGCGGGCTCCGGGTAGCGCTCCAACTCCATCTGGCGGTAGATCGATTCGGCGATGTTGTTGTTGCCGCGCCAGTCCGTCGCCCGCTCCGCGTAGGTGAACTGGTCCATGTAGTGGCCGCCGGTCTCGACGGCGAGGGCCGCCGACTCCTCGTACATCTTGCGGGAGTCGTCCACGAAGTGGCACTGGCCGCCGTGGAATTCGATGAGCCGGATCTTCTCGGTGCTCGTCGTACGCGGCATCACCGCGATGAAGGGGACGCCGATCAGCTTGGCGAAGTAGGCCTCCGAGACGGCGGTCGACCCGCTGGACGCCTCGATGACGGGCCGGCCGGGTCGGATCCAGCCGTTGCACAGCCCGTACAGGAACAGGGAACGCGCCAGGCGGTGCTTGAGGCTGCCCGTGGGGTGCGTGGACTCGTCCTTCAGATACAGGTCGATGCCCCAGGCCTCCGGCAGCGGAAAACGCAGCAGGTGGGTGTCCGCGGAGCGGTTGGCATCCGCCTGGACCTTCCGCACGGCCTCTTTCAGCCAGCTCCGGTACGCCTCGTCGCTGTGGTCGACGTCGAGCGTGGCCAGGGGTTCGTCGGTGGGGTTCTGTTGTGTGGTGCTCACCGCGCGGCTCCTTCGTATGGTGCCGGAGCCGGTTTCGAGCCCGGCCGGACGCCTCGATGATAAACACCTTCCGCACGCTTCTCACCTGCATAAACACCCCTTTGAGGGACTCAAAGAAGTGCCTGGTGGCGGGTCCGCGGGCGACGGAGCCGGGCGGCCGTGCACCGCACGCCGCCGCATCCGAACCGTGCGCATCCGCCCTGCGTGCCGCCGGGTCCCCGGCGGCCGCACCTCGCCCCGTGTGCCGCCACGTCCGAAACGTCTGCATCTCCCCCCTGCACCACCGCACCCGGAGTGTCTGCATTTCACCCCCGTGCGCCGCCACATCCGAAGGGCCCGGCACCACAACCGGGTGCGCAGCGGAGCCGTCCGCTCCCCCTGCGGTGCGCGCAGTCGGACCGGCCGCTCTCGTCCGGTGCGGGTGCGGTCCTCCGCGTGCGTACTGGTGTCCATCGTCGGCCGGGGGCAGACTGCACGACATACGCCACGCTGACGGGGCGCATCACGACGCAGGAGGGGGCGAGCACCATGGCGGAGCCCGAGTTCACGGCCAAGGGGGTCGGGATCGGCAAGCGGATGCGGTCGCTCACCCGGGCGGGGCAGGTCCGGATCACCGACGGCAGGCTGCAGTTGCTCACCAGTTACGGCAGTGAGATCGACAGCGCGCCGGTCCAGGCGGTCCGCGCCGGCAAACCGTGGTTCGCCTCCGAGGGCCGCGCCAAGGCCGAGGTGAACGGCACCCGTTATGTGCTCCGGCTGGGTACCGACGACCCCGCCCCCGGCAGGTCCGGTCCGCCCGCGGCCCGCAGGTTCATCGAGGCCGTGCGCCGGGCCGGGGGCCGGCGCGCTTGACTGTGGTTGTGGTGAGCCGCCGGCGTGCTCCCGCCCGGCGGTGAGCTCACCGTGGTGCGACGGCGGGGCGGGCGCGGGGAGGCACCGGACCCGCACCGCTCCAGTGGTCCCGCGCGCCGAGGCGACGGCCGGCCCGCCCGCTTGACGACCGCACCTGCGCACGGCACGGCGCGAGTTGCGCGCCCGCAACCCCTGGGTCAGGCTTGTGTCACGTCACTCAGGGTTTACCGGCGATAACGCTGCGAACCAGCCCGCCGGTCATCTCAGCGGGCGGCCGTGCTCCGCAGCCTCCTGCTGGATCCGTTCTCCGTCTTCTTCCGGACCTCAATTCGGGGAGTCGCAGCCGTGATCAGCCAGCCAAGCAGGCACTGCACGGTGGAGCTCCAAGCCCTGCCGTCGCGGATCGGGCAAGTCCGCAGAATCGTATCGGCGCAATTGCGCTACTGGCAGCTCGATCCCTTGATAGACCGGGCCGCACTCGGTGTCACCGAACTGCTCACGAACGTTCACCGGCACGCCCAGCCGGACAAGACGTGCACCGTCGAGATGCAGCTGTTGCTCGACCGGCTCACGGTGTCGGTCTTCGACCGCGATCCCCGGCTCCCCCAGGTGTGCGCAGCCGGGCCGTCCGCCACGTGCGGGCGCGGCCTCGCGCTGATCGCGGCGGTGAGCGAGAGCTGGGGGGCGCGGCCGCGCGGCGACGAGGGCAAGGTCGTCTGGTTCACCCTTCCGGCCCCGTCGCGGACCCGACCACCGCGTACACATTCCGTGTACGGGGCGGCGACCACCGGTCCCTTCACGGAACTGGACGTCACAGCCGACGTCCCGGTGGCCGGACATGCCCCCGCCCGGTCGACCATCGCCGGCTGACCGGGCGGGTGCGCCCCCGTCCCCTCCCTTCCGCTCTGCGTTTTCGTTCTCCGTTTTCGCTTCTCGCACCGGCCCCCGTGCCCGGCGCGCGTACGACGGCGACCGTGTCCCTACTCGGTGGCGATGGCCCGCAGTACGTCCAGCCGTGCCGCCCGGCGCGCCGGGCGCAGTCCGGCGAGGGCTCCCGCCGTGAGGCCGACCAGCGCGACGACGACGAGTCGCGTCGGCGGCAGCGCGAAGGCGAACGAGCTGTCCGATGCGGCGTCGGACGCCTTCACCAGCACCCAGCCCAGGAAGCCGCCGAGCGCAAGACCGCCCGCCGTGCCGAAGGCCGCGATCAGAACGGACTCCCAGCGGACCATGGCCCGCAGCTGCGCCCGTGTCTGGCCGACGGCCCGCAGCAGTCCGAGCTCGCGGGTGCGTTCATGGAGGGCGAGGGTGAGCGTGTTGGCGATGCCGAGCAGCGCGATGAGCACCGCGAGCGCGAGCAGCGCGTAGACCAGCGTGAGCATCATGTCGATGCCCCCGGCCGAGGACTGGGCGTATTCGTCGCGGGTCTGCACCTGCGGATTGCCGTACGCCGCCGCGACCTTGCGGACCGCCGCCTTGCCGTCGGCGGTGCTCACGCCGTCCTTGAAGGTGACCGCGACGACACTGTCGGAGTCCTGCGCACGGTGCGGTTCCCAGGCCTGACGGGTGATGACGTAGTCGCCCGCCAGCTCGGACCGGTCGTACAGCGCCCGGACCGTGAAGGACTGCTCGGCGCCGTCGGGGAAGGCGAGACGGGCGGTGGAACCCAGCCGCAGCCCCTGCTCGTCCGCCTCCTTCCCGGTGATGGCGATGCCGTCGCGGCCGAGCCGGTCGAGCGACCCGCGCACCGTGCCGAGGTCGAACGTCCTGGCGAGCGCGGCGGGATCGGTGACGGTCAGGGCGCGGCCCTGCCCGTCGACCTCGGCGACGCCCCGGCCCAGGCCCACGGCGGTGGCCACTTCGGGCCGCTGCGCGATCGCGGGCGCGAGCTTCGGGCTGAGCCCGCTGCCGCCCGCACCGAACGACGGGGTGCTGACGGCGACATCGCCGGCGAAGGACCGGTCGACGGTCTGGTTCATGGTCGCCTTCAGCGAAGCGCCGAAGACGGTGAACAGAGAGACGACGGCGACCCCGATCATCAGGGCGCCGGCCGTGGCCGCGGTGCGCCGCGGACTGCGCAGCGCGTTGCGCCGGGCGAGGCCGCCGGTCACGCCGCGCAGCCGGTCGAGCGGCCCGCCGAGGACACGGATCGCCGTCGCGGATGCGACCGGTCCGAGCACCACGAAGGCGACGAGGGAAAGCACCGCTCCGGCACCCGCGAGCCAGATCGAGGGGGTGAGAAGGACTCCGGCGAGCGTGAGTCCGACTGCCGCGAGGCCGAGCCCGCCACCGGCGAGGGCCCGGACGCGGGAGGCCCCGGACCGGTCGACGGCCGTCTCGCGCATCGCGGCGAGCGGCGCCGTGCGCCCGGCACGGAGCGCAGGCAGCAGCGCCGAGCCGAGACAGACCAGCACCCCGACGGCGAACGGCAGCAGCATCGACAGGCCGCTGATGACGAGGGAGCCGTCCGGGAAGGGGAAGCCCACGGCGGGGAACAGCGCCTGGAGTCCCGCCGCGATGCCGATGCCCCCGGCGAGTCCGGCGGCGGACGCGACGACGGCGACCGCGCTCGCCTCGATCAGCGTCGACACGGTGACCTGGCGGCGGGAGGCCCCGAGCGCGCGCAGCAGCGCGTTCTCGCGGGTGCGCTGGGCGACGACGATCCCGAACGTGTTGTGGATGGAGAACGTCGCCACGAGCAGCGCGACACCCGAGAAGACCAGCAGGAAGGTCGTGAAGATGTTCAGGAACTGACCGGAGATCATGTCGGTGTTCTCCTGCGCCAGCCGCTGTCCCGTGATCGCCTCGACCCCCTTGGGCAGTACCGGGGTCAGCGCGTCGACGAGGGCCTGCTGATCCGTGCCCGTGTCGGCGCGCACCAGGATGGACGCGGCCTCTCCGGGCTTCGCCGCCAGGTACTTCTCGGCGTCGGCCCGGGTCATGCCGGTGAAGGTGACCTGGGCCATGCCGTCCGCGCCACCGAAGGTGGCCAGGCCGACGATCTTCACCTTCACCGGGTCGGGCGTGCGCAGCGTGGTGGTGTCACCGATCTTCAGACCGCCCTTGTCGGCCGCGCCGCGGTTGACGACGACCTCGCCGGGCCGGGCCGGGGCGCGCCCCTCGGCGAGGTGGTACGCGTTCAGCTCCGGGTCGTCGATCCAGTTGCCCGCGAGGGTGGGCGGTCCCTGGCCGCCGACGGGCCGGCCGTCGGCGCCCACCAGCTGGCCCGCGCCCTGGATGTCCGGGACGGCCGCGGCGACCCCGGGGGTCTTCTCGATCCGGTCGAGCAGGCGCACGTCCACGGGGCGCCGCACCCCTTGGCCCTCCCCCGGCGTGGTGATGGTGTCGGAGCTGCGCACCACCGCGTCGGTGCCGCTGGTGGCGTTGCCGAACATGGTGCCGAAGGCGGCGCGCAGGGTGTCGCCCATGACGAGCGTGCCGGTGAGGAACGCGACACCGAGCAGCACCGCGAGGAACGTACCGGCGAAGCGGCGCCTGTGGGCGCGCAGGGAGGCGATGCTGAGCCGCACCGACGACCTCATGACGGCAACTCCTCGGTGCCGGTGGCATCGAACGCCTTCATCCGGTCGAGGACCTTCTCCGCGGTCGGTTCGGTCATCCGGTCGACCAGACGCCCGTCGGCGAGGAAGACCACCTCGTCGGCATGGGCGGCGGCCACCGGGTCATGGGTGACCATGACGACGGTGCGGTCCATCCGGCGCACCGCACGACCGAGCAGCCGCAGCACCTCCTCGCCGGATCGGGAGTCGAGGTTGCCGGTGGGCTCGTCGGCGAAGACGACGTCGGGCCGCCCGGCGAACGCCCGTGCCACGGCGACGCGTTGCTGCTGTCCGCCGGAGAGCTCGGCGGCCCGGTGCCGCAGCCGGTCCCGCAGTCCGACCACGCCGATCAGCGTGTCGATCCACTCCCGGTCGCCCCGGATGCCCGCGAGGTCCATCGGCAGCGAGATGTTCTCGGCGACCGTCAGTGTCGGTACGAGGTTGAACGCCTGGAAGACGAAGCCGATGCGGTCGCGGCGCAGCAGGGTGAGCCTGCGGTCGTCGAGGCTGCTCAGATCGGTGTCGCCGATCCAGGCGGCGCCGGAGGTGAGGGTGTCGAGGCCTGCCGCGCAGTGCATCAGGGTCGACTTGCCGGAGCCGGAGGGCCCCATGATCGCGGTGAAGCGGCCGGCCGGGAAGCCGATGCTCACCCCGTCCAGGGCCCGCACGGCGGTGTCGCCCTTGCCGTAGACCTTCACGGCGTCGACGACACGGGCTGCCGTGCGGGTCCCGGCGGACGGAGCGTCGGGGCCCGCCGCCGGACCGGTCGCGGCCGGTCCGGTGGGGGTCGTGTCCGTGGCGGTCATGCCGCACCGCCCTTCGAGCGGCCGAACTGCTCGTCGAGGACGGACAGCCGTCGCCAGTACTCGTCCTCGTCGATCTCGCCCGCGGCGAAGCGGCGGCCGAGTACGGCGATCGGTGCGTTGTGGTCGTCCGGGGCGAACGGGCGCCAGGGCCCGCGGCGGCCGCCGCGCCAGGCGGTGCGGCGCAGGACCGTGACGATGCCGAGGACGACGGCCGCCCAGATCAGCGGGAAGAACAGGAACCACGGGCCGGGCCCGCCGTCCCAGTGCGCCAAGGTCTCCATCCGGTCTCATCTCCTCGCAAACGGTGGTCTCGACGGCGGAGGACGATCGCGTCGAGGACGGCCTGTGCCGTGATGCTTCGAGGTTCACCCGGGAACGGGGTCCGAGTCGTCGTACGGCCAGCGGCACTGTGCGTACCACCGCGGGAGTACGCGGGAGCGCGGCGGCTGCTCTCGCCAACGCAGCGCCCGTCCCCCGAGGACTCCGGACCGGATGCTTTCGGCGATCTTGAGTTCTGTACCTACCAGTATGTACAGTGAGGGCATGAGCACCCCGGAACGTCTGATCGAGTCCACCCGCGAGCTGCTCTGGGAGCGCGGCTACGTGGGCACCAGCCCCAAGGCGATCCAGCAGCACGCGGGCGCCGGGCAGGGCAGCATGTACCACCACTTCAAGGGCAAGCCGGATCTGGCGCACGCCGCGATCGCCCGGACCGCCGAGGAGATGCGTGCTACCGCGGACGCAGTACTCGGCGGCACGGGAACGGCGTACGAGCGCATCGCCGCGTATCTGCTGCGCGAGCGCGACGTGCTCCGTGGCTGCCCGGTCGGGCGGCTGACCATGGACCCGGACGTGATCGCCAGCGACGAGCTGCGCACCCCGGTCGCACAGACGCTCGACTGGTTGCGCGACCGGCTCGCGGAGATCGTCCGCGAGGGCGTCTCCGCCGGCGAACTGCCGGCCGGACTCGTCCCGGAGGAGATCGCGGCGACGATCGTCGCGACGGTGCAGGGCGGCTACGTCCTCGCCCGCGCCGACGGGTCACCCACCGCCTTCGACGCGGGCGTACGGGGGTTGCTCGCCCTGCTCCGCCCGGCGTCCGCGTCCGCGTCCGCGACACGCTGAGCCGGCGTACCGCCGGGCCATCGACCCGCCGACGCATCGACTCGCCCACTCACCGATCCGGCGTACCGCCGGCCGACCAGACGCACCGTCCCACCCCGCCGACCGTCGAGGAACCTTGTGCACATCACCCGAAAACGCCCCGACACCCGACCCGGACCGGCCGAGCACTTCACCGGCGCGGTCTGGCTGGACGAGATCGCGGCCCCGGCCGCCCCGTCCCGGCTGCGGATGTTCAACGTCCACTTCGCGCCCGGCGCCCGCACCGCCTGGCACCGGCATCCGCACGGCCAGGTGCTGCACGTCCTCGAGGGCGAGGGTCTGGTGCAGCGCCGGGGCGGGACGCCGGAGGAGGTCCGCGCGGGCGACACCGTGTGGATCGAGCCGGGCGAGTGGCACTGGCACGGCGCCACGCCCGGCACCTTCATGACGCATCTCGCGGTCGTCGAGGCCGCCGACGACGGCACCACGACGGACTGGGCCGGCCATGTCGGCGCCGACGAGTACCCCGCCCGGACTGCCTCAGGAGGTGCCCCGTGCACGCCATGCAGTACCAGCTGACCCTTCCCGCCGACTACGACATGGACATCGTCCGCCGCAGGGTGGCGCGGGTCGGACACCTGCTCGACGACTGGGAGGGGCTCGGCTTCAAGGCGTATCTGATGCGCGAGCGGGGAGTGGACGGCTCTCCGGTCAACCAGTACGGGCCGTTCTACCTGTGGAACACGGTGGAGGGCATGAACTCCTTCCTGTGGGGAGGAGCCTTCCAGGGGCTCGTCGACGACTTCGGACGCCCCGAGGTGCAGCACTGGACAGGCCTGTCGTACGTGGAGGGGAGCGCGGACTCCCCGTCCGTGAGGACCGCGGTACGGCACCGGCAGCAGGTCCCCCAGGGTGTCCCGCTGTCCGAGGTGATGGAGGAGGCGGTGCGGGACGCCGGACGGCTGGCCGCGCAGGGCGGCGCCGTGTGCGCGGCGGCCGTCGTCGATCCGCGCCACTGGGAGCTGGTGCACTTCTCGCTGTGGGACCACGACGCACCCGAGGCCCCCGGCGAGGTGTTCCGGGTCCTGCATCTGTCGGCGCCGGAGCGGGACCTGCTGCCCGGGGGACGGCAGTGGTGAGCGCCGCCCGTACCGTCCGCACGGTCCAGGGCGACGTACCGCCCGAGGCGTTGGGCCCGTGGGACGCCCACGACCACCTCTTCCTCAGCAGTCCGCAGTTGCCCGGTCAGGAGCTGGACGATCCGGTCGCCGCCGAGGCGGAGCTGCGGGCCTTCCGTGCGGCCGGCGGCGCCACCGTGGCGCAGTGGACACCGCACGGCATGGGCCGGCACGCCGGCGAACTGCCGCGCCTGGCGCAGGCCACCGGGGTACGGCTGGTCGCGGCGACCGGCCTGCACCAGGCGGCCCACTACCCGCCGGAGCTGCTCGGCCGGCTGCGCCCCGGCTCCCGTCTCGCGGAGCTCTTCGTGCGTGAACTCGACCACGGCATCGGCGACTCGGGCGTACGAGCCGGGCTGATCAAGGTCGCCGGCGGCTTCCACACGATCGACGCGCACGCGCGGTGGACCATGGACGCGGCGGCCGACGCGCACCGGGCGACCGGGGCGGCGATCGCCGTGCACCTGGAGCTCGGCACGGGCGCACTGGACGTACTCGACCTGCTGTGCGGCGAGTTGGGCGTGGAGCCGGACCGGGTCGTCCTCGGCCACCTCAACCGCTTCCCCGACCCGGACGTGCACCGGCAGGCCGCGGATGCGGGGGCCTACCTCGCCTTCGACGGCCCGTCGAGGGCGCACCACGCCACGGACTGGCGCATGCCGGACGCGATGCGGGACCTGGCCGACGCGGGGTTCGGCGACCGGCTGCTGCTGGGCGGCGACACGACGACCGCCGCTGCCCGGTCGGTGACCGGCGGCCCCGGCATGCCGTATCTGCTGCACCGGGTGCGGCCACGGCTCGAACGCGCCCTCGGCAAGGACCTGGTGGAGCGGATCCTCCTGGTGAATCCCGGCCGGGCCTTCGCGGCGCCCTGGGGCTGAGTTGCCCGTGCACGGGCGCGGCGCGCGTCTGCACCGCGGCCTGTCGTCGCACTGCCCGTCCCGCGTCTCCTGCCCTCCGGGCCGGGGACGGGCGTGCGACGGCAGGCTCTAGGTGTGCTGTCCGGGGACGTTGGTGACGGGCGACATGCGCCTTCGTGGTGCTTGAACGGGTGAGGGCCTTCTGGGTTCGGTGTGGATTGCGACATCT
>NZ_JBSFDP010000053.1:0-29722 GCF_053593975.1 Streptomyces sp. NPDC002004
GTCCGGCACCGGAGTGCCGGACCCCGTCGTCCTGCGGTCGTTCAGGCTGCGAGCGCGTGGCCGGGGTGCAGAACCACCTTGGTGTAGCCCTCGATCCTCTGGTCGAACTTCTCGTACGCCAAGGGTGCCTCCTCCAGCGGGAGTTCGTGGGAGACCACGAAGCTGGGCTTGGCCCGCCCGGCGATGATGAGGTCGCGCAGCTGGCGGTTGTACAGCTTGACGTTGCACTGACCGGTGCCCATCTGCTGGCCCTTCTCGAACATCTTGCCGATGGAGACCAGGAGTTGGCCGTGCTTGGCGTGCTCGTCGGGAGCGCCCGGGTCCGAGGGGACGTACAGGCCGGGCACACCGAGCATTCCGGTCGGCCGCACCGTCTCGACCAGGGTGTTGAGGACGACCGCCGGCTCCTCGTGGCTGGCGTCCGAGGACTGGGCCTGGTAGCCGACGGCATCCACGCCCTTGTCCGTGCCTTCTCCGTCCGTCATCCCCTTGATCTGCTCCGCCGGGTTTCCCTTGGTGAAGTCGATGGGGATGGCCCCGATCTCCTCCGCCTTGGCGAGCCGCTCCGGCACGCGGTCCACGGAGAAGACCTGCGACGCACCGCGCAACAGCGCGGAGTAGGCGGCCATGAGGCCCACCGGTCCGGCTCCGTACACGGCCACGCTCTCACCCGGGGAGACCCTGGCGAGCTCGCATCCGTGGTAGCCGGTCGGGAAGATGTCGGCCAGCAGGATGAAATCCGTCTCGAACTGCTCGCCCGGCGGCAGCTTCAGACAGTTGAAGTCGGCGAACGGCACCCGTAGATGCTCGGCCTGCCCGCCGGTGTAGGGGCCCATCGCCACGTATCCGTAGGCGCCGCCCGCGAATCCGGGATTGACCGTGAGGCAGAACCCGGTCTTCCCGGCCAGGCAGTTCTTGCAGAATCCGCAGGCGACGTTGAAGGGCATGACCACCCGGTCGCCCTTGCTCAAGGAGACCACGCCGGGACCCGTCTCCTCGATGATGCCGAGATTCTCGTGCCCGAAGACGATGCCCGGCCGGGCCGCCGTGCGGCCCTCGTACATGTGCAGGTCCGAGCCGCAGATCGCGGACGACGTGATGCGTACGATGACGTCGTTCGGGTGCTGGATCGCGGGGTCCTCGACGTCCTTCACCGATACTGAGAAAGGCTTTTCGTAGACGACGGCTTTCACTGATGTCACCTCCGGTTGACGCTCGGTAGCGGCGGCGGACAGGCAGTCGCGACCGGGTGACCATCAGGAACGACCGGCTCCGGCCGCGCATCCTGCGCCGCGGCTCCGGCTGTCCGTCTTCGTCGGATACCTTCAGATAACGCCGCTACGGGCCGGGCTGCAAGCGATCGGGCGGATGCACGGCGGGCGGGGCGGGACGGGTACGTCCGGTCACCGCCCGTGCTCAGCCCGTGGCCTCCAGCCCGTGCCCGACCGGAGCCGGCGCGGCGGTGTCCCCGCCGGGCTCCTCCGCCCACAGCGACCGCACATGCCCCAGATGCCGGGTCATGCAGGCCTCCGCGCCCTCGGCGTCGCCGGCGAGCATCAGGTCGAGGAGTTCCAGGTGTTCCTCGGCCGACGGGACCAGTTCGTCGCGCTCGTCGAGTGCGACCAGACCGTAGAGCCGCGAGCGTTTGCGCAGATCGCCGACCGTCTCGACGAGCCGTTCGTTGCCGGCCAGTCCGAGCAGGGTGAGGTGGAAACGGCGGTCCGCCTCCAGATAGCCGATCAGGTCATGGGCGCGCGCGGCACGCACGATCTCCTCGGCGACCGGCCGGAGCGCCTCCAGTTGTTCCCGGCCCACCGAGCGGGTGATCCGGCCGGTCATCGGCACCTCGATCAGCAGACGGATCTCGGTGTACTGGTCGAGGTCGCGCTCATTGACCTCGGTGACCCGGAACCCCTTGTTGCGCACCGGCTCGACCAGGCCTTCGCGGGCCAGGTCGAGCATCGCCTCGCGCACGGGCGTGGCGGAGATGCCGAAGTCCTCGGCGAGCGCCGGGGCCGAGTACACCTGGCCCGGGCGGAGTTCACCGGCGATCAGGGAGGCACGCAGGGCGTGGGCCACCTGGTCGCGCAGCCGCTCCCTGGCGGTGACGAGGTTGCGCTGCTTGAGATGGCCCATGGTGATCCCTTCGTGGCGCCGCGGATCACAAGAGTACAATGTCACGTTGTTTGCCTGGAGTTGGCGCCCGAACCGCCCGCGCTACGGGTCCGGGCACCGTGCAGCCGTGGTCGTCAGAGCAGGAAGCCGGCCGGGAACGGATCGTCCGGATCGAGGAAGTACTGCGCCGTGCCCGTGATCCAGGCCCGCCCGGTGATCGTGGGCACCACCGCTGGCAGCGGGCCCACGGTGGTCTCGTCGACCAGCTGCCCGGTGAACTCCGTACCGATGAAGGACTCGTTGACGAAGTCCCGGTGCAACGGCAGCTCACCGCGCGCATGCAGCTGCGCCATCCGCGCGGAGGTGCCGGTCCCGCAGGGCGAGCGGTCGAACCATCCCGGGTGGATGGCCATGGCGTGCCGCGAGCGGTGCGCGTCGGAACCCGGCGCCGCGAGATACACGTGCTTCAGCCCGCTGATCTCCGGGTGCTCCGGATGGACGGGCGCGTCCGCGGAGTTGACGGCCTCCATGATGGCGAGACCCGCGGCGAGCAGTTCGTCCTTGTGGGCCCGGTCGTAGGGCAGGCCGAGCGCGGACAGCTCCACGAACGCGTAGAAGTTCCCGCCGAACGCCAGGTCGTAGGTGACGGTGCCGAGCCCCGGCACGCGCACCTTGCGGTCCAGGGCGACGCAGAAGGCCGGCACATTGGTGAAGGTGACGGCCTTGGCGGCCCCGTCCTCGACCCGGACCGCGGTGGTGACCAGACCGGCCGGCGTGTCGAGACGGACCGTGGTCACCGGCTCGGTGACCGGCACCATCCCGGTCTCGACGAGGACGGTCGCGACACCGATCGTGCCGTGCCCGCACATCGGCAGCAGCCCGGACACCTCGATGAACAGGACACCGTGGTCGGCGTCGGGCCGGGTCGGCGGCTGGAGGATCGCACCGCTCATGGCGGAGTGCCCGCGCGGCTCGCACATGAGCAGTCGGCGCAGAGGGTCCATGTGCTCGATGAAGTGCAGCCGCCGCTCGGCCATCGTGGCCCCGGGGACCACCCCCACCCCGCCGGTGACCACCCGGGTGGGCATGCCCTCGGTGTGGGAGTCGACGGCGTGGAAGACATGACGGGTACGCATACGGCTCTCTCCGGTCGGTCGGCGGATCTCTCCGGGTGGGGGACGGCGGGCACCGGGTGCGACGTTCAGTGACGGCCGTCGGCGAGTGCCTTCCCGGTGGCTGCGCGCACCGCCGCCTCGTGCGCTTCGTCCAGGGGCAGCCGCGGCGGCCGGGCGGGACCGCCTCGGCGCCCGGCGATGTCCATGGACAGCTTGATGGCCTGGACGAACTCGGTCCTGGAGTCCCAGCGCAACAGCGGGTGCAGTGATGTGTAGAGCGGCATCGCCGTGGCGAGGTCGCCGGCGGCGGCCGCGTGGTACAGCTCGGCACAGCTGGCGGGAAAGGCGTTGGGGTAGCCCGCGACCCAGCCGACCGCCCCGGCGAGCATGAGTTCCAGCAGGACGTCGTCGGCACCGGCCAGCAGATCGAGACCGGGTGCGAGGGCGGCCAGTTCGTAGGCGCGTCGTACGTCGCCGCTGAACTCCTTGACCGCGACGACATGTCCGTCGTCGTGCAGTCGCGCCAGGAGGGCGGGGCTCAGGTCGACCTTGGTGTCGATGGGGTTGTTGTACGCGACGACCGGCAGCCCCACCCGTGCGACCTCCGCGTAGTGCGCCTTCACCGCCCGCTCGTCGGCGCGGTAGGCGTTGGGCGGCAGCAGCAGCACCGAGCCGCAGCCCGCCTCGGCCGCCTGCTCCGCCCAGCGGCGCGCCTCGGCGCTGCCGTACGCGGACACGCCGGGCATGACCCGTGCCGGGTCGCCCGCCGCCTCCACGGCGGTGCGCACCACGTCGGCGCGCTCCCGCTCCGTCAGGTTCTGGTACTCGCCGAGGGAGCCGTTGGGCACCACCCCGTCGCAGCCGTGGGCGATCAGATGCCGGACGTGTTCGGCGTAGGCGTCGTGGTCGACGGACAGGTCCTCGCGCAGCGGCAGCGCGGTGGCGACCATCAGTCCGCGCCAGGGGCGGGCGGAGCTCCAGAGGTGTGCGTGTGCGGTCATGTGAGGCCCTTCGCTCTGCGGGGAGTCGGGAGACAGGTGCACGGTGGGGGAGTCGGCGGGAGCCCGACGGGTCGGGCGGCCGACTGCCCCTCGAACGGGGAATGTTCAGTCGTCGGGAGGGCACTCGGCGAGCGTGCCCAGCAGAACCGGGGCGGCGAGCAGGCGCCGGCCGGGGCCGCCCTGCTCGCCGGGGGGCCCGTCGCCTGCGGCGAGGCACGAGACGGCGTGCCCGCACACCCGGCCCTGGCACCAGCCCATGCCGGCCCGCGTCAGCAGTTTCACCGTCCGGGCGTCGCGGGCACCGAGCAGGTCCACCGCCTCGTGGATCAGGGCCGCCGGAACCTCTTCGCAGCGGCACACCTCCGTCTCGCCGGTCAGCCATGTGCTCCAGCCGGGGCGTGGCGCATGGACCTCCGCCATGGCCTCGGCGAAGACACGTGCCCGTGCCCGGAGCCGGCGGAGTGCACCGCCGCCGGGCCGTACGCCGAGCAGCCGGGCGGCCACGGCGCGCGCCGCCAGCTCCCCCTCGACACGGGCGAGCCGGGCCCCGCCGACGCCGGCCGTCTCGCCCGCCGCGAAGATCCCGGGCACCGAGGTCTCCTGGGTGCCGTCGACCACCAGCGCGTGCGCGCCGTCCGGGGTGGCGCGGGTGGCGCAGCCCAGGGCGGTGGCGAGGTCGGTGTGCGGCAGCAGCCCGTGACCCACGGCGACGGCGTCGCACGGGATGCGGTGCCCGGTCCCGGGTTGCGGCCGCCATGCGCGGTCCAGCCGTGACACCGTCACCGCCTCCACCCGGTCGGTGCCGTGGACCCGGGTGACCGCGGAGCCCGTGCGGACCGGGACCCCGTGGCGCAGCAGCACCGCGCCGTGCACCGCCGCCTCGGCCAGCTTCCCCGGGTTGGCGGCGAGGGCGCGAGGCCGTGCCGCGTAGCGCAGGTATCCGGCGGCCTCGACCACCGCGGGCACGCGGGCACCCGCGGCGGCGAGCGAGGCGGCGGCCGCGAGCAGCAGGGGGCCGCTGCCCGCGACCACCACGCGCCGACCGGGCAGCACGAGGCCGGACTTGAGCATGGCCTGGGCACCGCCGGCCCCGATCACACCGGGCAACGTCCAGCCGGGGAAGGGCAGATGACGCTCGTACGCGCCGGTGGCGAGCAGCACCGTCCGTGCCCGGATCCGTACGGACCTGCCCTCGCGGCCCGTGCCGTCCTGGTCCGCGACGCCAGGATCACCGGCACCGTGGGCTGCGCCGTTGCGGCCCGTGCCGTCCTGGTCGGCGCCGCCCGGATCGCCGCCGTCGCGGGCGCCGTTCGAGCCGGGGCCGGTGTCGTGGGCGCCGTTCGTGTCGACCGCGGCGTCGGTGTCGTCCCCCTGTACCGCGTGCACCACCCACAGCCCCTGCTCGCCCGGTGTCACGGCCCACACATGATGCCGCGGCAGATACAGGGCGGAGCCTCGGCGCAGGCGGTCGCGCAGGGTGGTGAAGGCCGTCCAGTCGTGGTGCAGTCTCCCGGGGCGCCGGGCGCCGAGGCCGGCCGCGGGATGGCGGTAGTACTGGCCGCCGAGCTGCGCCGAGCCGTCCAGGAGGGCGACGCGCAGCCCGAGTTCGGCCGCTGTCACGGCGCCCGCGAGCCCGGCCGGACCGGCACCGATGACGGCCAGGTCGTGGACCGTCTCGTGGGCGGCGGGTTCAGACGGCGAGATCGGCACGGCCGGCTCCCTCCTGTGTGGTGACGGCGTCTCCCGGGCACGCCGGGACGAGGCAGGCCCGGCGGTTGGGCCGCCCGTTGACCGTGGCGAGGCAGTCGTGGCACTGCCCGATTCCGCAGAACGCCCCACGCGGACGGCCGCCGCCGCGGGTGGTGCGCCAGGAGAGGATGCCCGCGGACCACAGGACGGCTGCCAGGGACTGCCCGGGCAGCGCGGGTACGGGGCGGCCGTCGAAGGTGATCTCGAACGCCGGTTCCGGGTGCGCGTCGGCGCGGTCAGCAGGGGTGCGGGCCATGCGGGTTCTCCTCTCCGCTTCGATGTGGGGGCACGGCTCCCGAGGGCGGCGTTCCCGCGGCCGTCGTGAACCGCTCGGGGGCGAACGGCGCCATGGGCAGGGGGAGTTCACCGCCGGTCAGTACCCGGGCGACGAGCAGCCCCGTCGCGGCGGCCAGCCCGATGCCGGCGCCCTCGTGGCCGCAGGCGTGCAGCAGGCCCGGCACCCGCGGGTCGGCCCCGATCGCGGGCAGGTGGTCGGGCAGATACGGGCGGAACCCGGCATAGGCACGCATGACCTGCACTCCGGCGAGCACCGGGAACAGCGCCTTGGCGCCCGCCGCGAGCCGGGACAGCGCCGGAACCGACAGCGAGCGGTCGAAGCCGGTCCGCTCACGGCTGGCACCGATCAGCACCGGACCCGCGCGCGTGCCCTCGACGACTGCCGATGTCTGGAGCGCGGCCGAGTCGCTGGCCACGTCGGAGACGTAGTCCGCCGCGTAGACCTTGTGGCGCACCACACGCGGGAGCGGCTCGGTGACCAGGACGAATCCGCGGCGGGGGAGTACGGGCAGCGGGACCCCGGCGAGCGCGGCCACCTCACCGGCCCAGCTGCCCGCGGCGTTGATGACGAAGGGCGCGGACAGCTCCCCGCGCGTGGTGCGTACGCCCCGCACCTCGCCGCGCCGTCCGGTGAGCAGAGCGGTGACCTCCTCGCCGAGCCTGAGCCGGGCGCCGGACGAACGCACCAGATGCGCGGCCGCCACGGCGGGCATCACCTGGGCGTCCTGCGGATAGTGGAAGCCGCCCGCGAGGCCCGGGGCGAGATGGGGCTCGAGCTCGCGCAGGCGCTCGCCCGGGACCTCGGACGCGATGACCCCCGCGGCGCGCTGCGCGGCGGCGAAGGTGCGCAGGGCGGCGAGCCCGGCCCCGTCCGAGGCGACGACCAGGCCGCCCTTGGGTTCGTACTCCACGGCGGCGGGCAGGCCGGACGCGAGCTCCCGCCACAGAGCCGTGGAGAGCAGCGCCAGTTCGAGCTCCGGTCCCGGTTCCTTGTCGGAGACCAGCAGATTTCCCTCGCCGGCCCCCGTGCTGCCGCCCGCGACGGGGCCGCGGTCGACCACGGTGACGGTGAATCCATGACGGCCGGTGTAGTAGGCGCACGCGGCGCCGACCACGCCTGCTCCGATGACGACGACGTCCGCGGTGTCAGCCCTGGGCACCTCAGTAACATTTCACATTGCACTGGGGGTTGCCAAGGGGGGCGACGGCAACGGCGCGCTCCGCGAAGGAAGTTGTCGGGGGATCAACTTCCTTTCCATGCAAGAGGGTTGTCAGTGCAATGTCACATTACTACGTTACGTATCACATGGCAGCGCCATGACAACCAAGCCCGTTCGGAGCCCGTCCGGGCTCCCTCGCACCCCCCACGGGAGACAACGGTGTCTCAGCACAGACCCTTACGCGGAGCGTTGCTCACCGGCGCCCTGGCGGTGACGCTCCTCGTGCCGCTGGGCCGGCCCGGCGAGGCGTCCGCGAACACCCCGGCGCACACGGCCTCCCCGCCGCCGGCCGTCCGGACCGCCGCCCCGGACCGTCCCGGCCCCCACGACCGGGTCGAGCACATCGCCCGCGCCCCACGGACCCTGCGGGCCGATGCCGCTCCCGGTGCGTCGGTCCGCGGCCGTGAACCCGGCGCGCCGGGGCACGCCAGGGTCGCCGAAGCGCTGGCCCACGGCCGCACACCCGGCGCCGTCACCGACCCGCCGTCCACCGGCCGGGCCTCGGACGACTGCACCCTGGACCACGTCACGGCCCTGGACCCCGAGCGCTTCGCCGACTTCCTCGCCGAGCCCGGAACCACCGCCGACGACTGTCTGAGCCGGATCCTGTGGACCTGGGACCCCCGGCTCGCCCCCATCATGTCCGACGCCCACGTACAGGCAGTGTCCCGGCGCATCAGCCGGCTCGCCCCCGCCCACGACGGACGCAACGGCACCCATCTGCTGGAGATGTTCACCTACCTGCACGCGGTGGTGTACCAGGACTTCTCCCATTCCGAGATCGACGTCACCGACCCGCCCACCGCGGAGGCCATGCGCCGGGCCATCAACTCCTTCGGCACGGCCGCACGGTCCTTCACCGTCACCCGCAGCAACGCCGAGACCCTGCGCGAGGCCCTCTACACCGGCAGCGGACAGGGTCTGCGCCAGTCCCAGCTCGGACTGATCCGCAAGGTGCTCGCCACCATGGACCAGTACCACACGACCACCTACAAGGACCCGTCGTGGGGTGGCGCCGCCCTCGCCGCGCTCTCCGTGAACTACCTGGGCATCTACGAGGGCAACCACGACACCGCCTTCCGCACCCTGGTCGCCAGGAACACGGCGTACCGCGAGTCCTTCAGGAAGTTCTCCGGCTACGTCCACCTGAAGGACACCCCGAACGCCTGGACCGCACGTGACGCCCTCGGCGAGTACGGCCGCTTCGGCCAGATCCCCGAGCTGACCTCCGAGACGGTGTCGGGGCTGGGCGCACTGGTGTCCGTCACGGCCCGCAACTTCGGCGAGGGCAGCGAACCCTGGGTCAAGGTGGCGGGCTGGCTGGACTACTACAACGCCTGTGCGCCCTATGGAGTGTGCAAGGCGGACATCGAGCGCCGTCTCTTCCCGAACACGTACACGTACGACGACGGGGCCATCAAGGTCCGCACGGCGCTCGACCGCGCCACCGTCGACCAGCTGTACTACGCGAGCAAGCAGGTCAGGGCGCAGTTCCACCGCGTTCTGGGCACCGACGCGCCACTCGCCGGCGACGCCAACACCACGCTCACCATCGTGCTCTACGCCTCGCGCGCCGACTACGTCGCCTACCAGCCCTTCCTCACCGGCCTGAGCATCAACAACGGCGGCATGTACATCGAGGACGGTGCGACCTTCTACACCTACCAGCGCCGCGTCCCGGAGGACTCCTCACTCACCCTCGAAGAGCTCTTCCGGCACGAGTACACGCACTACCTGAACGGCCGCTGGGCGGTCCCGGGCACCTTCGGCGAAGGCCCCTGGTACGAGGGCGACCGCACCACGGCCATGGACGAGGGCACGGCCGAGTTCTTCGACGGCGCGACCCGCGACGACGGCATAGCCGTCCGGAAATCCCTCGTCCTGGGCGTCATCAGGGACACCTCGGGGGGCGGCCCCCGCATGACGGTGGACCAGCTTCTGCACGCCACCTACGACGGTGACGGCTTCCGGTTCTACGACTACGCGGGCACCTTCTTCGAGTACCTGTGGACCGAGCGGCCCTCACAGCTGCGGGAGATGTACGGCTACCTGCGCGCCGACGACCCCGCGGGCTTCGACGCCTGGCGCACCCGTATGGGTCACGACGCGGCCGTGCAGCGCGCCTACGACGCCTTCCTCGACACGCAGATCGCCCATGTCGACCAGCTCTACGTGCCCCACACCACCCCCGTGCCCAATGACCGCCTGACCTACGCCTCGGCCGACGACGCGCGCGCCGGGCTCCGGGAGGCCAGCGGCACGGAACCGGTCTGCACGACCGGCCCCGACACGACGACACGCCGGTTCATCTGCACCGGAACCGTCACCGCCGCCCTGTCGGACCCCGGGAACGCCGACCGCGTGTTCCGGGACATGTCCGAGGCCGCCGACCACACGCTCCTGGACACCACCCGTGACGCGGCCACCAACTTCGAGGACATGAACTGCTACTTCGGCACGGTCGACGTCGGCACCGGCGCCGCCGCGTACACCTGCGAGGGCCCGCTGCGCACATGATCCGTACCCGCGCAGCCGCGGGGCACCATCGAGCCGCCGGGGGTGTGTCCCACCCCCGGCGGCGGTGCGTCCGGAGGACGTCACCGCCGCCCGCCGGACGGACTCACCACGGCCGGCGACCGGACCACGTCGACACGGCGTCAGGCGCCGCACCGTCGGGACCCGGGGTCACCGTCAGGCGGAGGCCGTGCGCAGCCCTGCGCCAGGTGCCCGCAAGGCCGCCTGACGCACCGTCGCCGGGGCATTCCGGCGCGTCCGCCGATCGAGGGACGAAGGGCGCCACGGCGCTGCGTTGCCCGGGGCCTCGCGACCCCGGCACCGCCGAGGGCCCCACCGGCGGGTCGCCGTCCCGGCGTCGCCTCGGCCCGGCCCGGCCGATGCCCTGTCAGCGTCCCGCCCGGTGGGCCGGCGTCCCGCCCGGACGGGGTTCGAGCGGGTCCGGCGCCCCGTGCGCAGTACCGCGCACGATCACGTCCGGGTGATTGTCGGACGGCCATGTGCCACGCCATCGACGGCCGCTCTGCCACGTGTTCCGGATGGTTACCGGGCCTTCGGCCGTGGTTCATTCGCCGGGACGCGCGATGCGGCTCGCTCGCGGACATCCGATGGAGCGGGTGTTATTTCGCTTATGCATTCATATACGCGTCGCGCTGTGCTGGGTGCTTCGGTGATGGCCGTCGGTGCGGGTGTGGTGTCGGGCTGTTCGGCCTCCGGCTCACGCTCCGGATCGGGGTTCAGGGCCGGGAGCGGAGCGACCCCCGGCCTGCATCCCGGAACAGGATCGGGCGTGCCGCCCGGCACCGGATTCGTCCCGAAGGGCCCGAAGGGATACGTGGACCCTTCGGGCCCGGAGGTCCTCGCCGTGGAGCGGAAACGCGGGGCGGGTCCCGTGCGCTCGTTCCGGATGACCGCGACGCCGACCTCGTTCGACCTCGGCGGGCGGGTCGTGAAGTCATGGGGGTACGGGGACTCGCTGCCGGGCAAGGAGCTGCGCATCACCAAGGGCGACATCCTGGAGGTCACCCTGGCGAACCACCTGCCGGTGTCGACGACGCTGCACTCGCACGGCATCCGCCTGCGCAACGACATGGACGGCGTGCCGGACCTGACCCAGCGCGCCATCGAGCGGGGGTCGGAGTTCACCTACCGCTTCGCGGTGGAGCACCCGGGGACGTACTGGGTGCACTCGCACTCGGGCATGCAGCTGGACCGGGGCCTGTACGCACCCCTGATCGTGGAGGATCCCAAGGAACCGCTGCACTACGACAAGGAGTGGGTCGTCGTCCTGGACGACTGGCTCGACGGCGTGGACGGCTCCACCCCGGACGGGGTGCTGGCGGAGCTGCGCGGCAGCAATGCGCCGATGGACATGGGCATGAGCATGGGCATGGGTCCGCAGAGCGACTCCGGACACGGCCCGTCCGCGTCGCCCCACCCCAAGTCGTCCCCGAAGCGGCAGGCCGGTCCCTCCCGCCTCCTCACCCACTCGCACAGCGAGATGCTGCACAGTGAGGGCGGCAGCGTGAAGTACCCCTACTACCTGGTCAACGGCCGCATGGCGCACGCGCCCTCGTCGTTCAAGGCGCGCCCCGGGGACCGTATCCGCATCCGCATCATCAATGCGTCCGCGGAAACGCCGTTCCGGGTGGCGCTCGGCGGTCACGACATGATGGTGACCCACACGGACGGCTATCCCATCAAGCACACCAGGACGAATGCGCTGCTGATCGGCATGGCCGAGCGCTACGACGTACTGGTCACCGTGAAGGACGGGGTCTTCCCGCTGGTCGCGCTCGCCGAGGGCAAGGACGACCGGGCACTCGCCCTCCTGCGCACGGGCAAGGGCAGCACTCCGCCCCCCAACGTCCACCCGAAGGAACTGGACGGCGAAGTGGTGCCGGGGCGGCGCATGGAGCCCGACGACTCGGTGGCCCTCGACGACCGCCACCCCGACCGCGAAGTGCGCCTCAGGCTGACCGGCAACATGAAGGAGTTCAACTGGGCCTTCGGGCACAAGCCCTACCGCATCGAGGAGCGCGTCCCCATCGAGTCGGGTGAGCGTGTCCGGCTGACCCTGGCCAACGCGACGGACATGTGGCACCCCCTCCATCTGCACGGCCACACCTTCGCGGTGACGGGCCTCAACGGCGTCGGTGCCCGCAAGGACACCTCCATCGTGCTGCCGCACCGCAAGCTGGTGGTGGACTTCGACGCGGACAACCCGGGCCTGTGGATGCTCCACTGCCACAACCAGTACCACTCCGAGTCCGGGATGATGACGGTCCTCGGCTACCGCAAGTGACACCGGGCGGTGCACCGGACCGCGGCGGCCTTCATTCCGACATGACGGCTCCGTGCGGTCGTTGAAACGCCAGGAGTATTGACCCCCATCGGTCGGCAGTGGTTCAGTGGCTCAGCCACTGAGCCACTGCTCCACCGAGTCATGGGGGACGGCATGGAGACACTGCCGCGCGAGACCATCGTCGACGTCGTCGAGAACCGGCTGCGCGAGGACATCCTCGACGGGCGCCACCCGGCCGGCAGCTATCTGCCGCCGGAGCGCAGCCTCGCCGAGGGGTACGGCGTCACCCGCACCACGCTCAAGCACGCCTTCGGCCGCCTGGTGCAGGCGGGCCTTCTGGAGACACGCCACGGAGTGGGCACCCGGGTACGCGACTTCGCCCGCTTCGGCACCGCCGATCTGCTGCCGATGCTGGTGCGCCACAGCCCGGACTGGATCGGTCAGATCTTCGAAGTGCGCCGCGACATCGGCGCGTTGATCGCCGGGCGAGCGGCGGCCCGGGCCACCGAGGAACAGCGCACCGAACTGCGCACCCTGCTGGCCGCGGTCCGTGCCGCCGACGGCGGGGACGCGGTGCAGCTCGCCGACATCGAGGTGCACCGCGCCCTGGCCCGCGCCACCGGCAACCGCGTCTACGTCCTGCTGACGAACACCCTCTTCAACGCGTATCTGCCGGTCAGGGCCACCCTGGTGGGCCCGTTCACCGACGCCTCCGCCGCGCACGCCCGGCTGGAACCGGTGATCGCGGCCGTCACGGCGGGCGACCGGGAGGCGGCGCGGCGGGCCGCCGACGCGTATCTGACCGCGACGGAACGGATCATGATGGAGGGCCTCGCATGACCACGCACACCCGCACGGCGACGGGCCGACGGGGCACGGTCTTCAGGGAGACCATGACCGGCACCGTCCGCCTCCACGGCGACGGACGCACCCGCCGCGTCCGGCTCGACCTCGGTGTCGAGGCCGATCGTGTGCTGAGGCTCCTGGGCACGACCTGCGCGGGGGCGACGGGGCGCGTGCGGATCGCCGGCTTCGCAGACGACCCGGCCGCCGGGGGAGAGCTGGAGATATCCCCCCTGGCGCGGCGCCGCATCCGCTACCGGATCACCTTCACCGCCGACGGCCGCCGGTTCACGCTCGACGGATGGAAGTCCGTCACACCGCGCCGGCCGCTGACGTCGATGACGGTCCTGCCCTTCACGCTGTACGACGCGTCGGGAGCGCCGGCCGGCGAAGGCACCCTGCGCTTCCCGCTGGCGACCGGGATCGTGCCGTTCCTCGCGAGCTTCCGCTTCCCCAGGCGCGAGGACCCGGCCGCGCACGCCGCCGCCCGCTGGAACGGCGCACCAGGCCGCACGGAGGTCTGGTACACCACGGCGACCGATCCGAGGACCGGCGCGGGCCTGTGGCTGCACCACGAACTGGTCGCGCCGACGGACGGAACCGCGCCCTACGCCCACGGCTGGGCCGCGGTGTTCCCCAAGGAGGGACCGGTACGGCACGCACGCTTCGGGCCCGTGACGTGGCCCCGCGCCGCGGACGGCTTCGCCGCCGACGGAGTGGTGGCCGCGGGGGGCCGGCTCACCGGTTCCGCCGGGGACCTGAGCTGGGACCTGACCGAAGCCGCCACCGACGCCCCGCTGTTCACCTTCCCCCGTTGGGCCTGGCGCCGGCCGCTGCTGCCCGCCGCCCAGATGCTCCCGGCCGCCCGCGCCACGTACACCGGGACGGTCGCGTACGAGGACACGGCCGTCGCGCTCGACGCCGCGCCGGGCGCATCCGCCCGGATCTACGGCCACGGCAACGCACACCGCTGGGCCTGGCTGCACGCGGACCTCGGCGGGGGCGACGTGCTGGAGGTCGTGGCGGCGGTGTCCACCAGACCGGGACTGCGCAGGCTGCCACCGCTGGTGTTCCTGCGGCTGCGGCGGGACGGCCGCACCTGGCCCGGGCGGGCGGAACGCAGCGCGCTCGGCTGGGCCGGACTCGGCAGGTTCCGGTCGGTCATCGGCCTGCCCACCTGGACGGTGACCGGACGAGCCGGCCTGCGCCGCATCCGCGTCGAGGTCACCCAGCCGGAGGACCGCACCCTCGCGCTCGACTACACCGACCCCGACGGAGGACAGGCGACCTGCCGCAACAGCGAGCGGGCCGACGCCCGGATCGTGCTGGAGCGCTGGTGGGGCGGCTGGCGCACGGAAGCCCGGTGGACGCTCGACGGCACCGCGCACGCGGAGGTGGGCACCCGATGAGTCTCGCCGGATTCACCGCGGCCCTGCTCGCCGACGACGGCACGGAGCAGTGGCCCGCCCGGGCGGCAGGGCGCTGCGCCTCCGTACTCGCCTCCATGCCGCTGCCCGCCCGCGCCGGGCTCCGGGCAGCGGTGGGCGCCGTCGACGCCTACGCCGTGGCCCGCACCGGGCGCGGACTGGCCGGACTCACACCGGCCGAACGGGAGTCGGTGCTCGGCTCCCTCGGCGCACGTCCCGCGCTGCTGCCGCTGCTGGACGTGCTCAAGGTGCCGGTGCTGCTCGCCGCCGGAACCGAACGCATGCTGGAGCACGGCAGCGGCGCGCCGACGCTCACGCGTGACGACCCGCCGCTGGACTGCACACCGTCGGACGAGTGGCCCGCCCGCACCACCGCCGACGCCGTGGTCGTCGGCTCCGGGGCGGGCGGTGCCACGGCGGCACGCACCCTCGCCCGCGCCGGACTCCAGGTCGTCGTCCTGGAGGAGGGCCTGCACCACACCACCGCGTCGTTCGGCCGGCGAACCCCGCTGGAGCGGTTCACGGAGCTCTACCGGGACGGCGGAGCCACCGTGGCGCTGGGCTCCCCGCCCCTTCTGCTGCCGGTCGGCCGGGCCGTGGGCGGCACCACGGTCGTGAACTCCGGCACCTGCTACCGCACCCCGGACCATGTACTGGCGCGCTGGGCCGACGACTTCGGGTTCGCGCCCGCAGCACACTTCGGTCCCCTCCTGGACGAGGCCGAACGCACCCTGCGGGTGGCCACCCAGCCCCTGGACGTCCTGGGCAACAACGGCCGGATCGCCCTCGAGGGGGCCGACCGCCTCGGCTGGAAGGCCGCGCCGCTGCGCCGCAACGCCCCCGGATGCCGGGGCTCCTGCCAGTGCGTGGTGGGCTGTCCCACCGGTGCGAAGCAGAGCGTCCAGCTGTCCGTACTGCCCGACGCGTGCGCCGCCGGTGCGCGCATCGTGACCGGGGCTCGCGTCCGGCGCATTCTTGTGGAGCCCGACCGCCCCGGCGGCCCACGGGCCGCGGGTGTGCGGGTCCGCCGGGAGAGCGGGGGCGAACTGGAGATCCTCGCGCCGCTGGTGGTCGTGGCCGCGGGCGCACTCCAGTCGCCGCCCCTGCTGCGCCGCTCGGGCCTCGGCGCGCATCCTCGGCTCGGCCGGAATCTCAGCGTGCATCCGGCGACCAGCGTCGCCGGCAGGTTCGCCGAGCCCGTGACCGCCTGGGAGGGCGTGCTGCAGAGCGTCGGCGTCGAGGAACTGCACGGCGAGGGCGTCCTGATCGAGGCGACCGCGACCCCGCCCGGCATGGGGTCCTTCGTCCTGCCTGGTCTGGGGCGCGAACTGCGCGGCGAACTGGAGGACTCGTCCCGCCTCGCGACGCTCGGCGCGATGATCGCCGACCGCCCGTCGGGCCGGGTCCTGGGCCGCGACCGGACGCTCGTCCGCTACGACCTGCACCCGCGGGACGGCGACCGCCTGATGCGGGCCGTGCGTGCCATGGGCGAACTCCTCTTCGCGGCGGGCGCGCAGGAGGTCCTGACCGGAGTTCCCACGGCCCCGCGCGCCCGCACCCTGGCCGACCTGGACGAGATCCTGGGCAGGATCGGGCCGAGGCTGCTGCATCTGTCCGCCTACCACCCCACCGGCACGGTGGCCGCGGGCTCCGACCCGCGGCGCTTTCCGGCGGACGCGGACGGAAGGCTGCGCGGCGTGCACGGTGTCCTCGTCGCCGACGCGTCCGTGCTGCCGGGCTGCCCGGAGGTCAATCCGCAACTGAGCATCATGGCGGCGGCGCTGGCGGTCAGCGAGGCGTACCTGGAGCGGTGAGGGGTCCCGCGCAGGGCCGTCCTCAGGTGGCGCCGTCGGGGGTGAAGACGACGGGGAGCCGTTCGGGGCCGCGCAGGCCTCCCGGCCGCCACCGCAGCTCGGCGCGCGGCACGGCGAGGGCGAGGCCGGGCAGGCGGCGCAGTGCCGTACCGATGGCGATCGCGCCTTCCAGGCGGGCCAGTGGTGCCCCCAGGCAGTAGTGGATGCCGTGCCCGAACGCGAGATGGGCGTTGTCCCGCCGGGTGACGTCGAGGCGGTCGGGATCGGGGAACTGCGCCGGGTCTCGGTCGGCGATGGCGGAGGCGACGAGTACGGTCGCGCCGCGAGGGACGGCCACCCCCGCGATGGTGAGGTCCTCGCGTGCGAACCGCGCGATACCGGGGCTGACCGGCCCGTCGTACCGCAGGAACTCCTCGACGGCGCCGGGCAGCAGCTCCGGATCGTCCCGCAGCAGCGCCAGTTGGCCGGGGTGGGCGAGCAGCGCGGCGATGCCGCTGCCGATCAGGTTGACCGTGGTCACGTATCCCGCCACGAGCAGCAGGAACGACATCGCGATCAGCTCGTCCTCGTCCAGCCGGTGGTCCTCGTCGCGGGCGGCGATCAGCGCGCTGAGCAGGTCGTCGCCCGGCCGGGCCCGTTTGGTGTCCAGCAGCGCGGCCAGATAGGTCCGCATCTGCCGCCATGCGGCGTCCACCCGTACGGGGTCCGGCCGCTGTGTGCGGCGCACGGTCATCTCGTGCGTCCACTGCTGAAAGCCGTCCCGGTCGTCCGGGGGCACCCCGAGCAGTTCGCCGATGACGGTGACCGGAAGCGGCAGCGCGAAGTCCTGGACGAGGTCGGCGTGCCCGGTCGGCGCGAACGCGTCGATCAGCTCGTCGGTGACCGCCTGCACCCGGGGGCGCAGCCCGGCCACCCTGCGCGCCGTGAACGCCTTGGAGACGAGACGCCGCAGACGTGTGTGGTCGGGCGGGTCGGAGCGCAGCATGTTGCGGAGCATGGACTCGCGCTCGGTGACCGGCAGCATGTCCACGAGCCGTGGGTCCGAGGCGTCGTGGACGTCACTGCCGAGCCGTGGGTCGGACAGGGCCGCGAGGCCGTCCTCGTACCGGGTGACCAGCCAGGCCTCCAGGCCGCCCGCGAGCACGGCACGGCGTACCGGGCCTTCCTCGCGCAGCTGTCGGTAGAGCGGGAAGGGATCGGCCACGAACCCGGGGTCGGTGTAGGGAAGGGGGACCGGCTGCTGGCTCATCGTGCCTCCCGGGCACGTCGCACCTTCTTCGCGGCCGGGCCGAACGACCCTGCGGCCGACTTGGGCCCTGTGAGGCTATACGCCCAGTGTGCCGGTTCCCGGGATTTCAGTTGAGCGAGGGCATCAGCGGCTGGTACGCCGTCATCATGGTGTACCCGAAGCCGTGACGCAGCGGACGAGGCGGCACCTCGCCGAGGGCGCTGTCGTCGGCGGCACGGCCGGGCCGTACGTGGGTGCTCCACTCGTCGCCGTGCACGGTCAGCGTGACCGCGGACAGGGGCGGCACATCGAGGTGCCAGAAGGTCCTCGCCGGTACGCAGAGGGCGTGCACCAGGGCGGCCCGGATGACGGTGGGTTCCGTGATGGCCAGGGTGTGGCCCGTGCCGGCGGCCCGCAGATCGCCCAGCCAGTGCGCCGTGCGCCGGCACAGCTCGCGCACCGACTCGCCACCGTGCGGGGCCGCATCCGGGTCCGTCAGCCAGGCGCTCAGCCCGTGCGGGTCCGTCGCGGCGACGTCGTCGACCGTGCGGCCGAGCCACTTGCCGTAGTCGAAGTCGCGCACCGCGAGCTCGAGCGTCGTCTCGAGGCCCAGGGCCTCGGCCGCCTGCTCGCAGCGCATCGAGGGAGCGCGTACGGCGGGGGAGTGCGGGGGGAGCGCCGGCGCGGCGGCGACTGCCTCGCGCAGGGTGCGCTCGTCGAGAAGGCCGTCCCCGAAGACTCCGGCCGTGTTTCCGGAGGGTGCACACAGGAGTGTCAGGCGGACCGTCATGGGGGGGCCTCCTTCCGGGTCCGGCGAGATGCCGGATGGTGCGGGTTCCGGCGGGTTGCCGCCGGAGGATGTGGGGCGGGAGCGTCCATGATGTCCGAATCCCGCCGTGGTTGTCGTTGTCGGCTACGCCACCCGTCAGCCGATCAGACGGGCGGGTCTGGTCGCGGCGTACAGCATGTACTCCAGTGGTCCTCGGCGGAAGACCCTGGTCCAGGCCGACGCCAGCAGCATCGCGACGGCGGCGAGGACGATCAGGGCCGGCAGGGCCGCGGAGTCCGGCAGGTCCCCGATGCCCAAAGTCCTGATGGCGACGATGTGGCCGACGTACACGGTCAGCGAGACCGAGCCGACCGCGCTGACGGGACGGGCGAACCGCCGCAGCCGCGCCGACCGCTCGACGGCGATCAGGCAGCCGGCCAGGACCAGCAGGCCCACGCCGGTGTTGCCGAGGATCGACCAGGTCGTCTGGCTGTGCGGCGCCGCGACCAGCAGCCACTGCGGGGTGCTGACCGGGTCGCCGACGGCGTCGGACCACCAGGCCGAGGCGCCCGCCCGGGTGTGTGCCGCCGCGTTCACGGCGGTCACCGCGCCGGGGACCAGGTGCAGGGCCAGCCACGAGCCGCCGTATCCCAGCACGGCCAGTGCGCCGCCGGACAGTGCCAGCCTCTGCGGAACCCCGGGCCGCCCCAGGTCGAGCCGGGCCACCGCCATTCCGGCGATGATGAAGGGCAGCCAGGTCAGTACGGGATAGTCGCCGGTGACGAGCAGGCCCACGACGCCGTCCGAATCGGTGAGCCGGGCGAGCGGGTCGTGGGCGATGATCGCGTCGGCCCAGCTGCCGCCGTCGATCGCTGCCCGCAGCACGTAGAGCACCTGGGGCATGACCAGCGCGGCACCCGCGGCCACGGCGGCCAGGGCGGCGGTGCGCAGCCGGCACAGCGGGAGGGCCATGACCAGGGCCAGCCCGTAGTAGGCGAGGATGACGTCGACGTCGGTGTTCAGCGCGGTCAGCGCGTATCCCAGAGCCACCAGGATCACGGACCGGATCAGCACGCGGCCGGCGGCCTGACGCCTCGCGGGCCCGGTGTAGGGCTGCGGTCGGCCGGTGAGCAGAACCAGCGTGAAACCGGCCAGCAGGGCGAACAGGGCCGAGGACCTGCCCCGTGCCACCTCCATCAGCCAGCCCACCGAGCCGCCCGTCGAGGGATCGGGCCCGATATGCGCCGCGAGCATGCCGAGCACGGCCAGCCCACGGGCCAGATCGACGCCGACCAGACGCACACGTGACGGCGCGCTGCTCCCACTGTGCGTGGGCGCTGCCGTGGCCGGCACGTGCACTGCCAGGTCGTGCGTCATAGGCTCCAGAGTCGGGGACACCGCAGGTCACATCCATCCGGCAGGTCTCCGGAACCGCCCCCGCCGACTGGCTGGCGCGGACCCGCTGTCCGGCCGGACGCGGTGCACGGCAGCGGCAGCGTCTCCCCCGGCGTGGTACGAATGCGAACAGTGGTCCGACGGCGAGTGGAGCACGCGTGATCCGGGTATTGGTGGTCGATGATGAGGCCCTGATCCGTACGGGCTTTCAGCGCATCCTGGACGCAGCGGACGGTATCAAGGTCGTGGCCGCTGTCAACGGAGGCCAGGCCGTCGGCGTGGCGCAGGAGGTGCACCCGGACGTCGTGCTGCTCGACATCCGGATGCCGGACGTGGACGGCCTGACCGTGCTGGACACACTGCTCCGGCTCCCGAATCCTCCGGTGGTGGCCATGCTCACGACGTTCGACATGGACGAATACGTGGCGACGGCGCTGCGCTCGGGCGCCGCGGGCTTCCTGCTCAAGGACACCGACCCCGAAGAGCTGCCGTTCCTCGTCAGGTCCCTCGCCGAAGGCCGCACCGTCCTGTCGTCGAAGGTCACCCGGACGGTCGTGGACGCCTATCTGAGCGCCGGCTCCCAGGAGCCCGCCGCCCGCGCACTCGACCGGCTGACCGACCGTGAGCGCGCTGTCCTCGTACATATAGGCGAAGGGTTGTCCAACGCCGACATCGCAACGCGGATGCACCTGAGCACCGGCACCGTCAAGGACCACGTGAGCGCGATCCTCACCAAGCTCGAGGTGGGAGGCCGGGTCCAGGCCGCGCTGCTCGCCGAACGCGCCGGCCTCCTCAGGCCGTCGCGGGACGAGGAGGAGCCGTGATCCCCCGCAGCCTGCGGGCACGGGCCTGGGACGCCGCCGCCGTCGGCGCCGCCCTGCTCGACGTCTGGGTCCACGCCGACGTCACGACGCCGCGCCTGGTGTGCGCCCTGGTCGCGGCAGCCGCCCTGCTGATGCGCCGGCGCTGGCCGCTGCCCACCCTGCTGCTGACCCTCCCCGCCGTCCTGTTCTCCGACGCGATCATCGCCGGACTGATCGCGCTGTACACCCTCGCCTCCCTCTCCCGCAGCCGGATGTTGCTGGCGGTCTGCGCCATCGGGTTCACGCTGAGCGACATGGTCTACCTGCCCTCGATGAACCTGGACTTCACGAGGGCGAAGACGCTGATCACTCTGGGTTACACGGCCGCCACCTGGGCCGCTCCCGTGTTCCTCGGCCAGCTCGTCCAGGCCCGGCGCGATCTGTCGCTGCGGCTGGTCGAGATCGCCGAGGTGCGGGACCAGGAGCAGCTGCTGACCGCCCAGGCCGTGCTCGCCAAGGAACGCGCGCAGCTCGCCCGTGAGATGCACGACGTGGTCTCCCACCAGGTCAGCCTGATCGCGGTACGGGCCGGGGCCCTCCAGGTCGGCAGCGGGGACCCCGAGGTCAAGGAGGCCGCCACCACCATCAGGCGGCTGAGCGTGCAGACGCTGGACGAGCTGCGGCACATGGTCGGCGTCCTGCGCGCCTCGGGCGGCCGGGTCACGGAGCTGACCCCGCAGCCCTCGCTCGCCGATCTGCAGCGGCTCGTGGACGGCAGCGGCATCGACGCCCAGCTGACGACCGACCTCCCCGGCAACCTTCCGGCGACGGTGCAGCGCGCCGTCTACCGCACCGTCCAGGAGGCGCTGACCAATGTGCGCAAGCACGCTCCCGGAGCCACCGCGAGAATCCACGTGCGCCAGCAGAACGGCACCGTCGGCGTCACGGTCGTCAACAGCGCACCGACCCGGCCCATCGTCCCGCTGCCCAGCTCGCACTACGGCCTCGCCGGGCTGAAACAGCGCGCCGCGCTCCTCGGCGGCACCGTCACATCGGGCCCCACCCCCGACGGCGGGTACGAGCTGACACTCCGGCTCCCGGCCGAGGGCGCACCGTGATCCGTCGGATCGCCCGTTCCGGCCGCCATGGCGTCGGGCCGCGGGGTGGAGCGGTGGGAGCGGGACGCGTCGCCGCCGGGGACGACGGACGCGCGCCGCCTATTCGCTGATCGACGCGGCCGGCCGGTACGTAGACCCGCGAGAGGCGGTGACACCGATGCCCGACAGGTCCGTTCCGTCGCGCACGCTGCTCGGAACCTGGCCCACGCCACTCGAACCCATGCCCCGGCTCGCCCGCGTACTCGGCCTCGCCCGCGACGACCTGTGGGTCAAACGCGACGACCTCACCGGCCTGGGCGGCGGTGGGAACAAGGTGCGCAAACTCGAGTGGATCTGCGGTGCGGCGCTCGCCGCGGGTGCCACCGTCCTGGTGACCACCGGCGCACCACAGAGCAACCATGCGCGGCTGACCGCCGCCGCGGGTGCCCGGCTGGGACTGGACGTCGTGCTCGTCCTCGCCGGCGCGCCCGACTCCTCGGCCTCCGGCAATCTGGCACTCGACGGGCTCTTCGGCGCCAGGGTCGTCTGGGCCGGCGACGCCGGCGGGCAGGCCCTGGCCTCGGCCGCCGGACTGCTCGCCGAGCGCCTCCGACGACGGGGCGCCGTCCCGGCCCTGATCCCCTTCGGCGGCTCCAGCGTCGACGGCGCGCGCGGATACGTCGAGTGCGGCAGCGAACTCCTCGACCAGGGTCCGCAGCCCGCGACCGTCGTCGTCGCGCTCGGCTCCGGCGGCACGATGGCCGGTCTCGTCCACCGGCTCGGCGCCGAGCGGGTGCTCGGTGTCCACGTCGGCGCCGTGCCGGACCCCGAACGAACCGTCCGCGAGCTGGTCGAGGGCCTGTCCGGCGATCGCGCGGCGGACCTCCGGCTGCGCCTCGACCAGGTCGGCGACGGCTACGGCACGCTCACCGAACAGGCCCTGTCCGCCCTCACCCTGACCGCACGCACCGAAGGTATCGTCCTGGACCCGATCTACACCGCGCGTGCCATGGCCGGACTGATCGCCGCCGTCGAGGACGGTGAGATCGCCCCCGGCATGCGCACGGTCTTCCTGCACTCGGGCGGCCTGCCCGGACTGTTCGGGCACCCCGCCACCCTCGCGCAGGCCGGGGCGGCGCTCGCCGCGCGGGAACTCCAGGGACCCTGAACCGCACGGACGGCTTGGTGACTCCGCCGCTGCCGTGCCCCGCTCGGGGGACCCGCGGTCGTGGACGGTGAGGTGAAGATCCAGGTCGCGCTCCCGGCCGGGCATAACCGTCCGTGGGCATGCCGCCGAGCGGCGCCCGGCCGGCAGGGACGGGCGGGAGTCAGATGGTCTTGACCTGGCCGCCGTCGATGACGAATTCGGCGCCGGTGATGTTCCCCGCGCGGGGCGAGGCCAGCAGCACGACGAGGTCGGCAATCTCCTCCGGATTGCTGATCCGTCCGGTGGAGATACCCATCTGCCGGGGCACTACCTCGTCCAGCGCCTCCTCGGCGGTACGGCCCGACTCGGCGGCGACGGCGTCCGCGAAGCCGCCGGGATCCGTCCAGAACGGGGTTCGGACGGGCCCCGGGGCCACGGAATTGACACGGACACCGCGCGGCGCGAACTCCTCGGACAACGCCTTGGTCAGGTTGCTCAACGCGGCCTTGGCCGCCGAGTAGTCGACCACCATGGGAAACGGCAGACGGGCGTTGATGGAGCCGACGTTGACGATGGCTCCCCCGCCGTCGGCGAGCAGGTGCGGCAACGCGGAGCGCGTCGTGCGGACCGCGCTGAAGAACGTCAGGCCGAAGACCTGCTGCCACTCCGAGTCGTCGACGTCCAGGAAGCCCGACCGGGGACGGGTGGCCCCGAGGTTGTTGACCAGAACGTCGATCCGCCGGTGGCGGTCCACGGCCGCTCGGACCAGCTGCTCCGGTCCGTCGGCCCGGGCCAGGTCGACCTCGACGAACGCGACACCGTACCGGTCGCGCGCCGCGGAGAGACCAGGGGACTCGGTACGGCTGCCGACGACGACACGGGCGCCCTCGCGGCCGAGTGCCTCGGCGACGGCCAGACCGATCCCCTTGCTGCCTCCCGTGACGACGGCGACCTTGTCCTGGAGGTTCAGTTCCATCGGTATCCCTGCCCGAGAGGTGTCAACGCGGGAAGACCAGACACGGGCGAAGGAGTCACCCGTCGAATGCAGACGCAGTATCACGTGGTGGTCCACCGTGAATCGGCACCGACACCATGCGCGCCGGAGAACATCGCCCGACTGCCTCCGCGTCGTCCCCGCGTCGCCTCGTAGGGCAGGAGCGGGGTGCGTCGGTCGTGCGCTCGGGCCGGGCCGGGACGGGGGCAGGACCGGCCGGTTCCGCCGTGGAGTTGCCTCCGGCCGACGGTCCGGCCCCCGAGCGCTTAAGCTCGGCGAATGGCCAAGTACTTCGACGTGCACCCCGAGAACCCGCAACAGCGCACCATCGGCCAGGTGGCCGACACCATTCGCTCCGGTGGCCTCGTCGCCTATCCGACGGACTCCTGCTTCGCGCTCGGATGCCAGCTGGGCAGCCGGGACGGGATCGACCGGATCCGGTCGATCCGGCGCCTGGACGATCGCCACCACTTCACCCTCGTATGCGAGAACTTCGCGCAGCTCGGGCAGTTCGTGCACATCGACAACGACGTGTTCCGCGCCATCAAGGCCTCGACTCCCGGTGCATACACCTTCATCCTGCCCGCGACGAAGGAGGTGCCGCGCAAGCTCCTGCACCCGAAGAAGAAGACGGTCGGGGTGCGGATCCCCGATCACGTCGTCGCCCAGGCCCTGCTCGCCGAGCTCGGTGAGCCCCTGCTCTCGAGCACCCTGCTCCTGCCCGACGAGGAGGAGCCGCTGACCCAGGGCTGGGAGATCAAGGAGCAGCTCGATCACGTGGTGGACGCGGTGGTCGACTCGGGGGAGTGCGGCACGGAGCCGACCACGGTCATCGACTTCTCCGGCGGCGAGGCGGAGATCGTGCGCCGAGGGGCGGGCGACACCACACGCTTCGAGTGACCTGCCGGGCCGCCGCGGCGACACGGGCCGCGGCGGCGGTGTGGTCCGGTCACCTCCGCCGCGGCGGCCCCTCGCGTCGGGGCCGGTCCGGCCTGCCGTCGCGGTCCTTCACCTGCCGCGGCGCTCCTTCGCCTGCTGTCACGGCCCGGCCCTTTGATCCGCCGCCCCGTCGCCGGCCCCGTCGGCCTCTCCCTCGGACAGGGCCCGCTGACCCCGCGACAGCCATGTGATCAGCCTCGGATCCGTCGAGCGGGCCGCGTCTGCGGCAGGCACGCCGCCACCCCGCGAGCAGCCCTTCGCCCACCGCATGCGAGGCGCACGAGGCGCCCTCACATCTGCGGGCCCACATGATGAAACAGGCTGTAGATGTGAGCTCTACACCCTGCTACAGTCCGCATGCGCGCAACGCCACCACGTATTGCGCAGGGGGCGGGCCCGCACCCGCACGGAGGGAAGCAGCCTTGGCCCCTCCTGTGCGTTCAGGACCGGAGAGCCGGGGGGATCCGCCGTATCTCAGCCAGGTCAGGTGCTCCATCGACGAAGGTGAGCAGATGATCAGTGAGGGCCGGGGAGGAAGCATCCGTCATCCCAGGGCGACCACCGGGTGAGCGGCAGGCCGTGGCGCGACCGCGCGCAGCGGCCGGGCACCGACGACGCCGGAGACCCCGGCAACCAGCGGCGACACCCTGAGCGGCGGGCCACCGCCCGTCCCTGACCGCTCCATGGCCGTCCCCGCGCCGCCCATGACGTCGACCAGCAGATCCCCGACCACCGACCCCGGTCCACGCGACGCACGCCCCTTTGCTCCTGATGGCGATGCGCTGCGGCGCTGTGCCGCCGTGCTCGCCCTCCGCGACTTCCGAACAGCGCTGCCGTGCCCGCTCCTCGCGTCGACACCTCGCGTCGACACCGGACAAGGAGATTTCCGTGATTCCGACGAACCCGACGAAGAAGAGACACACCCTCCGGCGCCTCGTCACCGGAAAGGCGCTCGTCATCGGCGCCATGGTGGCCCTGGTCGCTCCGGGTACCGCCTGCGCCAACTCCGTCAGCGTCACCGTGAAGACCCCCGGTGCCACTCTCGGACCCGTATCCACCTTCTCCGAGATCTCCACCCACGCGGACTGCAGCAGTGGCCTCGTTTCCGGTGGCGGCGTCAACCAGGCCATCGGCACCGGCACTTCGTCCAACGGCAACCATGTGATGGGCACCGGTCCGAGCCCCGACGGCAGCACCGAGTACACCGGCTCGACGGGGGTCGTCGGCACCGATGTCACCCACTGGCTGGGCATCGGCGGAAGTGGAGGAGCGGTCAACAGCTCCTTCTCCACGACTCCGTTCGCGATCTGCCTCACCAGCACGCCGATCACCCACACCCAGGTGGTCATGAACAAGATCGCCGGTCCCACGACCGCTTCGACCGTGGGCCTTGTCGTCGCGACGTGCCCAGCCAACACGCGCCTGCTGGGCGGCGGCGCCCGCACCACTCCGGCCAGTGTCGGCAGCCTCAAGCCCATCGCCGGTTTCCCGACCTTCAACAACGCCGCACACGACTACGGCCAGAAGGCCGCGGCCGACTCGGAGACCAACCCGGACTCATGGGCCGCGGTCGGGTGGAACGGCGGCGGGGGCGGCAGCGGCAACGCCACCTACACCTACGCGATCTGCAGCGGGAACAACATCGACGTCAGCGGTGTGACGGTGAAGGTCCGGCACAGTGAGGTGAGCGGCCCGACGTCGGCGACCGCGGGTCGGACGGCGACCGTCGGCTGCGGCGCCGGCGACGGCAAACTGATCAGCGGGGGCGCCGCCATCAGCGGTGGCAGCGTCACCAGCACCGACTTCACCGGTCCCGGCTCGGGCGGCGACCACCTCAACGGGAGCTTCCCCAGCGACTCCGGCGGCACGCCGGTCGGTGACGGGACCACCAGCGCGGGGTACTGGACCGCCTTCACCCACACGGGCGGAGCGAGCTCGGCGAACACCTATACGGACGCCTGGGTGTTGTGCGCCGACGACGGCGTCTGAGCCGCGGGTCCACCACGGTCCGCCGGGGCGCGCGGCGCAGCCCGCCTCCCCCGGCGGACCACCCGTCGTGCACCAACCGCCCGCACGGCCCACCAACGCCACCCCTCACCCACCAGCCCGGCCCTCCGTACGAACCGCCCCCCCACGCCCGCCCGCATCACCCGTCGCTCACCCGGAGAGGTATGTGCCCCGCCCCATGAAGCCGAACGACTCCGGCCCGGGCCGTGTGCCCGGCAAGGCCGGATCCACAGCGAGTGCCCCGAGAACCAAGCTGGCGGCGGTGGGTGCCGCCTTCGCCGCCGTCCTGCTGACCATGGGCGCACCGCCCACCGCGACAGCCGACCCGGCGGACGCCGCCACGCCCTGCGGAACGCACGGCGTCCTCTCCGTGTCGCCGCCCACCTGCACCTACGCCTCGACGGGCACCGATACGTTCACCGTGCCCGACGGGGTGAGCGCGGTCGACGTCGACCTCTTCGGAGCGGAGGGCGGCAGCGCCGCCGGCTACGTCGTTCCCAACCCCCCGGCCACCGGGGCACCCGGCGGACTCGGCGGTGAGACCCACGCGACCTTGCCCGTGCGCCCCGGACAGCGGCTCCAGATCACCGTGGGTGCGGCCGGGATCCCCGGCACCTCTCGCCACGGAGAGTTCGCCCGCCCCGGTGGCTTCGGCCACGGTTCCGGAGGTGGCGGGGCGCACGGCGGCGGCGGCTCCGGCGGCGGGGGCTCCGATGTGCGGGCCGGTACGTTCGGCCCGTCGGACCGGGTCCTGGTGGCAGGCGGCGGAGGAGGCGCAGGCAACGGCGGCCCGCTGCTCCACGGCGGGGACGGCGGTGGCCCGGAGGGCGAGGCAGGCGGGCAGGCCGACGGCTACGACGGAGCCGGGGTCGCGGGCGGCGGCGCAACACAGGCCGCGCCCGGGGCCGGCAGCGGCAACTCCCGCCTCGGTGGTCCGGGGACCGCCGGGGGCGACATCGACCCCAACACCGGTCAGCCCAACCCGGGCAGCGGCGGGCCCGGCGGCAACGGCGGTGCCGGAGGCAACGGCGGCGGCGGGGGAGGAGGCGGATACTTCGGCGGCGCGGGTGGCTCCGGGGGCGGGAACCCGGGCAATCTGCCCGGCGCGGGAGGCGGCGGGGGAAGCGCCTTCGCGGCGCCGACCGCGACCGATGTCTCCTTCGCCCCGGGTGTCAACCACGGCAACGGCAAGGCGACCTTCCGCTTCCGGTACGACACGTCGCTCGCCCTCACGGCGGATACGTCCGCCCCGCTGTTCGGACACAGGGTCACCCTGACCGCCGACGTCGCCGCGGTGAACCCGGCCGCTGACGCGCCGGGCGGGACGGTCACTTTCTCGGAAGGATCCACGCCCCTGGCGACCGTGCCGCTGACCGGCGGTCAGGCCCGCTTCTCCACCAGCGGATTGCAGCCCGGCTCCCACACGGTCACCGCCCGGTACGACGGAGACCCGGGTCATGCACCGAACGCCGGGATCCCCTCCGCCGACATCACGGTCGGATTCAGTGCACCGTGCCTCACGACACCCCGCCGCACTCCGCTGACTGTTGCCGCCGGCGAATCGGTGTGCATCGCGGCCGGGGGACGACAGCAGGGGCAGGTGACGGTGCGACCCGGAGGAGCCCTGGCCGTGTCCGGTGCCGAGATCACCGGACCCGTGTCCGCCGACGGTGCCCTGGCCCTGAGCGTCTGCCGGTCGAGGCTCGCCGGACCGTTCACCGTCACCGGAGCCGGCGGCTACGTACTGATCGGGTCGGACCACGACGACACGGCCGCCTGCCCGGGAAACACGATCACGGGAGCCCTGACGGTGGAGGACGGCACGGGCGGCATCGACGTGTCCGGCAACACGGTCACGGGACCGGTGAGAATCGACGGCAACGCGGGCAGCGGGCTGCCGCCCGGGGAGGCGGTGCCCGCGTTCGAGGCCAACACGGTCACCGGCCCGGTGCGCTGCGACGGCAACCAGCCGACCCTGAAGCAGGCGGGCAACACCGTCGACGGGCCACGGTTCGGACAGTGTCGCTGACGGGCCGGCATTCCTCTCCGGTGCAGGCAGCGCCGTGGCCCGTGCCCCTCGGCTTGCGGGACACCTGCACCGCCCGCGCACAATGGTCGTAGAGCGGAAACGGTGGTGTGGGGCCGTGTGCCGGCTGACCGGGCGGGACCGCCCCGACCGCGTCTGCTGAGAGGTGCGGCTCCCGTTGTGCGGGTGCTTCCGCGGCCGTGGGCTCGAGGGCGTGATGCTGCCGCCGCCGGTGCAGCGGGCTCTGCCCCTGGTCCGAGGTATCGCCGCCGGTGCGGGGGCGGTGCCGACCCCTGTGCGGTGGGGGAGATGAGCTCGTGAGCAAGGAACCGTCGTCGTCCGGCCGCCCCTCGGGACCCGGCCCCGAGAGTTCCGGGGAAATCCCCTCGGGGCCTCCTTCGGGTCCGCTTGCGCGACCGTCCGGACCTGACCGGACCCCGCCTCCCGGCATCGGTGCACCGTCCGCGGGCGGTGCGGCCCCGGGCCCGCCGCCCGCGCCGCCGGGAGGCGGGGGACCGGGGGGCGAGGGACCTGGTGGCACGGGGCCGGAGGGCGGAGGTCCGCGACGGGGATCCGGGCGACCGTGGTGGAAGTCGGTGCCGCAGGTGGCCGCGCTGACGGCCGCGGTGGTCGCTGCGGTGGCCCTGGTCCTGCTGCTCACGCGCCCCGAGGGCTTCTCGAACCGGCAGCAGGGCGAGGTGTTCCTGCAGTCCGCCGCGAGCACGGGGCAGGATCCGTTCACGGAGTCGACGGTACGGGCGGGTGGCGTGCCGTCGACCGGGGCGTCGCCGCCCGGCGAGGTCACGTCGGCGGGGGGTGGGGCGGTGCGGACCGTCGACGGGGACACACCGGGCCTGTACGGGGGGACGCGGAGGCTGGCCAGCTGTGATGTGCCGCGGCAGATCTCCGTCCTGGGC
>NZ_JBSFDP010000054.1:0-29292 GCF_053593975.1 Streptomyces sp. NPDC002004
GGCGCGTACGACGTCGCGTGTGTAGTCGGACAGCTCGACGATGCGGGTCATTCCGTACGCCGGACCTCCCGCCCCGCGCGTTGCAGGGAGGGTGAACCCATGGTTGATCTTGCCCGTCACACACCGTCGCGCCGTACGCTGTTCCGCTCGCTCGGCACCGCCGGGACCCTGGCCGCGCTCGCCGGCTGCGGGGTACCCGCCGCGTACGTCGCCCCCGGCGAGCGCGGCGGGCCCGACCGCTCCGTCGAGGACAAGCGCCTGACGTTCGCGAACTGGCCCCTCTACATCGACGTCGACGACCACGACTCCAGGAAGCGGCCCACGCTCGACGGTTTCGCGCGGCGCACCGGGATCGAGGTCCGGTACACCGAGGAGATCAACGACAACGACGAGTTCTTCGGCAAGATCAGCCCGTCCCTGATGAACCATCAGTCCACCGGGCGGGACCTGATCGTCGTCAGCGACTGGATGTGCGCGCGCTTCGTACGCCTCGGCTGGGTGCAGCAGATGGACCGGGCCCGGCAGCCCCATGTCGCCAAGTACCTGGATCCGCTGCTGCGTTCGCCGCACTTCGACCCGGGCCGCCGGTTCACGGTGCCGTGGCAGTCCGGGATCACCGGCATCGCGTACAACAAGCGCAGGACCGGGCGCGAGATCAAGCACGTCTCCGACCTGTGGGCGGAGGACCTGAAGGGCCGGATCACCCTGCTCTCCGGACTCGACGAGGCGTTCGCGCTTCTGATGCAGGGCAACGGCGTCGACATCACCCGCTGGACCGCGGACGACTTCCACCGCGTTTGCGACCAGGTGGAGAAGCTGGTGCGCGACAAGCACATCCGCCGGTTCACCGGCAACGACTACATCAAGGACCTGTCGAGCGGGGACGTCGTGGCCTGCCAGGCCTACAGCGGCGATGTCGTCCAGCTGAAGGCCGACAACCCCGACATCGAGTTCGTGGTGCCCGAGGAGGGTGCCGAGCTGTGGTCCGACTCGATGATGATCCCCGACCTGGCGAGCCACCGGCGCAGCGCGGAGCGGCTCATCGACTACTACTACGAGCCCGCGGTCGCCGCCGAACTCGCCGGATGGGTCAACTACGTCTGCCCCGTGCCGGCCGCCCGTGACGTCCTCGCCTCGTCCAAGCACAAGGAGACCGCCGACCTGGCCGAGGAGCCGCTGATCTTCCCCGACGACGGGATGCGCAAGCGGCTCGCCGTAGCCCGCGACATCACGGCCGCGGAGCGCGTGGAGTTCGCCAAGCGGTGGAACGAGATCGTCGGCCTGTAGGCGGCCGGACGCCCCCGTGTGATGCGGACGCGCACTTCGGCCCGGCGCCGCCGGTCGCAGCGGCACCGCAGGCGGCGTCCGGACTCGCATCGCGCCTCCCGCTGCGGCGCGAGTTCGGTGACGAGCCCGCCAAGGTGTTCCCGTGACAGCCCGCGGAAGGCGCGAGGGGACATGGCCGCGCGGGCCTGATTACGGATCACACCTCGACGACCCAGCACCAGCACGTCACCGCCCGCGTGCAGACGCGGTCAGGCGGGCTGCCACAGCTCGATCCGAGTGCCCTCGGGGTCGGTGACCCAGCCGAATCGACCGACACCCTCCATGTCCTGCGTCTCCTCGGCCACGTCCGCTCCCTTGGCGCGCAGTTGCGCGAGCATCGCATCCAGGTCGCGGACCCGGAAGTTGAGCATGGTTCGCTGGGTGCGGGACCCGAAGTAGTCGGTCTCGGACTCGAACGTCGCGAACACCGTGGGCCCGGCTCCCTGCTGCCACAGGCCGTTCTCATCGGCGTCCAGGCCCAGGCAATCGCGATACCACGCGCTCAGGGCCGCCGGGTCGGCAGCCCTCATGAAGTACCCACCGATTCCAAGTACACGCTCCATGGCGCCATCTTGCCAGGACGGTGATCAGCGTGGTCGGAAGCCTTGCGCGCGGCCGACACCCGCCGGGCCGTCTGCATACACTGACGGGCATGGCATGCCGCATCAGTGAGCTCGTCATGGACGCCGCCGAGCCCGATCGGCTCGCCGCATTCTGGAGCGAGGTCCTCGGCTACGTCGAACTCGGCCGGGAAGCCGACGGAAGCATCGAGATCGGGCCGCCCGACGTCGGCTTCGGCGGCCCGCAGCCCACCCTCGTGCTCAGCCCCAGCAGCGACCCGCGGCCCGGGAAGCTCCCCCTGCACATCGACGTCAACGCCACCGACCGCGACCAGGACGCCGAGCTGGAGCGGCTGCTCGCTCTCGGCGCCAGGCCCGCCGACGTCGGCCAGACCGGCAACGAGAGCTGGCACGTCCTGGCCGACCCGGAAGGCAACGAATTCTGCCTCCTGCGCGCTCGGATCCAGCCTCTCTGACCACGTGCGTCCTGGCGCCAGGACGCTCAGCCGTTCGAGTGCGGCCGGGGCTCCGCTCGTCGGCGACGGCGCCCGAGCCGGCGCCCGCGTTCCGCCGGCGCCGGTGTTCACCGTGCCGTGCGTGCTGTGCCGCGTGCCGCCGCGGTACGGGCAGGTGGGAAGGGTGCGCGGACGGCCGGGCACGGGTGGCCGATTTCTTCCGGAGCCGTCTCCGGTGGTTTCGAACTCCCCGGTAGGGTCGGGTGTTTCCGATGCGACGCGTGGGGACGGCAGCGGGCAGGTCCGCAGGTCCCGCGCGCCGCTCAGCGCCAACCGGGGGCATGGTCAGACAGATGAGTGAGCACGGAGTGGGTCCGGAGGTCACGTACGGGCTGTTCGTGGCATGGGCCCTGCACGACGCGGAGGAACTGGCGACCATGGGCCGCTGGACGCGGACCGCGGTGCCTCGCCTGAGGGAGCGGTATCCCGCGGTGCCGGAGCGGGTGTGGCGGGCCGTGGGCTCCGTCGACGGGCGTGAATTCGCCGTCGCCGTGGGCGCGATGGCCGCCATCGTGGGCTCGGCGGCGATCGCCGGGCAGCGCAGCGGGGGGCGGTCCGCCTGGTACCAGACCATGGTGAACGCCTTCGGTCTGCACGGTCTGGTCCACCTCGCGCAGGCCGCGGCGGTACGCGGCTACACCCCGGGGTCCGTGACCTCCCCGATCCTCGTGGTGCCGTTCACGGTCTGGGCCCGCCACAGGCTGGGCCGTGCGGGCGTCCTCCGTCCGACCCGGCCCCGCGACGCGGTCGTCGGCCTGGCCGCGGCCGGCGCGAGCGCCGTCGCGGCGCACGCGGTGGCCCGCCGCGTGCTCGGGCGCCGGGTCGTGTCCGCGAAGTAGCGCCGTCTGCCCGTAGGACAGAGCTCGCGGCGTCCGGTGCGTCGCCCCGGCCGGGACGGGGCAACAGCCCTTCCCCGTCCGGGGGTTGTAGGGGGGTCAGCCCCTGGCGTCCGCGCCGTCGACGGGGTCCGCGGGCTCGTCCCGCACGGCGCACAGCACGTCGATGCGGTTCGTCGTGATCGAGTCGACGCCCGCCGCCAGCAGACGCCGCATGGAGCGGCGGGTGTCCGGGGTCCAGACGGACAGCAGGTAGCCGTCGTGATGGACCCGGGCCGCGAGGCCGTCGGAGACAAGACCGAAGCGGTAGTTGAGCCAGCGAGGCCGCATCGCGGCCAGCAGAGCGGGGCGGGGCGGGGCCAGGCTGGTCCAGGTCAGGGCGATCTCGGCGGACGGGTCGACGGCGCGCACCGCGAGCATCGCCTCGGCGCCCCCGCAGTAGTACGCCCGGTCGGCCGCCCCGAACTCGCGGACCACGCCCATGACCGTACGGACGGCACGCGCGGTCGCCCCCGGCAGATCGACCATGATCCGCGGCCCGCCGTCCGCGTGCAGCGTCTCCAGGGCCTCGGCCAGGGTGGGCACACCGCCGACGGTGAGCCCGCGCACCTCGGGCGCCGATAGCGCGGCGAGCGGCCGGTCGTGCTGCCAGAGCCGCTTCAGCGTCTCGTCGTGCAGCAGCACGGGCACGCCGTCGCGGGTGAGCCGGACATCGACCTCCACCGCGTCCGCACCCCGGTCCAGCGCGGAACGCAGGGACGGGAGCGTGTTCTCACGGACGCGGTAGGGATCGCCCCGGTGGGCGACGGCGGTGACGGGGCGCGGGGAGGTACGCATGGGGCCATTGTTCCCCGCGGCGCCCGGGCGCGTGGCCGCTCACGACGCGCCACACGCCCGGCAGCGGCCGTGCGCCCCGGTGCGCGAGGGCGGGACCGTCGGCCGCGCCCTCCGGCACGTCAGGGCGCCGGCCACGTCCTCGGGCAGGTCAGGGCGCCAGCCACGTCTTCGTGTACGTGTCGATCTCGGCGACGATCCTCGCCTTGCCCGCCGAGTCGAGGAAGGACGCCTCGACTGCGTTCCTGGCGAGCGCGGCGACGCCCTGGGCGTCGAGGTCGAGGAGCCGGGCGGCCACCGCGTACTCGTTGTTGAGGTCGGTGCCGAACATCGGCGGGTCGTCGGAGTTGATCGTCACCAGCACGCCCGCCTGCACCATCTCCTTGATCGGGTGCTCGTCGAGGGTGCGCACCGCGCGGGTGGCGATGTTGGAGGTCGGGCAGACCTCCAACGGGATGCGGTGCTCGGCGAGGTGCTGGAGGAGCGCCGGGTCCTGCGTGGCGCTGGTGCCGTGGCCGATGCGCTCGGCCCGCAGCTCGTTCAGCGCGTCCCAGATCGTCTGCGGGCCAGTGGTCTCGCCCGAGTGCGGTACGGAGTGCAGGCCGGCGGCGATGGCCCGGTCGAAGTAGGGCTTGAACTGCGGCCGGGGCACGCCGATCTCCGGACCGCCGAGTCCGAACGAGACCAGGCCCTCGGGACGGATCCCGTCGGTGACCGCGAGCCGGGTCGTCTCCTCGGCCGACTCGAGGCCCGCCTCGCCCGGGATGTCGAAGCACCACCGCAGGACCACGCCCAGCTCGGCCTCGGCGGCCTTGCGGGCGTCCTCGATGGCGGCCATGAACGCCTGCTCGTCGATGCCGCGCCGGGTCGACGAGAACGGCGTGATGGTGAGCTCCGCGTAGCGGACGTTCTGCCGGGCCAGGTCCCGGGCCACCTCGAACGTCAGCAGGCGGACGTCCTCCGGGGTGCGGATCAGGTCCACGACGGAGAGGTAGACCTCGATGAAGTGGGCGAAGTCCGTGAACGTGAAGTAGTCCGCCAGCGCCTCCGGGTCCGTGGGGACCTTGGAGTCGGGGTGGCGGGCGGCCAGCGTCGAGACGATGCGGGGGGAGGCGGAGCCCACGTGGTGCACGTGCAGTTCGGCTTTGGGCAGTCCGGCGATGAAGGCGTGCAGGTCGCTCAAGGGTTCCTCCTGGGAACGGCGCCGTCTCGAGTGGCGCAGGTGATCGGCTGATCGGTGGTGCGAGGGTCATCGTAGGCGGCCGGTCGCGGTGGACGTTCCCGCGTTCCTGGGGCCCGGCGCGAACCGGGCGGGGGGCCGGGAGCCCGGCGGGGGTGGGCGCCGGTCGCCCGTGCGGACCCGGCCCGTAGCATGACGGCAGGATCGAACAAGGGGGCCGGGACATGACGGACGGGGCACACGAGCCGAGGCGCGACGCGGCGGGGGAGCCCGACCCGTGGGCGCCGCCGGAGCGCAAGACGTCGCTGAGCAAGTCCGCGGACGCACCGGCGTCCGCGCACGACCAGCCGACGGTCGCCGCGATGCCGGGTACGGAAGGATTTGCGCCCCCGCAGGGGCTCACACCGCCCGGATTCGGACCGGCGGGCGGGCCGTCCGCGGGTCCGGCGGACGGGGCGGTTCCGCCGCCGCCGATCGCACCCACCGGGCCCGGTGCGAGCGGCTACGGGTACCCCGGTTACCCGGGCTACGGCTGGTCCGGCATGCCCATGGCGCCGCAGAACGGCCTGGGGGTCGCCGCGATGGTGCTCGGCATCATCTCGGTCTGCCTGTTCTGCTTCTACGGCGTGGTCTCCGTCATCCTGGGCATCCTCGCCCTGGTCTTCGGCATCAAGGGGCGCAAGCGCGTCGAGCGGGGCGAGGCCGACAACCCGGGACAGGCGCAGGCCGGATTCATCCTGGGGATCATCGGAACCGTGCTCGGCGTTCTCGTGATCGTCCTGCTGGCCATCGGGATCACGGCCGCGATCAAGGGCCATTCGTACGACGACTCCTACGACGGCGCCCGGGCGGTGCCGTCGGTGGTCGCCGACCGCTGACACTCCCGCGTCGCCGAGGGCGCCGCGCCCCGAAAGCGGACGGCCCGCTCCCGGGCGACCGGCCGACGGGGCGACCGCCGGACCGGGCGGCGGTCAGGGCGGATGCGGCCCTGACCGGTGCGTGCGCACGCGGGGACGACGGTCCGGGCCGGGCCGGTGCAGACGTACGGATGACGGCCCGGCCCCGTGGCGTCGGTCGGCCCGCTCGCGTCGGCCATTGACCTGCTGACGTCGGGGCGTCGCTCGCATCGGCCGTCGGTTCGCTCGCGCCCGGTCCGCTCGCATCGGCCGTCGGTTCGCTCGCTCGCGTCGGCCGTGGCCCGCTCGCGGGCGTCAGTCGGCTCCCAGCGGCCGTCGGCCCGCTCCCGCCGGCCGTCGGCCCGCTCCCGCCGGGCGTCGGCCCTCTCCCGTCGGGCAGGCCCGGGCATCGAAACGTCAGGTGGCCTTCTCCCGTTGGTCCTCGCCGGGTCGCCCCGGACCACTACGATGTTCCGACTGTTCAACGAGGGGAGAAAACTTCATGTCCGACCCCAATGCCGGGCCCGGCGGCTACGGGAATCCTCCGTCCGTTCCCCCGCAGCCGCAGCAGGCTCCGGGCTACGGATATCCGCAATCCGGCCCGGGCTACCCCGCCGCGCCGCAGAGCGGCTATCCCGTGGCGCCGCAGGGCGGCTACTACAACGCGCCCGGCTACATACCGCAGCCGAGCAACGGTCTGGGGACCGCGGGACTGGTCCTCGGCATCATCGGCGTGGTGTGCAGCCTGACCTTCTTCCTGTGGATCATCGGGGTGATCCTCGGCATTCTCGCGATCATCTTCGGTGCGGTCGGCCGGGGTAAGGCGAACCGCGGAGAGGCCACCAACAAGGGCGCGGCGACGTCGGGGCTCGTCCTCGGCATCGTGGCCACGGTGATCCTCCCGCTGCTGGGGCTCCTGGCCTTCGCGAGCCTCATGGGCGTGGCCGGCGCCAGCTCCTGAGCCGCTTCGAGCGGGGCGCTCCTACAGGGCGCCCCGCCTGCTCCCGCACCCGTGCGGGCCGCCGCGCCTGATACGAGCGCGCCGCGCGCCCCACGGCCGGCCCCAAGCTCGTCCCGCGCCCTGGGTCCGCCCCCGCGTCGTCCCGTGTGCCACGTCGGCAGGCGCGCCCGCGTCCGCCCCGGGCAGCCCTGCCCCGCGTCCGCTCCCCGCCCCGGCCGATCCCGCGACCCCCGGCGCGAGCCCACGCCGCACTATGCGGTGGCCTGCCTCAGCCGCCTGCGTGCCTCCATCAGCGCGAACCCCAGCAGATTCGGGCCGCGCCACCGCTCCGGATCCGCCGCCCCCTCGTCCGTGGCCGCCAGGCCTATGCCCCAGATCCGGTCCATCGGACTGGCCTCGACCAGGACGCGGTCACCGGTGGTGAGCAGGAACTCCCTCAGATCGGGATGCGCGGCGAACTTGTGGACGCTCCCCTCGACCACGATCCCGTACCGCTCGCGGACCCACAGCGACTCGTCGAAGTCTCGGACCAGGCGCCCCGCCTTCTTCGCGAGAGCCGGGCTCGCCGCCTCCAGCGCATGCCGCTCTGCGTCCGCGTCGCCGAACAGCCGGGCCTTGGCGGCCATCATCCAGTGCTCCGCGGTCGCGTAGCGGACGCCGTCGACCACGAAGGGTGACGGCCACCACTGGCTAAGACAGCTCGCAGCGACGCGGCCGTCCGCCCGCGGCCTGTGCCCCCAGAAGTGCAGATACTTCGGCGTGGCGCCGGCTCGCACCGCGCGCACCAGCGCCTCCCGCGACGCGATGGGGGAGTCCTCGGTGGATTCCGGGTGCGTGCTGATCTTGTCCATGCACGCGAGTGTGGCAGGAACCACTGACACTCCGTCCCGCCTTTTCCGGGGAGACTCGACACCTGGTCGACAGATTCCGTCGCGTAACCAAAAGGCAACAACGGAATCACTTGTTGCGATACCAGGCCTCTGTCAGGATCGGCACTCAAATCGAGCTGGAGCTACGCCGCCACCCCCCGGGACGGGGGCCGCGACGGTAGGAGAGCGCATGCACAACCCGGGCAACCGCTTCCAGGCGCAGGACCGCTTCGCGGACGGCGCGCAGTTCATTGCGGGCCGGCTGACCAAGGGCACCTCCGGAGCCGCCCACGCGGTCGTCGACCCCGCCACCGGCGACGAGGTCTTCACGTACGACCTGGCGGGACGCGAGGACGTCGACGCCGCCGTCCAGGCCGCCCGCGAGGCGTTCCCCGGCTGGGCCGCGGCCACGCCGGGTGAGCGCTCCGACGCGATGCACCGGTTCGCCGCCGTACTCGCCGAGTGCGCCGAGGACTTCGCGCAGGCCGAGTCGCTCCAGTGCGGCAAGCCGATCAAGCTGAGCCGCGAGTTCGACGTCCCGGGGACCATCGACAACACCGCCTTCTTCGCGGGAGCCGCCCGGCACCTCCAGGGACAGTCCGCCGGCGAGTACTCCGGCGACCACACCTCGTACGTACGGCGCGAGCCCATCGGTGTCGTCGGATCGATCGCCCCGTGGAACTACCCGCTGCAGATGGCCGCCTGGAAGGTCCTCCCGGCGATCGCCGCGGGCAACACCATCGTGCTCAAGCCCGCCGAGCTGACACCGCTGACCTCACTGCTGTTCGCGCAGGCCGCGACCGAGGCGGGCATCCCCGACGGTGTCGTCAACATCGTGACGGGCGCCGGGCGGGAGGCGGGCGAGCACCTCGTCGCGCACCCCGACGTCGCCATGACCTCCTTCACCGGGTCCACCGCGGTCGGCAAGCGGGTCGCCGAGATCGCCACGAGCACCGTGAAGCGGCTGCACCTCGAACTCGGCGGCAAGGCCCCCTTCGTGGTCTTCGACGACGCCGACCTGGAGGCCGCAGTCCACGGGGCCGTCGCAGGAGCGCTCATCAACACCGGGCAGGACTGCACGGCCGCCACGCGCGCGTACGTGCAGCGTCCGCTCTACGACGCGTTCGTCAGCGGCGTCGCGGACCTGATGAACACCGTCCGGCTCGGCGACCCGTTCGACGCGGCCACCGACCTCGGACCGCTGATCTCGCACGCCCAGCGCGACCGCGTGGCCGGATTCGTCGACCGGGCCCGCTCCTACGCGCGTGTGGTCACCGGCGGCGAGGTCCCCGGCGGCGACCTCGACGGCGGCGCGTTCTACCGGCCGACGCTGATCGCCGACGCCCCCCAGGACAGCGAGGTCGTCCAGTCCGAGATCTTCGGGCCGGTCCTCGTCGTGCTGCCCTTCGACAGCGACGACGAGGGCATCCGGCTCGCCAACGACACCCCGTACGGCCTCGCCGCCTCCGCCTGGAGCCGCGACGTCTACCGGGCGAACCGCGCCACCCGCGAGATCAAGGCGGGCTGCGTCTGGATCAACGATCACATCCCGATCATCAGCGAGATGCCGCACGGCGGCTACAAGTCGTCCGGATACGGCAAGGACATGTCGGCCTACTCCTTCGAGGAGTACACGCAGGTCAAGCACGTCATGTTCGACAACACCGCGGTCGCCAGGAAGGACTGGCACCGCACGATCTTCGGGGACCGATAACCACTCGTCAGCTCGCGGGCGGGGCTCATCGACCGACGGCCCCGCCCACTTCCCGAAAGGGCACCACACGCATGGAGCAGTACCTCTCCCCGGCCCAGCTGGCGGCCATGCGGCGCAGCTTCCGAAGCGGCAGGGCATCGCTCACCCGTCGCTCCCTGCTACGCGCAGGAGCGGGCGGCGCGCTCGCCGTCGGCGGCATGGGCGCGCTGAGCAGTTGCGGCATCCCCGCAGCGGGCAAGGCCCAGGGCGTCACGTCCGAGGACCACTCGGCCAAGGAGAAGCTGATCAGCTTCTCCAACTGGACCGAGTACATGGACGTCGACGACAGCGAGAAGCACCACCCGACGCTCGACACCTTCACCCGCCGCACCGGGATCAGGGTCAAGTACACCGAGGACATCAACGACAACGTCGAGTTCTTCGGCAAGATCAAGCCGCAGCTCGCGGCGGGCCAGGACACCGGCCGTGACCTGATGATCCTCACCGACTGGCTCGCCGCCCGGCTGGTCCGCTTCGGCTGGGTCCAGAAGCTGGACCCGTCGAACCTGCCGCACGCCTTCGCCAATCTGTCGGAGCAGTTCCGCAGCCCCGACTGGGACCCGGGACGCGCGTACTCGTACCCGTGGACCGGCATCGCGACCGTCATCGCCTACAACAAGAAGGCCCTCGACGGCGAGAAGGTCACCTCGGTGTCCGACCTGCTGGACAACCCGAAGCTCAAGGGCCGGGTCGGCTTCCTCTCCGAGATGCGCGACAGCATCGGGATGACCCTCCTCGACATGGGGAAGGACCCGGGGAAGTTCACGGACGACGACTTCGACGCGGCCGTCGCGCGGCTGCAGAAGGCCGTCGACAAGGGCCAGATACGCCGTTTCACCGGCAACGACTACACCTCGGACCTCACCAAGGGCGACTTCGCGGCCTGCCTCGCGTGGGCGGGCGACGTCGTCCAGCTCAAGGCCGACAGCCCGGACGTCGGCTACGTCATCCCCGACGCCGGCTACATGTCCTCCACGGACAACCTGCTGATCCCCAACAAGGCGCGGCACAAGACCAACGCCGAGCGGCTCATCGACTACTACTACGAGCCGAAGCCGGCCGCGCAGCTCGCCGCGTACATCAACTACGTGTGCCCGGTCGACGGTGTGCGGGACGATCTCGCGAAGATCGACAAGAGCGCCGCGAACAACCCGCTGATCCTTCCGGACAAGGCCATGTCCGCCAAGGGCCATGCCTTCCGCTCGCTGACCGAGAAGGAAGAGACGGCGTACGAGGAGAAGTTCGCCAAGCTCACGGGCTCCTGACGGTACGCCCGCCCGCCCCCGCCCCCTCCAGCTCCTAACCCCGGGACACCTCATGACGACCGACAACGGCGGCGACGTCCGCCTCTCCGGGATCAGCAAGACGTACGGTTCCTTCACCGCCGTCCACCCGCTCGACCTGACCGTGCCGCAGGGCTCGTTCTTCGCGCTGCTCGGCGCGTCCGGGTGCGGCAAGACCACCACCCTGCGCATGATCGCGGGACTGGAGGAGCCCACCACCGGCACGGTGGCGCTGGGCGACCAGGACGTGACGGCGCTGCCCCCTTACAAGCGGCCGGTGAACACGGTCTTCCAGTCCTACGCCCTCTTCCCACACCTCGACATCTTCGAGAACGTCGCCTTCGGTCTGCGCAGGCGCGGCATCAAGTCGGTGAAGAAGCAGGTCGAGGACATGCTCGACCTGGTCCAGCTCGGTGAGCAGGCCCGCAAGAAACCGCACCAGCTCTCCGGCGGCCAGCAGCAGCGCGTCGCCGTCGCCCGTGCGCTGATCAACCACCCGAAGGTGCTGCTCCTCGACGAGCCGCTGGGCGCCCTCGACCTGAAGCTGCGCCGCCAGATGCAGCTGGAGCTGAAGCGCATCCAGACCGAGGTCGGCATCACCTTCGTCCATGTCACGCACGACCAGGAGGAGGCCATGACGATGGCCGACACGGTCGCCGTGATGAACGGCGGCCGCGTCGAGCAACTCGGTGCGCCCACCGACCTGTACGAGAACCCGGGGACCACCTTCGTCGCCAACTTCCTCGGCTCCTCGAACCTGATCAAGGCCGAGGTGGACACCAGGAGCGGCGACGAGCTCGTGCTGAAGGCCGGCGACGGCAAGCTCGCGCTGCCCGTCGCCCGCTGCTCCGCACCGGCAGGCGCCGGCGGCAAGGTGCTCCTCGGCATACGCCCCGAGAAGGTCTCTCTCGTGCACGCCGACGACGCGGGCACGATCGCCGACGGCCGCAACCGCATCACCGGCCGCATCGTCGACTCCAGCTTCATCGGCGTCTCCACGCAGTACGTCGTCGACAGCCCCGTCTGCGGCGACTTCGAGGTGTACGTACAGAACGTCGAGCGCGACAGCCGGCTCGCCCCCGGCGCCGAGGTCGTCCTGCACTGGAACCCGGCGCACACCTTCGGCCTCGACGCCGACCAGGACATCGACGCGGGCGTCGAGACGGTGGAGGAGGCCGCCTGATGACGACCGTCACCGAAGCGCCGCCCCAGGCGCCCACGAAGGAGGCCGCCCCCCGGCGGCCCCGCAAGCGGGGCCGTCTGGTCCCGTACTGGCTGCTGCTGCCCGGCATCCTCTGGCTGCTGGTCTTCTTCGCGCTGCCGATGGTCTACCAGGCCTCCACCTCGATCCAGCAGGGCTCGCTGGAGGAGGGCTTCAAGGTCACCTGGCACTTCGCGACGTACTGGGACGCACTGTCCGAGTACTGGCCGCAGTTCCTGCGCTCCGTTCTCTACGCGGGCATGGCGACGGTCCTGTGCCTGCTGCTGGGCTACCCGCTCTCGTATCTGATCGCCTTCCGGGCCGGACGCTGGCGCAATGTCGTGCTGATCCTCGTGATCGCGCCGTTCTTCACCAGCTTCCTGATCCGTACGCTCGCCTGGAAGACGATCCTCGCGGACGGCGGCCCGGTCGTCGGCGCCCTCAACGCGCTGCACGTCCTCGACGTCACCAGCTGGCTCGGCATGACCGACGGGCACCGGGTCCTCGCCACACCGCTCGCGGTGGTCTGCGGACTCACGTACAACTTCCTGCCGTTCATGATCCTCCCGCTCTACACCTCGCTGGAGCGCATCGACGGACGGCTCCACGAGGCGGCCGGCGACCTCTACGCCGACCCCTTCACCACCTTCCGCAAGGTGACCTTCCCGCTCTCCATGCCGGGTGTCGTCTCCGGCACGCTGCTCACGTTCATTCCGGCGGCGGGCGACTACGTCAACGCGGATCTGCTCGGGTCCACGGACACGCGTATGGTCGGCAATGTCATCCAGACGCAGTTCCTGCGGATCCTCGACTATCCGACGGCCGCGGCACTCTCCTTCATCCTCATGGCCGCAATCCTCTTCATGGTCACCCTCTACATCCGCAAGTCCGGGACGGAGGATCTGGTCTGATGGGCCTCCTGCGCTGGTTCCGCCGCAATCTCGTCGTCGTCGCCGGATTGCTCACCCTCGCCTATCTGCTGCTGCCGAACGTCATTGTCACGGTCTTCTCCTTCAACAAGCCGAAGGGCCGTTTCAACTACCAGTGGCAGCAGTTCTCGCTCGACGCCTGGAAGGACCCCTGCGGTGTCGCCGACATGTGCGGCTCCCTCTCGATCAGCCTCCAGATCGCGGCCTGGGCGACCCTGGGCGCCACCGTCCTCGGCACGATGATCGCCTTCGCGCTGGTCCGCTACCGCTTCCGGGCGCGCGGCGCGGTCAACTCGCTGATCTTCCTGCCGATGGCGATGCCCGAGGTCGTCATGGCCGCCTCGCTGCTCACGCTGTTCCTCAACATGGGTGCGCAGCTCGGCTTCTGGACGATCCTGATCGCCCACATCATGTTCTGCCTGAGCTTCGTCGTCACCGCCGTCAAGGCACGCGTGATGTCGATGGACCCGCGCCTGGAACAGGCCGCGCAGGACCTCTACGCGGGTCCCGTGCAGACCTTCCTGCGGGTCACCCTGCCGATCGCGGCACCCGGAATCGCCGCGGGCGCGCTGCTCGCCTTCGCGCTCTCCTTCGACGATTTCATCATCACCAATTTCAATGCGGGCTCGACCGTCACCTTCCCCATGTTCGTCTGGGGCTCGGCACAGCGCGGTACGCCCGTCCAGATCAATGTCATCGGTACGGCGATGTTCATCGTCACCGTAGTCTTCGTGCTGGCCGGAATGCTGGTCGGCAATCGACGCAACAAACAACAGGCATAACGCTTCTGCTGCACCATGCATCACCCCCGTAGGGAGTTGAAATCATGGCCGCTGGCGCCATGAACCCGTGGACCACATCGCTCTCCGATGCCCAGCCCGTCCCCTTCTGGCTGGACGACCCCGACAAGCCGCGCCCCGAACCGGCCCTCACCGGCACCGAGCAGTGCGATCTGCTCGTGGTCGGCGGCGGCTACAGCGGACTGTGGACCGCGCTCCTCGCCAAGGAGCGCGCCCCCGGCCGTGAGGTGGTCCTCGTGGAGGGCAAGGAGGTGGGCTGGGCGGCCTCGGGCCGCAACGGAGGCTTCTGTGCCGCCTCCCTCACCCACGGTCTCGCCAACGGCCTCGCCCGGTGGCCGCGCGAGATCGAGACCCTGGAACGGCTGGGCGCCCGCAACCTCGACGAGATCGAGGCGGCGGTCGCCCGCTACTCCATCGACTGCGACTTCGAGCGCACGGGCGAGATAGACGTGGCGACCGAGCGCCACCAGGCCGACGAACTGCGTGAGATGTACGACGAGATGTGCCGCCTCGGGCTCGACTCCGGTACCGAGTTCCTCGACCGGGACGCGGTCCGCGAGCAGGTCGACTCGCCCACGTTCCTGGCAGGGCTGTGGGACCGCGACGGCGTCGCCATGCTGAACCCGGCGAAGCTCGCCTGGGGCCTGAAGAAGGCCTGTCTCTCCCTGGGCGTGCGGATCTACGAGCAGACGCCCGCGCTGTCCCTCGCCCGCCGCGGCGGCGGCATGGGGGTGACCACGCCGTACGGCAGGATCTTCGCCCACCAGGTCGCCCTCGGCACCAACGTCTTCCCCTCGCTGGTCAAGCGGCTGCGCTCCTACACGGTGCCGGTCTACGACTATGCGCTGATGACCGAACCGCTCACCGACGAGCAGCTCACGGCCATCGGCTGGAAGAGCCGCCAGGGGCTCGGCGACAGCGCCAACCAGTTCCACTACTTCCGGCTGTCCGCCGACAACCGGATCCTGTGGGGCGGCTACGACGCGGTCTACCCGTACGGCGGCCGGGTGCGCGCCGAGTACGACAACCGCCCGGAGACGTACGCGAAGCTCGCCGGCCACTTCTTCCGCTGCTTCCCGCAGCTGGAGGGCGTGCGGTTCACGCACGCGTGGGGCGGTGCGATCGACACCTGCTCCCGCTTCTCTGCCTTCTTCGGCACTGCGCACGGGGGCCGGGTCGCCTACGCGGCCGGGTTCACCGGGCTCGGCGTCGGCGCGACCCGCTTCGGCGCGGACGTCATGCTCGATCTGCTGAGCGGGGAGCCGACGGAGCGCACCGAACTGGAGATGGTGCGCACCAAGCCGCTGCCGTTCCCGCCGGAACCGCTGACCTGGACGGGCATCTCGCTCACCAAGTGGTCGCTGGCGCGTGCCGACGAGCGCGGCGGCCGGCGCAACCTCTGGCTGAAGGCCATGGACAAGCTGGGCCTCGGCTTCGACAGCTGACCCGGCCGCGTACGCCCCCTGGTCACCGCACGTCGCGCGGGGGCCGGGGGCGTACGCGTGGCGCACTGCCGATCCGGAGCATCCCGAGGCCGCTAAGCAGTGTCCCGCACAGGCACCAGCTGCCCACCACGTCCAGGGGCCAGTGGTAGCCGTGCAGCACCAGGCCGGCGCCCGTCGCGAGGACCAGGGAGCCCGCCGCCGCGTACAGCGGCCAGGAACGCCGTACGTACGGAGCGAGCAGCAGGCTCGCCCCGACGTACGCCACCGTCGCGGTGGCCGTGTGGCCGGACGGGAAGTAGCCGGTCTCGGCGGTCAGCGGGCCCGGGCGGGCCGTCCACTCCTTGACCGGGACGACCAGCGCGGGAACGACCGCCATGGTGAGGGCGACGGCCAGGGGCGCGGCGCGGCCGCCGCGCCACACGGCGTAGCCGACCGCCGCGCCCAGCACCGGAAGCGCGACGGGCAGCGAACCGAGGTCGGAGAGGAGCTGGGTCGGCGTACCGGGAGCCCGGCCGACGAGGCGGTGGTCCAGGCGCTCGTCGGCGCGCAGCAGCGGGCCACGGACGGCCACCTGCCAGGTGAGGAGCGCGAAGAGGAGGGCGCACAGGCCCGCGAAAACGGTCGGCCGCCCCGGAACAGGGGGGGTCGTTCCGAGGCGGCCGTACTGACCGGTGTGCCGCGCGCCCCGGGGGGTTTGGGGCGAGCGGCCATCCGATCGGTGAGGAGTTCCGGAGCTGGAGGCTCCGGGTGTGTGCGCGAGGGCACGACCAGAACGAGGCTGGGGAGGCTCCGTCCCGGTGTCGCCCACAGTCTCCTGCGGGCGGGGTGTTTCTCTCATCTGGCTAGAACCTACGGCAGGGGGGCGACGCGGGACAGATGGATCGTCATCCCGACATCGCCCCCGCACACCTTCTTCACATGCTCTGCGCGTTACCCCAGGTCACAGCCGTGGATGCGAGGAGCGGCGGGCGCGTCAGACGCGGGCGAACGCGCCCTCGATGATGTCGAGGCCCTCGTTCAGCAGGTCCTCGCCGATCACCAGCGGCGGCAGGAAGCGCAGCACGTTGCCGTAGGTGCCGCAGGTGAGGACGAGCAGACCCTCGGCGTGGCAGGCCTTTGCGAGCGCGGCGGTGGCCTCCGGGTTCGGCTCCTTGGTCGCCTTGTCCTTGACCAGCTCGATGGCGATCATGGCGCCACGGCCGCGGACGTCGCCGATGATGTCGAACTTCTCGGCCATCGCGTTCAGACGCGCCTTCATGACGGCCTCGATGTTCTTCGCCTTGGCGTTGAGGTCGAGCTCCTTCATGGTCTCGATGGCGCCCAGCGCACCGGCGCAGGCCACCGGGTTGCCGCCGTAGGTGCCGCCCAGGCCGCCCGCGTGCGCGGCGTCCATGATCTCGGCGCGGCCGGTCACGGCGGCGAGGGGCAGACCGCCCGCGATGCCCTTGGCGGTGGTGATCAGGTCCGGGACGATGCCCTCGTCCTCGCAGGCGAACCACTGGCCGGTGCGGCAGAAGCCGGACTGGATCTCGTCGGCGACGAAGACGATGCCGTTGTCGGAGGCGAACTGGCGGATCGCGGGCAGGAAGCCCTTCGCCGGCTCGATGAAGCCGCCCTCACCGAGCACCGGCTCGATGATGATCGCGGCGACGTTGTCGGCGCCGATCTGCTTGGAGATCTGGTCGATCGCCTGCTTGGCGGCCTCCGGGCCGCAGTTCTCCGGGCCGGTCAGCCAGCGGTACCCGTACGCGACCGGGACGCGGTACACCTCGGGGGCGAACGGGCCGAAGCCGTGCTTGTACGGCATGTTCTTGGCGGTCAGCGCCATCGTCAGATTGGTGCGGCCGTGGTAGCCGTGGTCGAAGACGACGACGGCCTGGCGCTTGGTGTACGCACGGGCGATCTTGACGGCGTTCTCGACGGCCTCGGCGCCCGAGTTGAACAGCGCGGACTTCTTGGCGTGGTCACCCGGCGTGAGCTCGGCCAGCGCCTCGGCGACGGCCACGTAGCCCTCGTACGGCGTGACCATGAAACAGGTGTGGGTGAAGTCCTGGAGCTGCGCGGACGCGCGGCGCACGACGGCCTCGGCGGAGCCGCCCACGGAGGTCACGGCGATGCCGGAGCCGAAGTCGATCAGACGGTTGCCGTCGACGTCCTCGATGATGCCGCCGTCCACGCGGGTGGTGAACACGGGCAGCACGGAGCCCACACCCGCCGCGACCGCGGCGGTGCGTCGGGCCTGCAGCTCCTGCGACTTCGGGCCGGGGATGGCGGTGACGACGCGGCGCTCCTGCGGAAGTGCGGTCATGTCGGGCTCCTGGGGGTCTTGCGGACGCTTTTCGATGCTTTCTTCCGCAGGCTAGGGCCGGCGTGGGGGTGGAGGCATGCTCCATGGGGGCGTTGTTGGGGGTGGGCCTTGTCCGTCGTGGACATAGGCGGAGCGGCCGCCCGGAGGCGACGAGTTCCCGTTGCGCCGGGCGCGTAACCGGTGAACTCCCCGTGCAGGGGCACTAGATTGGCCGCGAAGGCAAGAGCGGCTGGTCAGGGGGCAGGGGCCATGGACACCGACGGCACGCAGGACGCACGCGGCACGCACGACCGTCCCATCCCGCGGCCGACGACCCCGCCGATCGGGTCCGCATCCGCACCGCCCCGGCCCGCCCACGCACCCGCGGGGCCCGTGGGGCCGCCGCCCGTGCCGAAGCAGCCGCCGCCCGGCGGGTCTGCGGTCGGCGAGTGGCTGAACACGGCGCGGCCCGAGGCGGGGCCGGGGATCTGGCGGTACGCGTACCGCCCGGCGCAGAAGCCGAAGCGATCCGGGCGGCTCGCCCCGGTCACGATCGTCGGTATGGCCGTTCCGCTGCTCGTGGGCCTGTTCGTCTGGTCCCTGTGGCGCCAGGGCGCCCTTCCCTACCAGTGGGTCCCGCTGACCGTACTCACGCCGGGCGACTGGTGGTGGACCCCCACGACGAGCCCCCGGACCTGGCAGGGAGGGGAGGCCCGGGTCGTGTACGAAGGGGTCTTCTTCGCGCTGCTGGTCTACGCCGTCGCCCGTCTCGGCAGCTGGCCCCAGGTCGTCCGCCACTTCGTCGTCCGCCGCGAGCAGCCGGTGCGCGCGGCGCTCGCGGCTCTCGGTGCCGTGGTGGCCCTGTCGTTCGTCTGGCCGGACGCCTTCCCCGGCGTCGACTGGGACGCGCTCCCCGTCGCCGCTCCCGTCCTCTCCCTCGTCACGCTGCTCGCGGGCGGCTACCAGGTGTTCCAGTCCCAGCTGGTCACCTACGGGCTCTACGCGCTGATCACCGCGGGCGTCCTGTGGCCCTTCGCCAGGATCGGCGGCTGGCGGGACCTCGTGCGGCAGTGGCGGCGCGCCCGCGCCGACCGCCGGGGGACGGACGCCGCGGCCGCGGCACCGGCCGGCCCCCCGGCCACCTGGCCGGAAGTCAGGGCCGAAGGCCAGCACCAGGCCGCGGACCTGCTCACCGCCGAGGTGCAGAGCGGCCGTATGAACGACGTGGACTGCGCGCGGGTGCGCCGCGCCTGGGCCTCGGCCGAGGGCCGGCCCGCGGGCCTCGCCGCGTTCACCGACACGGTGCTGCGCCGGGGCGCCGCCGCCTGGGCCCACCCGTCGGGGGACCGGGACCTGCCGACCCGTGCGGCGCACCACGACCTGCTCCTGGGGCAGGTCCGCATCGGGGGGTGCGTGGACGACGTCCGCAACCCCGAGGCGCACCGCGGCGCCGGGCTGGCCCTGGACACCGCGGTGCTCGGGACCTCGCTGCTCGCCGTCGGCCCGGCGGGCACCGGCAAGACGCAGCGACTCGTGCGGCCCGTCGTGGAGTCGCTCGCCCTCCAGGCGCTCACCGGCGAGTGCGCCGTCGTCGCCGTCGGAGCCGCCGGCACCCCGCTGGGCCCCGACGACGCCTACGACGTGGTCGTACAGCTCGGCGACCCGGCGTCCGTGCACGACCTGGACCTCTACGCCGACGCCGTCGATCCGGACGAGGCCGCCGCGTTCCTCGCCGAAGGGCTCGTCGGCGACATCGAGGCCGTCGACAGCAGGCGCGCGGCAACCGTTCTCGCCCAGGTGCTCGGCCCCTACCGGGCGGCCCACGGCAGGTTCCCACCCGTGCCCGCGCTGCGCGAACTCCTCGAAGGGGTGCCCTCGGCGCTGGCGGCCCTGCGCGACGCCCTCCCGGCGGACGACCCCGCCATGGTCCGCGAACTGGAGGCGCGCATCCGGCAGGCGGGCACCGCCGCCGACCCGGGGCCCGCCATGGCCGACCGGCTGGCCCTGCTGGACCGGCCCGTCTTCGCGGAGTTCTTCGGCGGCGGGGGCAGCGCACGGCCCTTCTCGCTGCGCGCGGTGGCCCATCACCCGCTCCGGGTGCGCATCGATCTGCCGCGGCGCGGGCACGAGGAGGCGTCGCGCCTGATCACCCGTCTCGTCCTGGCCCAGTTCACGGCCGTCGCCCGCACCGAGGGGCAGCGCACGCACTTCCTCTCCCTGGTCCTGGACGACGCCACCGCGGCGCTCACCCCGGAGACGGTGCGCGGAATCCAGCGCCTGCGCTCCGTGAACGCCGGGGTGGTGCTGACCCTGCGGACCGTCGGCGACGTCCCCGAGGCGCTGCAGGGTCCGCTGTACGGGGCCGTGGGCTGCCGTATGGCGTTCGCCGGGGTGTCGACCTGGGACGGCAGGCGGTTCGCCGAGGCGTGGGGCAAGGAGTGGGTCGAGACCCGCGAGGTCGCCAAGCACACCGTGTTCGCCGACCAGCCCATGACCCGGGCCATCCACGCCCTGCGCAAGCTGGTGACCGGCAAGGCCGTGACCACGGACGCCGTCACCGTGCGGAAGGTCGAGCGGGAGCGCTGGTCCGCGTCCGAGCTGGCCCACGAGGTGCCGCCGGGGCACGCGGTGCTCTCGCTGACGACCGTGCGCGGGGAGCACGCGCCCCCGCTCCTGGTGGACCTCGCCGGGTGAGCTCGGCGGCGGCGCCCCACAAGCCCCGCGGGACGGGAGGTTCGGTCACCACGGCACCGTACGGTGAGGCAGAATCGATATGGGCCGTTCATACACGGCGGCCAAATGATCATCGATCGCCGCAGACCTGAAGGCCTCATGCCACCCACCCTCGCCTCGCTCGTCCACCACTCCGCGCTCAAGCTCACGGTGCGTGCGGGCGAGGACCATCTGGACACCCCGGTCCGCTGGGCGCATGCCAGTGAACTCGCCGACCCCGTGCCGTACATGGAGGGCGGCGAGCTGCTGCTGATCACCGCGCTCAAGCTGGACGCCGAGGACGCCGAGGCGATGCGCCGCTATGTGAAGCGGCTCGTGGGTGCGGGCGTCGTCGGCCTCGGCTTCGCGGTCGGTGTCCACTACGAGGAGATCCCCGAGGCGCTGGTCGCGGCGGCCGGGGCCGAGGGCCTCCCGCTCCTGGAGGTGCCCCGCCGCACTCCGTTCCTCGCCATCAGCAAGGCGGTCTCCGCGGCGATAGCCGCCGACCAGTACCGCGCGGTCACGGCAGGCTTCGCCGCCCAGCGGGAGCTGACGAAACAGGCGCTCGCCGGCGGCCCCGAAGGCATGCTCGCCGCGCTCGCCCACCAGGTCGACGGCTGGGCCGCGCTGTACGACGCGTCCGGTGCCGTCGTCGCCACCGCCCCCGAGTGGGCGTCCCGCCGCGCCGCCCGGCTCACCCCGGACGTGGAGCGGCTGCGCGAGCGGCCCGCCCCGGCCAGCGCGGTCGTCGGGGGCGCCGACGACCGTATCGAGCTGCACTCGCTGGGCACCGGACGCAGGCCGCGCGCCGCGCTCGCCGTCGGTACCGCGTCCACCCTGGGCACCGCCGAGCGCTATGCCGTCCACTCCGCGATCGCACTGCTGACCCTCACCACCGAGCGGTCCCGCTCGCTGCACGCCGCGGAACAGCGGATCGGCGCCGCCGTGCTGCGCATGCTGCTCGCCGGCGAACCCGACCACGCACGCGCCGTGGCCGGCGATCTGTACAACGGCCTCCTCGACGCCCCCTTCCGGCTGATCATCGCCGAGTCGGCGTCCGCGTCGGCCGCGCGTGCGCACGCCGACGGCCACGCCCGCGTGGCTTCCACGAAGCCCGCACCGGGCGCCTCCGCGGTGGCGGAGGTGCCCGGCGGCCCGTCGGGCGGCGATCCGCTGGCCGCGCTCGCCGACGTCGTCGAATCCGCCGCCGCGCGCTCCGGAGAAGCCGTGCTCGTCGTCCCCGAGGGCGACCGGCTCGTACTCCTCGCCGTCGACCACGGCGCCGCCGCGCGGGCCTGCGCGCAGTACGCCGAGGCCGTGGAGGCCGCCCGAGCCCAGGCGGGGGAGCAGCCGGCGCCGGCCCGCACCCAGCCGGGGGACCGGCCCGCGCCCGCCGAGGACGAGCTCGTCGTGGGCCTCTCCGCACCCGCCGGACCCATCGCGGCGGCCGCCGCGTACAAGCAGGCCGAGCAGGCGCTGTCCGTCGCCCGCCGGCGCGGCCGCGCCCTCGTCGAGCACGAGGAGGTGGCCGCCGGGTCCGTTCTGCCGCTGCTCGCCGACGACGCGGTGCGCGCCTTCGCCGACGGGCTGCTGCGTGCCCTGTACGAACACGACGCCACCGGACGCGGCGACCTCGTCGCCTCCCTGAGGGCCTGGCTGTCGCGCCACGGCCAGTGGGACGCCGCCGCCGCGGACCTGGGCGTGCACCGCCACACCCTGCGCTACCGGATGCGTCGGGTCGAGGAGATCCTCGGACGGTCGCTGGACGACCCGGACGTCCGGATGGAGCTCTGGCTGGCGCTCAAGGCGACCTCCGCGAGCGGCGAGTAGGCGGCGAACAGGCGGCGGACAGGGCGGTCGAGGGCCTGGGAGGTCCCACTCGTACGCCTACAGTGACAAAGCGGTGCGGGTCGCTCCGCGACTGCTACGGAGCGGACAAACGACCCCCGGCCGCCGCGCCCCTACCGTGGGAGTGACAAAGCTCGCGCACCGTGCCACGGACACGGAACGCGGGCGCCCAGGACAGACACCCAACCGCGGAAGGGCCGGGACTCGACATGACTTCCACCCACGCCTTCTGGCTCGCCGGCCGCCAGGCCACCGGCGAGGCCACCTTCGACGTCACCTCCCCCTGGGACGGACGACCGGTCGGCACCGTCAGCGTGCCCACCGAGGACCAGGTCGAGGAGGCCGTCGCCGCCGCGTACGCCGTGCGTGACGAGTTCGCCGCCACTCCCGCCCACGTCCGGGCCGCGGCCCTCGACCACGTGTCGAAGCGCCTCGTCGAGCGGACCGAGGAGATCGCCCAGCTGATCTCCGCCGAGAACGGCAAGCCGATCAAGTGGGCGCGCGGCGAGGTCGGCCGTGCCGTCTCCGTGTTCCGCTTCGCGGCCGAGGAGGCCCGCCGCTTCAACGGCGGCGAGGCCCAGCGCCTCGACACCGACGCGGGCGGCCAGGGCCGGCTGGCGTTCACCCGTCGCTTCCCGAAGGGCGTCGTCCTCGGCATCGCGCCGTTCAACTTCCCGCTGAACCTGTGCGCCCACAAGATCGCCCCGGCGATCGCGGCCGGCGCGCCGATCATCCTCAAGCCCGCCCCGGCGACCCCGCTGTCCGGCCTGATCCTCGGCGAGCTGCTCGCCGAGACGGACCTGCCCGCGGGCTCCTGGTCGGTCCTGACGGTCCCGAACGACCGCATGCCCGCCCTGGTGCAGGACGAGCGTCTGCCCGTCATCTCCTTCACCGGCTCCGACAAGGTCGGCTACGCCATCCAGGAGTCGGTGCCGCACAAGCACTGCACGCTTGAGCTCGGCGGCAACGGCGCGGCGGTCGTGCTCGCCGACTTCGCCACCGACGAGGACCTCGACTGGGCCGCGACCCGCATCGCGACCTTCTCGAACTACCAGGGCGGCCAGTCCTGCATCTCCGTGCAGCGGGTGATCGCCGACGCCACCGTGTACGACCGGCTGCTGCCGCGCATCGTGGCCGCCGTCGAGGCGCAGGGCACCGGTGACCCGTCCGACGACTCCACCGACGTCGGCCCGCTCGTCAGCGAGGACGCCGCCAAGCGCGTCGAGTCCTGGGTCGACGAGGCCGTGAACGGCGGGGCCAAGCTGCTGACCGGCGGCAAGCGGGACGGCGCCAGCTACGCGCCGACCGTGCTCGCCGACGTTCCGGCCGATGTCACCCTCGCCTGCGAGGAGGTCTTCGGACCGGTCCTCACCGTGCAGAAGGTGGACGGCGAGTCCGAGGCGTTCGCCACCGTCAACGACTCCAAGTTCGGCCTCCAGGCGGGTGTGTTCACGCGCGACCTGCAGACCGCGTTCCGTGCGCACCGGGCGCTCGAGGTCGGTGGCGTGGTCATCGGCGACGTGCCCTCGTACCGGGCCGACCAGATGCCGTACGGCGGCGTCAAGCAGTCCGGTGTGGGCCGTGAGGGCGTCCGCTTCGCCATGGACGACTACACCTACGAGCGCGTCCTCGTCCTCACCGGTATCGCCCTGTAAGGACACCACCCGGCGCCGAACGGCGCCCCGGGAACCCCGGCGGGCACCTGTCCTGCCCGCCGGTCCGACGGCCGGAGCCCACTGTGCGGGGGCTCCGGCCGTTCCGCTTCCGCCGCGCCCGGAGTCCGGGGCGGGGGACGAGAACCACGCGCCGTACCCCGAACGACCCCCGAGGGGTGGTGGCCGGGCCCGGAATCGGGTACGACCGAGTAGTACCGCTTGGTAACCCACTGACCGGAACGCCCCGGCGAGGTGAGTCGTTCATGACCGCATCCACCCCCAGGCCAACCGTCTCCGAGCGCGAAGCGCGCCAGGTGGCGGAGGCCGCCCGCGAGCAGGACTGGCGCAAGCCCAGCTTCGCCAAGGAGCTCTTCCTCGGCCGCTTCCGGCTGGACCTGATCCATCCGCACCCGCTCCCGGACGACGAGGCGGTGCAGCGCGGGGAGGAATTCCTCGCCAAACTCCGCGACTTCTGCGAGACCAAGGTCGACTCCGCCCGGATCGAGCGCGAGGCGCAGATCCCCGACGAGGTCATCAACGGCCTCAAGGAGCTCGGCGCGCTCGGAATGAAGATCGACACCAAGTACGGCGGCCTCGGCCTCACGCAGGTCTACTACAACAAGGCGCTGTCCCTCGCGGGCTCCGCGAACCCGGCGATCGGCGCGCTGCTCTCCGCCCACCAGTCGATCGGCGTCCCGCAGCCGCTGAAGATCTTCGGCACGCAGGAGCAGAAGGACGCCTTCCTGCCGCGCTGCGCCCGGACGGACATCTCGGCGTTCCTGCTCACCGAGCCCGATGTCGGGTCCGACCCGGCCAGGCTCGCCACCACCGCGGTGCCCGACGGCGAGGACTACGTCCTCGACGGCGTGAAGCTGTGGACGACCAACGGCGTCGTCGCCGACCTGCTGGTCGTCATGGCGCGCGTCCCCAAGTCCGAGGGCCACAAGGGCGGGATCACGGCCTTCGTCGTTGAGGCCGGGTCCGAGGGGATCACCGTCGAGAACCGCAATGCCTTCATGGGCCTGCGCGGCATCGAGAACGGCGTGACGCGTTTCCACCGCGTGCGGGTCCCCGCGGCGAACCGGATCGGCCCCGAGGGCGCGGGCCTGAAGATCGCGCTCACCACGCTCAACACCGGGCGGCTGTCCCTGCCCGCGATGTGCGTCGGTGCCGGCAAGTGGTGTCTGAAGATCGCCCGCGAGTGGTCGGGGGTGCGGGAGCAGTGGGGCAGGCCGATCGCCCGGCACGAGGCCGTGAGCTCGAAGATCTCGTTCATCGCGGCGACCACGTTCGCGCTGGAGGCGGTCGTCGACCTCTCCTCGCAGATGGCCGACGAGGACCGCAACGACATCCGTATCGAGGCCGCACTCGCCAAGCTCTACGGCTCCGAAATGGGCTGGCTGATGGCCGACGAACTGGTCCAGATCCGCGGCGGCCGCGGCTTCGAGACCGCCGCCTCGCTCGCCGCCCGCGGCGAACGCGCCGTGCCCGCCGAGCAGCTGCTGCGCGACCTGCGCATCAACCGCATCTTCGAGGGCTCGACGGAGATCATGCACCTGCTGATCGCGCGCGAGGCCGTGGACGCCCACCTGTCGGTCGCCGGCGACCTGATCGACCCGGAGAAGTCGATGTCCGACAAGGCGAAGGCGGGCGCCCACGCCACCGCCTTCTACGCCCGCTGGCTGCCGAAGCTGATCGCGGGACCGGGGCAGCTCCCGCGCTCGTATGCCGAGTTCCACCCGCACGGTCACGCGGACCTCTCCGGGCACCTGCGGTACGTGGAACGCGCGGCCCGCAGGCTCGCCCGCTCCACCTTCTACGGCATGTCCCGCTGGCAGGGCCGTATGGAGACCAAGCAGGGCTTCCTCGGCCGGATCGTCGACATCGGCGCCGAACTGTTCGCGATGAGCGCCGCCTGCGTACGGGCCGACATGCTGCGCAGGAACGGCGAGCACGGCCGCGAGGCCTACCAGCTCGCCGACACCTTCTGCCAGCAGGCCCGCATCCGCGCCGACGAACTCTTCGCCCGTCTGTGGACCAACACGGACAGCGACGACGGCAAGCTGGTCAAGGGCGTGCTCAGCGGTGCGTACACCTGGCTGGAGGACGGCATCGTCGACCCCAGCGGCGAGGGTCCCTGGATCGCCGATGCCACACCCGGCCCCTCCGCCCGCGACAACGTCCACCGCCCCGTCCGCTGAGCCCCGGAACCGGCCCGCGCACCCCGTCCGTCAACCGCGGGGCGCCCCGACCGGGGCGCCCTGTCCGGCCGGACAGGGGATCACGCAACAATAGGGGGATGAGCGACAGCCCATCCCCCCTCGCCGATCCCCACCTCGTCTTCGATCCCGTGGACGGACGGCGGGACATCGTCATCCTCGGCTCGACCGGGTCGATCGGCACGCAGGCCATCGACCTCGTCCTGCGCAACCCCGACCGCTTCCGGGTGACCGGACTGTCCGCCGCCGGCGGGCGGGTCGGGCTGCTCGCCGAGCAGGCGCACCGGCTGCGCGTGCGCACCGTCGCCGTCGCCCGCGAGGACGTCGTACCGGCACTGCGCGAGGCGCTGCGCGGACAGTACGGGGACGGGGAGCCGCTCCCGGAGATCCTGGCGGGACCCGACGCCGCGACCCAGCTCGCCGCATCCGAGTGCCACACCGTCCTCAACGGCATCACCGGCTCGATCGGGCTCGCGCCCACCCTCGCCGCCCTCGAAGCGGGCCGCACGCTCGCGCTCGCCAACAAGGAGTCGCTGATCGTCGGCGGCCCCCTCGTGAAGGCGCTCGCCAAGCCCGGGCAGATCATCCCGGTCGACTCCGAGCACGCCGCCCTCTTCCAGGCCCTCGCGGCGGGCACCCGGGCCGATGTCCGCAAGCTCGTCGTCACCGCCTCGGGAGGACCGTTCCGGGGCCGTACGAAGGCGCAGCTCGCGGACGTCACGCCCGAGGACGCCCTGGCCCACCCGACCTGGGCGATGGGGCCGGTGATCACCGTGAACTCCGCCACGCTCGTCAACAAGGGCCTCGAAGTGATCGAGGCGCACCTGCTGTACGACATCCCGTTCGACCGGATCGAGGTCGTCGTCCACCCGCAGTCGTACGTCCACTCGATGGTGGAGTTCACCGACGGGTCCACGCTCGCGCAGGCGACACCGCCCGACATGCGCGGCCCGATCGCCATCGGGCTCGGCTGGCCCGAGCGGGTGCCGGACGCCGCGCCCGCCTTCGACTGGACCAAGGCGTCGAGCTGGGAGTTCTTCCCGCTCGACACGGAGGCCTTCCCCTCCGTCGGCCTCGCCCGGCATGTGGGGGAGCTCGCGGGCACCGCCCCGGCGGTGTTCAATGCCGCCAACGAGGAGTGCGTCGACGCGTTCCTGAACGGCGCCCTGCCGTTCAACGGCATCATGGAGACTGTCACACGGGTGGTCGAGGAGCACGGAACACCCCGCACGGGAACTCCGCTGACGGTCGCGGACGTCCTCGAAGCGGAGACCTGGGCTCGCGCCCGGGCCCGTGAACTGACGGAACAGACGGCGCAGACCGCGGAGGCCCGTGCATGACGACACTGATGATGATCCTCGGCATAGTCGTGTTCGTGATCGGACTGCTGGTCTCGATCGCCTGGCACGAGCTGGGGCATCTGTCGACCGCGAAGCTCTTCGGCATCCGCGTTCCGCAGTACATGGTCGGCTTCGGGCCGACGATCTGGTCGCGCCGGAAGGGCGACACCGAGTACGGCATCAAGGCCGTTCCGCTGGGCGGCTACATCCGGATGATCGGCATGTTCCCGCCAGGGCCGGACGGCCGGATCGAGGCCCGCTCGACATCGCCGTTCCGCGGCATGATCGAGGACGCCCGGTCGGCCGCCTTCGAGGAACTCCAGCCGGGCGACGAGACACGGCTCTTCTACACGCGCAAGCCGTGGAAGCGGATCATCGTCATGTTCGCCGGCCCGTTCATGAACCTGATCCTCGCCGTGGCGATCTTCCTCGGCGTGATGATGACCTTCGGCGTGCAGACCCAGACCACCACGGTCGGCAAGGTCTCGGACTGCGTCGTCCAGGCCAGCAGGGACGGCGACTCCTGCCACAAGGGCGACCCGGTCGCGCCCGCCAAGGAGGCGGGGCTCAAGGCCGGGGACAAGATCATCGCCTTCGACGGCAGGCCGGTCGAGGACTGGGGCGCGCTGCAGTCCGACATCCGCGCCAACCCCGGCAAGGACGTCACCCTCACCGTCCAGCGGCACGGCAGGCCGGTGGAGCTCAAGACCCATCTGATCAGGAACAAGGTCAGCAAGATCGACGGCCAGGGCGGCTACGTCCAGGGCCAGTACCTCTACGCGGGCTGGCTCGGCTTCACCCCGGCCTCCGGCATCGTCCAGCAGTCCTTCGGCCAGTCCGTGCACCGCATGGGCGACATGATGGAGAACGGCGTCGAGTCGATCGTCTCGCTGCCGGGCAAGGTCCCCGCCCTGTGGGACGCCGCCTTCGGCAACGGCCCGCGCGAGCCGGACTCCCCGATGGGCGTGGTCGGCGCCGCCCGCGTCGGCGGCGAGGTCTTCACGCTGAACATCCCGCCGGAGAACCAGATCGCAATGATGCTGTTCCTCGTCGCGGGCTTCAACCTCTCGCTGTTCCTGTTCAACATGCTGCCGCTGCTCCCGCTCGACGGCGGCCACATCGCGGGCGCCGTCTGGGAGTCCCTGCGCCGCAACACGGCGAAGGTCCTCAAGCGGCCCGACCCGGGCCCGTTCGACGTCGCCAAGCTCATGCCCGTCGCCTACGTGGTGGCCGGGATCTTCATCTGCTTCACGATCCTGGTGCTGATCGCCGACGTCGTGAACCCGGTGCGGATCTCCTGACCGGAGCCTGAACAGGTCCCGGTCACATTCCGGCCGAGCCCGGTTGCGCTGCCGATCACGGCATCGTCACGGAGGCCGGGCAGGGTGACCTTCCGCGGAGGCCGGTCCTCCCGGAAGGAAGGCCATGCCCGGCCGCCTCCCATCGGGTGGCACACCAGGACGCCGTGTGCTCCGGCCCCTGCGGGTGCCGTAACCTCGAAGGCCGGAGCCCGCTGATTACGGGACCTTGATCCATACCTTGGGGTTGCACAGCAGATGACTGCGATTTCTCTCGGCATGCCGTCCGTTCCGACCAAGCTCGCCGAGCGTCGGAAGAGCCGGCAGATCCAGGTCGGATCCGTCGCCGTGGGCGGAGACGCACCCGTCTCGGTGCAGTCGATGACCACGACGCGCACGTCGGACATCGGAGCCACGCTCCAGCAGATCGCCGAGCTGACCGCGTCCGGCTGCCAGATCGTCCGGGTGGCCTGCCCCACCCAGGACGACGCGGACGCGCTGGCCACCATCGCCCGCAAGTCGCAGATCCCGGTGATCGCGGACAT
>NZ_JBSFDP010000055.1:0-9837 GCF_053593975.1 Streptomyces sp. NPDC002004
TCCCTGATGCCGCTGCGCCTGGCCCGCTACGGCGTCCCCCTCGCCCAGACCGCCCCGGACGGCCTCGCCGCCGCGGGCATCGAACTCCCGGCGCCCGCCGCGGCACCGGCGGCCCTGGCCCCGGCACCGGCCGGGATCCCCTCCGCCGCGGACGCCGCCGCTCCCGCCCTCGGACGGAGCCCCGCGGGTCAGGCGCAGCCCCCGGCGCCGGGCTACCCGACGCATGAGGGCACCCCGGACGAACAGAGCCCGTGGTTCAGTTCGCACCCCTACGCCGACACGTACAACGGCGGCTACGACCCGACGTACGACCCCGAGCAGCAGTACGAGCAGTGGTACGCGGAGCAGGAGCCGTACGAGGAGCAGCCGTACGACCAGCCCCACCCCGAGGACCCCGCCTTCCCCGTCCCCGCGGGACCGGGCCGCACCCGTCCGCTGGGCGGCGGCGCGCCCCAGCCGGGCATCCCGGCGCCCCGCCAGGAGGCCGGGACCGAGGCGGAGGTCCCGGCGGAGGGCACGGACGAGCAGCAGCCGGCCGGCGGCGTCCCGGACGGCATGTCCCGTGACGAGGCGTACTTCCAGGCGTTCCGCAGGTACGTCAACGAGAACATGGACTTCCCGAACGCCCGTCAGTTCGGCCTGTACCTCCAGGACCTCTACGGGGTGCAGGGCCAGTCGGGCGGGCCGCTGACGGAGAGCACCCTGCGTCCGTACCTGAAGGCCTTCCGCGACCGCTACCAGCAGGACCTGGACGCCCAGGAGCAGCCGGCCTGACCCGGGAAGGCCGGAGCGGACGAAGAAGGGGTGGGTGCCCGTGTCGGGCACCCACCCCTTCTTCGTGCCGGGCGGGGAGTCTCCTCCCCGCCCGGGCTCAGGCGCTCAGCAGCTTCCGCACCCGGTCGGCGCCCACGGCGAGCAGCAGCGTGGGCAGCCGCGGCCCGGTGTCCCGGCCCACCAGCAGGTGGTACAGCAGCGCGAAGAAGGCACGCTGCGCGGTCTTGATCTCCGGCGGCAGCTCCTTCGGCGTCGCGTCCGCGGAGAATCCGGCCTGGACCTTCGGCACGCCGTAGACCAGGTGGGTCAGTCCGTCGAGGGACCAGTGCGAGTCCAGTCCGTCGAGCAGCAGCCGCAGCGACTCGCGGCCCTGGTCGTCCAGGGAGGCGAGCAGCTCGGCGTCGGGCTCCTCGCGCACGACCGTGCGCTGGTCGGCCGGGACCTGCGTGTTGATCCACGCCTCGGCGCGGTCGAGCCGCGGCCGCACCTCGTCCAGGGAGTCCAGCGGACGGGCGGGGTCGAGGTCGTTCAGGATCCGCAGGGCCTGGTCCGCGTGGCCGGCGGTGATGTCGGCGACCGAGGCGAGCGTGCGGTACGGCAGCGGCCGTGCCGTCTTCGGCAGCTCTCCGGCGGCGGTGCCGACCGCACGCGCGTACGCGGCGGCGTCCGCCGGCAGCACGCTGGCGTCGGCGACCTTCACGGCGAGCTTGTCCCACTCGTCGTAGAGCCGCTGGATCTCCTGGTCGAAGGCGATCTTGAAGGACTGGTTCGGCCGACGGCGCGCGTACAGCCAGCGCAGGATCTGCGGCTCCATGATCTGGAGCGCGTCGGCGGGCGTGGGCACGCCGCCCTTGCTGGACGACATCTTCGCCATGCCCGAGATGCCGACGAAGGCGTACATCGGGCCGATCGGCTGCTTGCCGTCGAAGATGCCGACGATCTGCCCGCCGACCTGGAAGGAGGAGCCGGGCGAGGAGTGGTCGACACCGCTGGGCTCGAAGATGACGCCCTCGTACGCCCACCGCATCGGCCAGTCGACCTTCCAGACCAGCTTGCCGCGGTTGAACTCGCTGAGCTTCACGGTCTCGGCGAAGCCGCACTCGCCGCAGGTGTACGCCAGCTCGGTCGTCCCGTCGTCGTACGAGGTGACCGTGGTGAAGTCCTTGCCGCAGCTGCCGCAGTACGGCTTGTACGGGAAGTAGCCGCCGACGCCGCCGGAGCCGTCGTCCTCGGCGGCCGCGCCGGAGCCCTCCTCGGCCTCCAGCTCCGCCTCGTCGACCGCCTTCTGCTGCTGCTTCTTCGCCGGCTTCTTCTTGGTGCGGTACTGGTCGAGGATCGCGTCGATGTCGCCGCGGTGCTTCATGGCGTGCAGGACCTGCTCGCGGTACGCACCGGAGGTGTACTGCTCGGTCTGGCTGATGCCGTCGTACTCGACGCCCAGCTCGGCCAGCGACTCGACCATCGCCGCCTTGAAGTGCTCGGCCCAGCTCGCGTACGGCGAGCCGGCCGGGGCGGGGACGCTGGTCAGCGGCTTGCCGATGTGCGCGGCCCAGGACTCGTCGACGCCCGGCACCCCGAAGGGGACCTTGCGGTACCGGTCGTAGTCGTCCCAGGACAGCACGTGCCGCACCTCGTACCCGCGACGGCGGATCTCGTCGGCCACCAGGTGCGGGGTCATGACCTCGCGGAGGTTGCCCAGGTGGATGGGGCCGGACGGGGAGAGGCCGGACGCGACGACGACGGGTTTGCCCGGGGCGCGGCGCTCCGACTCGGCGATGACCTCGTCCGCGTAACGGGAGACCCAGTCGGTGGTCTCGGTGCTCTGAGCCACGATCGGCACGTCCTTCTTTCCGTCAATCCCACATGAGCCGGTGGGGGTCCCCTGCTCCGGCGACGCCGGGCCCGGGGGAGGCTGTACGGCTGACCGCACCATTCTCCCAGCTTGCGCCGCATCTGCGAAAACCCCTTTTCAGGGCTGTGGACAACCGGCGCGGGCCGGTGCCGGGCACCGGATAACGTGTCGAGGCCGTGTTATACGCCGTGGGATACTGACCCGGTCCATCCGCATGCTTCGAGGAGAACGGCAACCACTCCATGGCCTCGGTCCAGTCCCTCACCGCTTCTGTCCACCAGCGCCTCGCGGACGCCCTCTCGGCAGCCCTGCCGGAGGCCGGTTCCGCGGACCCGCTGCTGCGACGCAGCGACCGGGCCGACTTCCAGGCCAACGGCATCCTGGCGCTCGCCAAGAAGGCGAAGGCGAACCCGCGGGAGCTGGCGGAGCAGGTCGTGGGTTCGATCCCGGCGAACGACGTGCTGGCCGAGGTCGAGGTCTCGGGCCCCGGCTTCCTCAACATCACGGTCGCCGACCGGGCGATCACCGAGAACCTGGCGGCGCGCGCCGCGGACGACCGGCTGGGCGTCCCGTCCGCCGATGCCCCGGGCACGACGGTGATCGACTATGCGCAGCCGAACGTCGCGAAGGAGATGCACGTCGGCCATCTGCGGTCCGCCGTGATCGGCGCCGCGATGGTGGAGATCCTCGAGTTCACCGGTGAGAAGGTCGTCCGGCGGCACCACATCGGCGACTGGGGCACCCAGTTCGGCATGCTCATCCAGTACCTGTTCGAGCACCCGCACGAGCTGGACCACAAGGGCGACGCGGAGGTCTCCGGCGAGGAGGCCATGTCGTCCCTGAACCGCATCTACAAGGCCTCGCGGGCGCTCTTCGACTCCGACGAGGAGTTCAAGGCCCGCGCGCGGGACCGGGTGGTCGCCCTGCAGGCCGGTGACCCGGAGACCCGTGCCCTGTGGCAGCGGTTCGTCGACGAGTCGAAGATCTACTTCTACTCGGTCTTCGACAAGCTGGACATGGAGATCCACGACCCGGACGTGGTCGGCGAGTCCGGCTACAACGACATGCTCGAGGAGACCTGCCGCATCCTGGAGGAGACGGGCGTGGCCGTCCGCTCCGAGGGCGCGCTGTGCGTGTTCTTCGACGACGTCAAGGGCCCCGACGGCAACCCCGTCCCGCTCATCGTGAAGAAGTCCAACGGCGGCTACGGCTACGCGGCCACCGACCTCTCCGCGATCCGGGACCGGGTGCAGAACCTCAAGTCGGACACCCTGCTGTACGTCGTGGACGCGCGGCAGTCGCTGCACTTCAAGATGGTCTTCGAGACCGCACGGCGGGCCGGCTGGCTGAACGACGAGGTCAAGGCCTTCCAGCTGGCCTTCGGCACCGTGCTCGGCAAGGACGGCAAGCCGTTCAAGACCCGTGAGGGCGAGACGGTGCGGCTGGTGGACCTCCTCGACGAGGCCATCGAGCGGGCGACCGGCGTCGTGCGCGAGAAGGCCGGGAAGGTGGGCCTGACCGAGGAGGAGATCCTCGAGAACGGCCGGTACGTCGGCATCGGCGCGGTGAAGTACGCGGACCTGTCCACGTCCGCCGTCCGGGACTACAAGTTCGACCTGGACCAGATGGTGTCGCTCAACGGCGACACGAGCGTGTACCTCCAGTACGCGTACGCCCGGATCAAGTCGATCCTCCGCAAGTCCGGCGACGCCCGGCCCGCCGCCCACCCGGAGCTCGAACTCGCCCCGGCCGAGCGGGCACTGGGTCTGCACCTGGACCAGTTCGGCGAGACGGTGCACGAGGTCGCCGCGTCGTACGAGCCGCACCGCCTGGCGGCCTACCTGTACCAGCTGGCCTCCCTGTACACCACGTTCTACGACCAGTGCCCGGTGCTGAAGGCCGACACCCCGGCCCAGGTGGAGAACCGGCTGTTCCTGTGCGAGCTGACGGCCCGCACCCTCCACCAGGGCATGGCCCTGCTGGGCATCAGGACGCCCGAGCGCCTCTGACACGACGAACACCGCGAGGCCCCCGCCGGGAAGGATCCGGCGGGGGCCTCGGCGTGTCGGCGCCCCGGGGCGCGCGATGTTCCGCCTCGCGCCTGTACGGGAGTCGAGTTCTCCCGTTGCGCGGGACAGCGGTTGCGGAGAGTCACTAGCGTGGATCTCCAGGTGAACCCGTACCCGGAATTCGTACGGGTCCACACGGGGTCCCGTACGGGCCGGCGTGGGGATTGGACCGGCATGAACACCAGGAAGCAGCCGCGCAGGAAGAACCTCTCCACCATGCGGATGGTCGGCGCGCAGATGCAGACCGCCCGCAGGGCGGCGGGGTACACCCAGCGGTCCCTCGGCGAGGCGGTCCTCGCCGACGAGGAGACCATCGCCTCGATCGAGCAGGGCAGACGCCCCCTGCTCCCCGCCCTCGCCGAGGCGCTGGACCAACTCCTCGACACCAAGGGACTGTTGCTGGCCGGGGTCGAGAACATGCCGGAGATCGACCAGTTCCCGCTGTACGCGGAGCAGTACATGGTGCACGAGCGCGAGGCCGTCGCCCTGTCCTGGTACGACAACGCGGTCCTGCCCGGCCTGCTCCAGACCGAGGCCTACGCCCGCGCGGTCCTGCGCGAGCGCGTCCCCGCGTACGACGAGGACGAGATCGAGACCAAGACGGCGGCCCGCGTGGGACGCCAGGAGATCCTGCACCGCAAGTGCCCGCCGACGATGAGCTTCATCGTGTGGGAGCCGGTCCTGCGCATCGGTATCGGTGGCCCGAAGGTCCGCCGCGAGCAGCTCCGGCACCTGCGCGAGTGCGCCGAACTTCCCGGCCTGGCACTCCAGTTACTGTCGGCGAACACGTCCTCGCACGCCGGACTGGCCGGTCCCTTCACCCTCCTGGAGACACCGGACCACCTGCACCTCGCCTACACCGAGGGCCAGCGCGGCAGCCAGTGGGTCTCCGACCCCGACGAGGTGTCCATCCTGGCGCGCAAATATGCGATGCTGCGGTCACAGGCCCTGTCCCCCCAGGAGTCCAGGGGTCTGCTCGACCGTCTGCTAGGAGACACATGAACACCGCACTGCAGTGGTTCAAGTCGAGCTACAGCGGCAGCGAGGGCGGCGCCTGCCTCGAAGTCGCCTACACCTGGCGCAAGTCCAGCTACAGCAGCGACGAGGGCGGCCAGTGCGTGGAGGTGGCCGCCTGCGCCCACGCCGTCCACGTCCGGGACTCCAAGAACCCGACAGGACCCGCCTTCCGGGTCACGCCCGCCGCCTGGGCGGCCTTCACGACGCACGCGGCCCGCTAGCAGGGTCGCTCTGCTCTGCGGGTCCCGGCTTCGGCCGGGCCCGCCGACGGAACCCCGCTAGCCCTGGGGCGCCTTCTCCCACTCGCTGCCGCCCAGCGGGTGGTCGTAGGACGGCCGCCCCGCGTTGCCGCTCGTCCGGAACGGCTTGCCGTTGTCGTCGATCCTGACCGTCCCGTGCCGGCTCCCGCTGGACCAGTCCAGCTCCAGGTACCAGCTCACATCGTGCGCCTGGGCGTGCGCGGTCACATAGAAGACCTCGGGGTCGGACTCGCTCACCTTGTAGGGGAAGTCCCGCTGGCCGTCCTTGGGTTCGGTGTCGGGCCGGCTCGAGTCGAGGTTCACGTCGAAGGACTTCGTCGTCACCTTGCCGCCGCAGCCGACCCCCATGACGTAGTCGTTCCAGGCGAGCGGCGCGCCCTTCTGGACGACCCGCACATGGAGCGCCTCCAGGACGACCGTCTTCCGCCCGGTGCCCTGCACGGTCAGCGCGAGCATCTGGTCCCGGGCCGCCACTCCCCCGAGCGCCCCGACCCATCCGCGTGCGTCCTGCTCACTGGGCGGCGGGGGCACCTGCGCGGGTTCCCGGTTCACCACGTAGTGCTGGCTGCACGGGCCTTCCCACTTGTACGCGTTGGCGGTGACCGAGGGTGCGGTGGCGCCGTCCGCGGCCCCGGCGGAACCGCCCTGGGCCTCCGCGCCGCTCCGGGACGCGGACGCGGACGCATCCGCGGACCCGGAGGGCGTCGGGCTGCCGCTGCGCGAGGGGGACGCCGAGGGTGACGTGCGGTGCGTGCCGGGCGAGGGGGTGGTGCCGGGTGCCCCGGCACCGGACGTGGCGGCGGCGTCCACGGACCGCTTCCCGTCCTGGGCCGGGCCCTCGCCGGGCATCAGATCCAAGAGGAGCACCGTGGACACGACGGCGGCGGCCACGGCGGCACCGACGAGCGCCGCGCGGCGCCGCCGCACCCGACCGGGCACGGCGCCCGCCGACCGCCCCCGGGCCTCCGGCCCTTCGGGTCCGGGTGCGAGGCCCGGCTCCGGCGCGGACACCGGATCCGTACCCTTCGTGGCGCCGTCGCCCGTCGTGGGGCCCGTGTCCTCCGAGGAGCCCGTGTTCGCCGAGGAGCCCGTGCCCTGCGCGGAGTCCGTGTTCCCCCCAGCGGCGGCCTCCGCCGCGGGAGCCGCACCCGGCCCCGGAACGGGCTCGGGCGTCGCCCCCGGTCGGTCCGCGGGTCCCGGACCCGCGTCCTGCACCGGACCGGCCGGCGCTCCCTTCCGCCCCCGCAGCACATCCGCCCGCACCCACTGCCGATGCAGCTCCACCAGCTCCTGGGGGGTGGCTCCGCACACCCGCGCGAACCGCTCCACGGGTGCGTAGTCCGTCGGTACGGCGTCCCCGTTGACGTACCGGTGAAGCGTGGACGTACTCAGGTGCAGCCGCTTCCCGAGCACCCCGTAACTGAGTCCGGACCGCTCCTTGAGTTCCCTCAGCAGTCCCGCGAACTCGTCCCCCGCCACCGTTCCTCCCCTGCCCCGCGTCCCGTCCGGCATTCCAACGGGACGCCATTTCCCCTGGTCAGACCCCGTACAAGCGTTCCAGCGTCCCGAAAACCCCGGCAACCGTGGCGGCCGGGACGGACCGCCCCGCAAGCTGATGTCATCCAAGCACGCCGCTCCCGGCAACCGGTCGAGGGCGTGCGCCCACCACCGATCCACCACAAACGGGGGGACCCATCATGTCCGCACGCACCACCCGCATCCGCCTGTTCGGCGCCGCGACCGTCGCCCTCGCCACGCTCTCCCTGACGGCGTGCGAGAACGGGGACGGTGCCCGCGACGAGGGCGCGTCCGCGGCGTCCACCTCCACCGCCCGGCACGGCGGTTCGGCAGGCTCCGGCGGCTCGTCCACGACGACGGCCGGAAGCGGCGGCAGCACGAACGGCGGTGGTGCGAACAGCGGTGGTGCGAACAGCGGCAGCGCGAACGGCACCGCGTCGGGCGGCTCCACGAGCGGCAAGAGCGGCGCCGCCACGAAGGGCGGTGCGAACGGCAGGAGCGCGGGCTCCTCCGCGCACTCCAACAACCAGCCCTGCAACGGCGCCAACACCAAGACCACCGCCACCGTGGTCTCCCGCCCGCTGAACCACCTGCTCCTCTCCGTCACCAACACCGGCACGAAGAACTGCGACCTCCTCGGCTACCCGGCGGCCCGGTTCGGCGAGGCCCAGGCCGTCCCGCCGGTCATCGAGGCGAGCCACCCCCAGGCGGTCGTCACGCTCGCCCCCGGCGAGTCCGGCTACGCGGGCGTGCTCCTGTCGGCCGGTGACGGCAGCGGCGGGAACGGCTACACGGCCAAGTCCCTCACGGTCCACTTCGACAGCGGCAGGGCCGCGACGCCGGCGCTCCCCGCGAAGGGCGTGTATGTCGACGACAAGCTCAGCGTGACGTACTGGCAGTCCAGCATGGACGACGCCCTCTCGTACTGACGCCCGGCGAGCGGTCCGTGAACGGCCGGCCGCACGGCCGGTACGCGTGGGGGCGGGTGCCCGACCGGCATGGCCGGGCACCCGCCCCCACAAGGAACGTCTTCGCCCTCCGCCGGGAGGACGGGGGGACGGGGCGGAACGCCTAGCGCAGACCCCTCGCGGCCTCGGTCGCCCAGTAGGTGAGGATGTTCTGCGCTCCCGCGCGCTTGATGCCGAGCAGGGTCTCCATGATCGCCTTGTCGCGGTCGATCCAGCCCTTCTCGGCGGCGGCCTCGATCATCGAGTACTCGCCGGAGATCTGGTACGCCGCCACGGGCACGTCCACCGTGTCCGCGACCCGGGCCAGGACGTCCAGATAGGGGCCCGCCGGCTTCACCATCACCATGTCGGCGCCCTCTTCGAGGTCGAGCGCCAGTTCGCGCAGGGACTCCCGGACGTTCGCCGGATCCTGCTGGTACGTCTTGCGGTCGCCCTCGAGCGAGGAGGCGACGGCCTCCCGGAAGGGGCCGTAGAAGGCGGACGAGTACTTCGCGGTGTAGGCGAGGATCGACACGTCCTCGCAGCCGATCTGGTCGAGCGCGTCCCGGATCACCCCGACCTGGCCGTCCATCATGCCGCTCGGGCCGACCACATGGGCGCCCGCGTCGGCCTGGACCTGCGCCATCTCGGCGTACCGCTCCAGGGTGGCGTCGTTGTCGACACGGCCCTCGGCGTCGAGCACACCGCAGTGGCCGTGATCCGTGGTCTCGTCGAGGCACAGGTCGGACATGACGATCAGCTCGTCCCCGACCTCGGCCCGCACATCGCGGATCGCGACCTGGAGGATCCCGTCCGGGTCGGTGCCCGGCGTCCCGATCGCGTCCTTCTTCGACTCCTCCGGAACGCCGAAGAGCATGATCCCGGAGACCCCGGCCTCCACCGCCTCCAGCGCGGCCTTCTTCAGGCTGTCGCGGGTGTGCTGGACGACACCGGGCATGGCCGCGATCGGCACGGGCTCGCTGACGCCCTCCCGGACGAAGGCCGGGAGGATGAAGTCGGCCGGGTGCAGGCGGGTCTCGGCGACCATGCGACGCATGGCGGGGGTGGTGCGCAGCCGACGCGGACGCGTACCGGGGAAGGATCCGTACTTCGTCATGCCGCCTACGCTACGCCTGCCCCGACAGCACCTTTGCCGACGCAGCGTCGGCGCGACGGGGGTCCGCCGGACCGGACCGCTCGGGCCGAAGGCAGGCCACGCCGGCCCGTACGGCGACCGGCAGCCCGTCATGGGGGTCCCCCCTGCTCGAGCGCAGTCGAGAGCTTGGGGGAGTTCGAGGACGAGGCCGTCCAGGCCGAAGCGGGGGTGGGGGGGGGGGGGGGGGGCCCCCCCCGCCCCCCCCCCCGAGCGGGGGGGGCCCGGGGGCGCGACCGCGCGGGCG
>NZ_JBSFDP010000055.1:9847-27457 GCF_053593975.1 Streptomyces sp. NPDC002004
GCAAGCCCCCGGACCCCCGCAACGGTCAGCTTGGCCGGCGCCTACGCGCCGCGCCCTGCCTCACGTAGCCGTACGGCGCCTGCGCGCCCCCGGCCGCCGCTCGCTCGGCCGCGTCACGGGATCGCCGGCCTCCAGGGCGGCATCCCTCCGCTTCGCGCCGAAGTCCGCCAGCGCCTCCGCCAGCTTGTGCACCGACGGCTCCGGGGCCATGACGTCGACCCGCAGCCCGTGCTCCTCGGCCGTCTTGGCCGTGGCCGGGCCGATGCAGGCGATGACCGTCACGTTGTGCGGCTTGCCCGCGATGCCGACGAGATTGCGCACCGTGGAGGACGAGGTGAACAGCACCGCGTCGAAGCCGCCGCCCTTGATGGCCTCACGGGTGTCCGCCGGCGGCGGCGACGCACGCACGGTGCGGTACGCCGTGACGTCGTCGACCTCCCAGCCCAGCTCGATGAGGCCCGCGACCAGCGTCTCGGTCGCGATGTCGGCGCGCGGCAGGAAGACGCGGTCGATCGGGTCGAACACCGGGTCGTACGGCGGCCAGTCCTCGAGGAGGCCCGCCGCGGACTGCTCGCCGCTCGGCACCAGGTCCGGCTTCACGCCGAAGGCGATCAGCGCCTTGGCGGTCTGCTCGCCCACCGCCGCGACCTTGATGCCCGCGAAGGCACGGGCGTCGAGGCCGTACTCCTCGAACTTCTCGCGGACGGCCTTGACCGCGTTGACCGACGTGAAGGCGATCCACTCGTAGCGGCCCGTCACCAGACCCTTGACCGCGCGCTCCATCTGCTGGGGCGTACGCGGCGGCTCGACGGCGATCGTCGGGACCTCGTGCGGCACGGCGCCGTACGAGCGCAGCTGGTCGGAGAGCGACGCCGCCTGCTCCTTCGTACGCGGCACGAGCACCTTCCAGCCGAACAGCGGCTTGGACTCGAACCACGACAGCTGGTCGCGCCGGGCGGCGGCGGAACGCTCACCGACCACGGCTATCACCGGGCGCCCGCCGTCCGGGGACGGCAGCACCTTCGCCTGCTTCAGCGTCTGCGCGATCGTGCCCAGCGTCGCGGACCAGGTGCGCTGGCGCGTCGTCGTACCGGCGATCGTGACCGTCATCGGCGTATCGGGCTTGCGGCCCGCGGCGACCAGCTCACCGGCGGCCGCGGCCACCGTCTCGAGGGTCGCCGAGACGACGACGGTGCAGTCGGAGACGCCCGCCTCGGTCCAGCAGCGCTGCGGGGCGGTGCGCGCGTCGACGAAACGCACGTCCGTCCCCTCGGCGTCGCGCAGCGGCACACCCGCGTAGGCGGGCACGCCCACGGCGGCGGCGATGCCCGGCACCACCTCGAAGGGGACGCCCGCGGTGGCGCACGCGAGCATCTCCTCGGCGGTGTCGGTGTCGAGCCCCGGATCGCCGGTGACAGCACGGACGACCCGCTTGCCGCCCCGTGCAGCCTCCATGACAAGATTGGCCGCGTCCCTCAACGCGGGGGCCCGGACGGCTGTTGACGTGTCGTCAGCATCCGTCTGCCCGGGCGTGCCCGTGTCCCCGTCCAGGGACAGCGCGTTGGTGCCTGCCCTGGCGTGCGCGCGGACCACGTCGAGCACATCGGGCTCGGCGATCAGCACGTCCGCGTTCGCCAGCGCCTCCACGGCGCGCAGCGTCAGCAGGCCCGGATCCCCGGGCCCGGCACCGAGAAAGGTGACGTGCCCGTGCGCGGGAACGGCGGGTTGGTTAGAGGTGGTGGGGCTCAAAGTGCTCGCTCCCCCATCAGACCGGCCGCGCCCTTGGCGAGCATCTCGGCAGCGAGTTCGCGGCCGAGCGCAAGAGCCTGGGTCTCCGTCTCGGGCACGGGACCGGTGGTGGACAGCTGCACCAGCGTCGTGCCGTCGGTCGTGCCGACGACGCCGCGCAGGCGCATCTCCTTGACAATCTGCCCGTCGGCCATGGGGGTTCCCCCTGCTCGAGCGAAGTCGAGAGCTTGGGGGATGTCGGCCAACGCCCCCACGGGGGCGCTGCAACCGGCCTCCAGGGCGGCGAGCAGGGACCGCTCGGCGGTCACGGCGGCCCGCGTGTGCGGGTCGTCGAGCTCGGCGAGCGAAGCGGCGAGTGCAGCGTCTCGGGCGGTCGAACCCGCCCTGCACTCGATCGCCAGGGCCCCCTGGCCGGGGGCGGGCAGGACCGTGTCGACCGACAGGAAGTCGGTCACCTCGTCGATCCGGCCGAGGCGCTTGAGGCCCGCAGCGGCGAGCACGACGGCGTCGAGCTCCCCACTGCGCACATATCCGATGCGGGTGTCGACGTTGCCGCGTATCGCGACCGTCTCGATCCGCATCCCGTGGTTGCGGGCGTACGCGTTCAGCTGGGCCATGCGGCGCGGCGAACCCGTGCCGACCCGTGCGCCGTCCGGCAGCTGGGCGAAGGTCAGGCCGTCACGCGCGATCAGCACGTCCCGCGGGTCCTCGCGCGGCGGCACGGCCGCGAGCAGCAGGTCGTCGGGCTGCGTGGTCGGCAGGTCCTTCAGGGAGTGCACGGCGAAGTCCACCTCGCCGCTCAGCAGCGCGTCGCGCAGCGCCGTGACGAAGACGCCGGTGCCGCCGATCTGCGCCAGGTGCTCGCGGGAGGTGTCGCCGTAGGTCGTGATCTCGACGAGCTCCACGGGCCGGCCGGTCAGTTTCCGGACGGCCTCCGCGACATGCCCGGACTGGGCCATGGCGAGCTTGCTTCGCCTGGTCCCCAGTCTCAGTGCCTTCTCAGTCATGCTCGCCCTCGGTTCTCGGCGGTCTTGGCGTTCTTGACGTCCGCGTCACCCCGGTGGTCGGCCCGCGAGACGGCGGCGACCGCCTCCGGGTCGAGGTCGAAGAGGGTGCGCAGGGCGTCCGCGTATCCGGCGCCGCCGGGCTCGGCGGCCAGCTGCTTGATCCGTACGGTCGGCGCGTGCAGCAGCTTGTCGACGACGCGCCGGACGGTCTGGGTGATCTCGGCGCGCTGCCGGTCGTCCAGCTCGGGCAGCCGTCCGTCGAGGCGGGCGACCTCGCCGGCGACGACGTCGGCGGCCATGGTGCGCAGGGCGACCACGGTCGGCGTGATGTGCGCGGCGCGCTGGGCCGCGCCGAAGGCGGCGACCTCGTCGGAGACGATCCCGCGGACCTGGTCCACGTCGGCGGCCATCGGCGCGTCGGCGGAGGCCTCGGCCAGCGACTCGATGTCGACGAGGCGAACCCCGTCGAGGCGGTGCGCGGCGGCGTCGATGTCCCGGGGCATCGCGAGGTCGAGCAGGGCCAGCGGGCCCGGGCGCCCCACGAGGGCGCCCTCGACGTCCTGGCCCGTGAGGACCAGCCCGGTCGCCCCGGTGCAGGACACGGCGATGTCGGCACGTGTCAGTTCGTCGGCGACCCGGTCCATCGGCACCGCGCGGGCGGCGACACCGGTGCCGCCCGGCTCCGTCAGGATCTGCGCGAGCCGCTCGGCCCGCTCGAGCGTGCGGTTGGCGATGACCACCTCGGCGACCCCGGCCCTGGCCAGCGTCGCGGCGGCCAGCGAGGACATCGACCCGGCACCCACGACGAGGGCGCGCTTGCCCGCCGCCCAGGCCTCGACGGGCGCACCGGCGGCCAGCTGCTCCAGGCCGAAGGTGACCAGGGACTGCCCGGCACGGTCGATGCCGGTCTCGGAGTGCGCGCGCTTGCCGACCCGCAGCGACTGCTGGAACAGGTCGTTCAGCAGCCGGCCCGCGGTGTGCAGGTCCTGCGCGGTGGCGAGGGAGTCCTTGATCTGGCCGAGGATCTGGCCCTCGCCGACGACCATCGAGTCCAGGCCGCAGGCCACCGAGAACAGGTGGTGGACGGCCCGGTCCTCGTAGTGCACGTACAGGTACGGGGTGAGCTCGTCCAGGCCGACGCCGCTGTGCTGGGCGAGCAGCGTGGACAGCTCGGCGACGCCCGCGTGGAACTTGTCCACGTCGGCGTAGAGCTCGATGCGGTTGCAGGTGGCGAGGACGGCGGCCTCGACCGCCGGCTCGGCGGCCAGCGTGTCGTGCAGCAGCTTCGTCTGCGCGTCCATGGCGAGCGAGGCCCGCTCCAGCACGCTGACCGGGGCGCTGCGGTGGCTCAGTCCGACGACGAGGAGACTCATGCCGGCATCACGGCGGGGACGTCCCCGTCGGGTCCCTTCGGGTCCTGGGCCGACTTCGGCGCGGCGGCCGCCGCGCCCGTCTCCTCGGGACCCTCGGTCTCCTCGCCGGCCTTGCGCTGCTCGTGGAAGGCGAGGATCTGCAGCTCGATCGAGAGGTCGACCTTGCGCACGTCGACGCCGTCCGGCACGGACAGCACGGTCGGTGCGAAGTTCAGGATGGAGGTGACGCCCGCGGCGACGAGCCGGTCGCACACCTGCTGAGCGGCGCCCGCCGGGGTCGCGATGACGCCGATGGAGACACCGTTGTCGCTGATGATCTTCTCGAGGTCGTCGGTGTGCTGCACCGGGATGCCCGCGACCGGCTTGCCCTTCATCGCGGGGTCCGCGTCGATCAGCGCGGCGACCCGGAAGCCACGGGAGGCGAATCCCCCGTAGTTGGCGAGGGCGGCGCCGAGGTTACCGATACCGACGATCACGACGGGCCAGTCCTGGGTGAGGCCCAGTTCACGGGAGATCTGGTAGACGAGGTATTCGACGTCGTAGCCGACACCGCGCGTGCCGTACGAACCCAGGTACGAGAAGTCCTTGCGCAGCTTGGCGGAATTGACCCCCGCGGCGGCCGCCAGCTCTTCGGAGGAGACCGTGGGCACCGAGCGCTCCGACAGAGCGGTGAGGGCTCGGAGGTACAGCGGAAGCCTGGCGACGGTGGCCTCGGGAATTCCTCGGCTGCGTGTCGCCGGTCGGTGTGTTCGGCCAGTTGCCACGGTGCTCCTGCGGGTAGAGCGGGGCTGCGGGCGGTCATACGTCCCAGGACCGCCCCGTCGACAGCAGGCTATGTCTTTGTGAACGCGTGCACAAAGATGGTGTCCGATTTGCCCGGCCAACGTGACCGGGGTCACGCACACTGGACGCGCGTTCCGGGAACCGGCACGGAACCGGGTGCGACACCCCTCACACCCGGGCCGGCGCCGCTCCCCCGGACCCGTCCGCCCGACCTCCGGGCGCCCCGCCCGGCGACGCCGCGGCCGCCCCGGGCACCCGCCGTCGGGGTACGCCTGCCGAGCGCCGCGGCACTCCCCGGACCGGCCGGGCCGTCCGGCGGCGCGACGCCACGCCCGGCGAGGACGGCGGATGGCGGGCTTCATGCGGTGAGCGCCCTGCGCAGACGCTCCTCCTTCACCCGCCAGAAGTCGTGCTGCTCCCCGTCCACCAGCACCACCGGGATCTGCTCCCAGTACCTGCGGTACAGCTCCTCGTCCTGCGTGATGTCCTTCTGCTCCCAGGACGCGCCGAGCTCGCCGCAGACCTTCTCGATCACGGCCTGTGCGTCGTCGCACAGATGACAGCCCGGCTTCCTGATCAGCGTGACGACCCGGTCCTCGGGCCGCTTCTTCTCCGTACGGCGAAAAAGGGGACTCATACCGGCCATTCTCACCCGGCGGCGGACCGGCCGGCCGCCCCCGGGACAAGCCGTTTAACGGTCCGGTCGCGGAGAGTTCACAGCCTGGAATCCCCGCGACTCCGGAAGCACCGAACAAACTGGCTATGCTCACCGCATGGCCGCTCCCGGATGGCTCACCCCCCGCAGGCGCTCCGCCACGGCACGCAGCGTGCTGGCCGGCGAGGCCTCGGCGGAGGCAGCACGCAAGTCCTCCCAGGAACTGGCGGAGGCCGCCGCGCCCGACAGAGACGAAGAGGAGCCCCAGTTCCCCGTCGTCGGCGACGAGCAGGCCGCCGCCTTCTTCGACCTCGACAACACCGTCATGCAGGGCGCCGCGCTGTTCCACTTCGGCCGCGGCCTCTACAAGCGGAAGTTCTTCCAGCGGCGCGAGCTCGCCAGGTTCGCCTGGCAGCAGACCTGGTTCCGGCTCGCCGGGGTCGAGGACCCCGACCACATGCAGGACGTCCGCGAATCCGCGCTGTCCATCGTCAAGGGCCACCGGGTCTCCGAACTGATGTCCATCGGCGAGGAGATCTACGACGAGTACATGGCCGAGCGCATCTGGCCGGGCACGCGTGCGCTCGCCCAGGCCCACCTCGACGCGGGCCAGAAGGTGTGGCTCGTCACCGCGGCCCCGGTGGAGATCGCCACGGTGATCGCCCGGCGCCTCGGCCTGACCGGCGCGCTCGGCACGGTCGCCGAGTCCGTCGACGGCGTCTACACCGGCAAGCTCGTCGGCGAACCGCTGCACGGGCCCGCGAAGGCCGAGGCGGTACGCGCGCTCGCCGCCGCCGAAGGCCTGGAGCTGGGGCGCTGCGCCGCCTACAGCGACTCGCACAACGACATTCCGATGCTGTCGCTGGTCGGGCATCCGTACGCGATCAACCCGGACGGCAAACTGCGCAAGCACGCCCGCCGGCTCGACTGGCGGCTGCGCGACTACCGCACGGGCCGCAAGGCCGCGAAGGTCGGCATCCCGGCCGCGGCCGGCGTCGGCGCCGTCGCGGGCGGCACCGCGGCCGCGATCGCACTGCACCGCCGCCGGCGCTGACGCCCGCCGCCCGCCGCCCGCAGCGGCAACAGCTGCGACAGCATCCGGAGAAGCGCCGAACACCGGCGCGGATGCGCCCCGTGACGCACTCTCGAACAATCGTGGGACGGCCGCCCCGGAAAACCCGGGGCGGCCGTTCGCATTCCGTGCTCCTACCCCCAGGGGCTCCCCGCCAGTCCCGTTGACGGCACTCGGCCACAACACGCCCCGCACTCAGACGGAACGCGAACCGATTCGTTCAACAACCGGTCACTGAAAGGCATTTGATCAAGCGCCATTCGGTTACAGAAGCGACGTAATCGATGATTTGAGCAACTGGGTGTAGCGCTGCCTGTACGAAGCGTTATTCTCCTCAGACGCAAACCGGTACCCATTCGTCGCCACGACGGGTGAACGGTCCCGCACTGCACGTGATGGAAGCTCTGCCTCTGGGAGTCCCGTGTACCCACACGTCGGGGTTGACGCCTCGGGCCTGGCTACGCTGCGCGCATCGGTCATCGACCGCCTGCGCGGCTTCGTCCCCACCGCGTACGCCGTCCCCGCCTTCGCCGTCCCTGCACCCCTCGGCCCGGCCTATGCCCTCGCCGAGGGCTTCAAGAAGGCCCCGGCGCGCAGCGCCGTCGTCGAAGGACGACGGCTGGGTGAGGGGCGGGAAGTCGGCAGACGGGGCCGCTCGGGCGCCGCCACCGCGGCCCACGCGCGACGCCCGGCCGCGGACAGCGACAGCGCCCGGATGATGGAGCTGGTGGAGCGCGCCCAGGCCGGCGAGGCCGAGGCCTTCGGCCGCCTCTACGACCAGTACAGCGACACCGTGTACCGGTACATCTACTACCGCGTGGGCGGCAAGGCGACCGCCGAGGACCTGACCAGCGAGACGTTCCTGCGCGCACTGCGCCGCATCGGCACCTTCACCTGGCAGGGCCGCGACTTCGGCGCCTGGCTGGTCACGATCGCGCGCAATCTGGTCGCCGACCACTTCAAGTCGTCCCGCTTCCGCCTGGAGGTCACGACCGGTGAGATGCTCGACGCCAACGAGGTCGAGCGCAGCCCCGAGGACTCCGTCCTGGAGTCCCTGTCCAACGCGGCCCTCCTCGACGCCGTACGCCGCCTCAACCCCCAGCAGCAGGAGTGCGTCACCCTGCGCTTCCTCCAGGGGCTGTCGGTCGCCGAGACCGCACGGGTCATGGGCAAGAACGAGGGCGCGATCAAGACCCTCCAGTACCGCGCCGTGCGCACCCTGGCCCGGCTGCTCCCGGACGACGCACGCTGATTCCGGTACGCGGCGCGCGTACACCCTCGGCGATCCTCAACTCACCCTCCGTGAGCGTCCGTTGGATTCGCTGTCCGATCATCTTTCGTCCGTAACCCAAGTGCCAAGCCGCTCGTTGTGCGGGATGCAGGCTCCCTGTGGTCACACTCCGACAGCCTTCACTCACACGATCGTGTGGCGTCGGCCCGGGTGTGCAACCCTCAGGACCCCCTGGGGAGTCGACCGTCATGACGAGAGGAGGTGCCGCCAGTGATCGCGAACGTATCGGCGCACCGGCGGGCGAACGCCTTCGCCCAGGCCCTGGAGGAGCCATCCGACCGGGACGCGGCGGCCGAGCAGTCCGAGAGGCCGCTCGACGAGGTCGAGCGATCCCGCATGGTGGCCCTGGCGGGCGGCCTCGGCGCACTGCCGAAACCCGCACTGGACCCCGAGGTGAAGGTCGTCCAGCGGGCCCAACTGGTGGCCGCCATGGAGGCCATGCTCCAGGAGAGCACGGCCTCCGGGGAAGCGTCCGGCGCCTCGGTGCCCGGGCAGCGGTCCCGCAAGGGCGCCCACCGGGCGACCACCCTGGGCAAGCTACGGCCGCGTTCCCGCCTGTCCAAGAGCATCGCCGCCGGCGGACTCACCGTCGGCGTGGCCGCCGGCGCCTTCGGCGGAGTGGCCGCGGCCAGCTCCCAGGCCCTGCCCGGCGACTCGCTCTACGGGCTGAAGCGGGGCATGGAGGACCTGAAGCTAGGCATGGCCGACGGTGACTCCGACCGCGGCCAGATCTACCTGGACCAGGCCTCCACCCGGCTGAACGAGGCGCGCAGGCTCATGGAGCGCGGCCGCAGCGGCCACCTCGACCACGAATCCGTGACCGAGGTCCGACGCGCCCTGTCCGGCATGCAGCACGACGCGACCGAAGGCCACCGGCTGCTCCACGCGGCGTACGAGCGCGACGGTTCCCTCGGGCCCATCCAGGCGCTGTCCGCGTTCGCCCAGTCGCACCGCGAGGCCTGGGGCGCCCTGCGCGACCGGCTGCCCGTCCAGCTCGGTGACGTCAGCGCCCAGGTGAGCTCGGTCTTCGACGCCATAGACCAAGAGGTCGCCCCGCTCCGCTCGCTGCTGCCGCAGCCGCCGGCCCAGGGACAGCCCGGCCGGAGCCGGAGCACGGGCCACGTGGGCACCGGCTCGCCCGGTACCGACCGCCCGGCGCCGTCCGCGTCCCGCGGCTCCCCCGACGGCCGCGGAAACAGCGCAGGCAAACCGTCCCCGTCCGACTCCGACGGCGCCAGGGACGGCGGCCTGCTCGGTGGCAGCACCGGCGGACTGCTCGACCCGCCCAAGGACGACCGCACCAGTCCGAGCCCGTCCGGATCCGCATCCGGCTCCGGCAGGACCGGCTCGGTACCCCAGCCGGACGTGACCCTCCCGCCGCTGCTCCCGGGCCTGTTGCCCGGCCTGGGCATCGACGGCGAGGACGCGCCGTAGGGCGGCGCCAGAGCCCGGCGCGACACGGCGTCCACATGCGGATGGGGCGCCCTCCACATCGGAGGGCGCCCCATCGGCGTGCCCGGTCAGAAGAAGACCGACCGGCGCTGCACCAGCAGCTTGTACAGCGTGTGCTGGATCTGTTCCCGCACCTGGTCCGTCAGGTTGAACATCAGCATCGGGTCCTCCGCCGCCTCCGGCGGGTACTCGTCCGTCGCGATCGGCTCGCCGAACTGGATCGTCCACTTCGTCGGCAGCGGTACGGCACCCAGGGGGCCGAGCCAGGGGAACGTGGGCGTGATCGGGAAGTACGGGATACCGAGCAGCCGCGCGAGGGTCTTCGCGTTGCCGATCATGGGGTAGATCTCCTCGGCCCCGACGATCGAACACGGCACGATCGGCGTCCCGGCCCGCAGCGCGGTCGACACGAAACCGCCCCGCCCGAAGCGCTGGAGCTTGTACCGCTCCCCGAAGGGCTTCCCGATGCCCTTGAAGCCCTCTGGCATCACCCCGACCAACTCGCCCCGCTCCAGCAGCCGCTCGGCGTCCTCCGCACAGGCGAGCGTGTGCCCGGCCTTGCGGGCCAGCTCGTTGACCACCGGCAGCATGAAGACCAGATCGGCGGCGAGCAGGCGCAGATGCCGCCCCTGCGGATGGTTGTCGTGCACGGCGACCTGCATCATCAGGCCGTCCAGCGGCAGCGTGCCCGAGTGGTTGGCGACGATCAGCGCCCCGCCGTCGGCGGGGATGTTCTCGATGCCCTTCACCTCGACCCGGAAGTACTTCTCGTACACCGGGCGCAGCAGCGACATCAGGACCTGGTCGGTCAGCTCCTTGTCGTACCCGAAGTCGTCGACCTCGTAGTCCCCGGTCAGCCGGCGCCGCAGGAAGGCCAGACCGCCCGCCACCCGGCGGTCCCAGCTTCCGGCGTCCGGTGCGGTCCGCTCCGACGGTGCCGCGCGTTCCTCGTCGTCCTCCACGGACACATGATCCCGCCGCCCGGGCGCTGTGGGCAGGGTCTTGACCCCGCGCACCGCCTCCGGCTCGCCCTTGCGCCGGCCGTTCGCGGCCGTGGCCCTGCGGCGCGCGGGGCGCTGCACACCGGCACGCGTCCGGTCGTCGTCGAACGGAATGACCTTGGCGTCCGCCATGTTTGATGCGCTCCTTCGGCTGGGGGTGCCCCTGCTCATGGGGGTCTCCCTGCTCACGGGGGAGGAACCGAGAGCTTGGGGGAGCTCTGTGTCTATGGCGCGGGGGTCAAGCACGGGTCTGTCGGGGTCAGATGACGGTGGAGGTCTTCGGGTCACGTCCGCGGCCGCGGACCAGGGCGTCGAGCCGGTCGACGGCCCCGGCGAGCGCCTCCGGCGGGAGCAGCCCGGGACCACGGCTCCGAACGAAGTCCGCGAACGTTTCTGCAGTGGAGTACTTGGGCCGGAACCCCAGTGTCTCGCGCATCTGATGTGTCGCCACGACCCGGCCATGGGTGAGCAGCCGCAGCTGCTCGGGCGAGAAGTCCGTCAGGCCGAGCGTGCGCAGTGTGGAGCCCGCCCAGGTGACCGCGGGCAGCAGCACGGGCACGGTGGGGCGGCCCAGGCGGCGCGAGCACTGTGACAGCAGCAGCACGCCGTCGCCGGCGATGTTGAAGGTGCCGCTGTTGAGCGTCCCGCGATCCGGGTCGTGCGCGGCGACCCGCAGCACGTCGATCACATCGTCCTCGTGCACGAACTGCAGCCGCGGGTCGTAGCCGAACACGGTGGGCAGTACGGGCAGCGAGAAGTACTCCGCGAGCGGCGAGTCCGCGGTCGGGCCGAGGATGTTCGCGAAGCGCAGCACGCATACGGCCACATCGGGGCGACGGCGCGCAAAGCCCCGTACATACCCCTCGACCTCGACCGTGTCCTTGGCGAAGCCGCCGCTGGGCAGCGACTTGGGCGGGGTCGTCTCGGTGAACACAGCGGGGTCGCGGGGTGCCGAACCGTAGACGTTCGTGGAGGACTTCACGACCAGCCGCTTCACCGTCGGCGACTTCTGGATGGCGCCGAGCAGCTGCATCGTGCCGATGACGTTGGTCTCCTTGATGGAGGCCCGGCTGCCACCGCCCAGTGCCGTGCCGGTGACGTCCATGTGGACGACGGTGTCGACGGCGTGCTCGGCGAGCACCTTCGCGATGGTCGGCTGCCTGATGTCGGCGCGCACGAAGTCCGCACCGCCGAGATGGTGCTCGGGCGGGACCGCGTCCACGGCGACCACCCGGTCGACCTGGGGGTCCCGCTGGATGCGCCGGACGAGCCGGCCTCCGAGCTGCCGGGCCACCCCGGTCACGAGCACGACCTTGCCCAAGATCAGCGACCTACCTTCCAGCTGTGCCGGGTTCCCCTCGCTGGCGCCACGTTAGCGGGTGGATGTTGCGCTGTGATGACCGCACGCTGCATGAAGTGACGACAGCCACAAGAACGACGTACAACCGCGTGTACGGGACGGGCCGGGACGTGGCGCGGAACCGACCGGGGGGTGGCGCGGGACGGGCCGGGCGGGGCGTGGGACGGGCCGGGCGGGGCGTGGGACGGGCCGGGCCGGGGCGGCCGTGGCGGGCCGGGCGGGACCGTCTCGCCGTGGCGCGGCGAGTGGCCGATGGACGGGGTGCGGGACGGCCGTGACGGGCGGCCGGAACCGGCCCTACCGCAGCGGGCAGCCGAGGGGCTGGGGCGCGGGGCGAGCCGTGACGGGCCGGTGCGACGTTGTCCGCGGGACGAGCCCGTGAACGCACCGGGGGCACCGTGGTGAGGCCGACCAACCCATGAGGGCCGAGGCGGGGTGCGGGACGGGCCGCGGTGCGCGGGAGGGGCCGCGAAGGCCGGGGCGGTGACGCGAGGGCCAGGGCGGTGACGCGGGACGGACCGCGAGGTGCGCCGCGGGGTGCGGGACGGACCGCGAGGGCCTGCACCACGGTGCGCGCGGCGCGCCATGAGGGCGGTGCGCCGTGGGCCGGGAAGTGGCGCGCCCGCTCTCCGGGAACGGGCTGTGGCCCTCCCGCCGGAAGGCGGGAGGGCCACAGAGCGCGCTGTGCAGCGGTCGCTTACTTCTTGTTGCGACGCTGAACGCGAGTGCGCTTGAGCAGCTTGCGGTGCTTCTTCTTCGCCATCCGCTTGCGCCGCTTCTTGATAACAGAGCCCACGACTACCCTCGCTCACTTCTCTTCACTCGGTGCTGGGCTGCATGGGCCCACACGACCTACGAGGGGCTAGCCTACCCGCCCCGAGCGCCGAGCTTGTAATCGAGTGCACCGATCAGCCCGTCTCCACCCCCACATAGGACTCGCGAAGGTACTCGTGAACCGCTTGCTCCGGGACGCGGAAAGACCTCCCCACCCGGATGGCGGGCAGATGACCGCTGTGCACCAGCCGGTACACGGTCATCTTCGACACTCGCATCACCGAGGCGACTTCCGCCACGGTCAGGAACTGAACCTCGTTCAGAGGCCTCTCGCCAGCAGCCATGACACACCTGAACCTTCCACACATGACGGGCACCGGCTTCCCCTCCGGTGACTCCTCGTCGCTGTGCGCTCACTCCCCAGACTAGGGGCGGGTGATGCGAGTGGGGAAGAGGAGCAGCCATCGGCCGCCTACTGTGACAGACACGCTCGTTTGAGTACATAGCGAGTAAGCGGTCGGTAGTAAGCAGACCGCACAGCGTCATCAAGCGGAACGGCGACGGATACCTGCCCCTCCGCCTCACCGACGAACAGCGCGGGATCGTCCGTGTCCCCCAGGCCGATGGCACGGAAGCCCAGCTGACCTGCCCCGCAGACCCACCCGTGGTCGCCGATGACCAGGTCGGGGAGTGGTCCGCCGACCTCCGCCGCGGCGGCCAGAACGGTCCGAACCGGGAGCGGCGAGTGGGTGTGTGCGCCGGTGGCACTCCCGGCGCCGGGCGACCCCGGTTCTCGCACCAACGCCACTCTCCGTACGTAGTCGATGTTGAGCGTGCGTAGACCGAACCGGGTCGTTATGTCGACACAGCGACCCTGCGCGGGGGTGAGAACAGGACATCCCGCCGCCGACAATGCGTCTGCCAACGCGGCGTAGAAACCGAGCAGTCGATGCGGGTGGCCCGTTCCCAGCAGGACCGGCGCACGGCGCCGTGCCGCGTCCCCGACGTGCTCCGCGAACGCGTCGAGCGCCGCCACCGTCCGCTCCGGATCGATGACGTCGTGCCCGGTGGTGTGCTCCGGATCGGCCGACACCCCGCACTTGTCGGCCATCACCGCGATGACGTCCCGGTGCCCCCAGGTCCACTCGGGATCGAGACCGAGCAGCGCGCGCGGATCCCGCGCCGCGAAGAGCCGGTAGCTGCGCAGACTCTTCTCCCGCGAGGTCGCCACGATCCCGGCCAGCCGAGCGGCCAGCAGATGCGCCCGGAGGCCGCCGACACTGAACACGTGCCGATGCTGCCGCATTGCCGTTCCTGCGCTCACGGGAACGGAGGAGAACCGCACGGTTGGCGTAACCGGCGTCCGGCCCGGGCGGACGCAGGGCCGGCCGCCAGACCACGGCCGCCAGGCGGATGCACGCCGCGACGCCGGGCAGGCCCCGGTGCCGCGCGGACGGACCACATGAGGACGGACAGGCCCCGGTGCCGCGCGAGCGGACCAGGTGAGGACGGGCAGGCCCCGATGCCGACCGGACGGATGCCGGGCCGCCGGCAGGCTCCCGACACCGCGCGGACCGACCACGTCAGGACGGGCAGGCCCCGGTGCCCGGCCCGGACGCTAGGCCAGCAGCCCCCGCAGGGGGAACACCGCATTCCGGGTCGCCCTGATCGCCTGGTCCACCCGGTCCGCGGGGTCGTACCCGGACTCCCAGCCCCGCCACGCCACGGGCCACCGCCCGTCGGTCATCCGCTGCGGGGCCAACTGCCTGGTCCGCGCGAACACTTCCTGCCGCCACTCCTCGGGGATCCGTTCCTCGGGGGCCACCGGCGCTCCCGCGGCGATCCCCACCAGGTGGGTCCAGGACCGCGGCACGACCTCCACCACGGCGTATCCCCCGCCGCCCAGGGCCACCCACCGCCCGTCGGCGTGCTCGTGCGCCAGCTCATGGCAGGCGACCTGCACGGCCCGCTGCGCGTCCAGGGACACCGCAAGATGCGCCAGCGGATCCTCGAAGTGCGTATCGGCACCGTGCTGGGTCACCAGCACCTGGGGCCGGAAGTCGGCCAGCAGCTCCGGCACGACCGCGTGGAACGCCCGCACCCAGCCCGCATCGCCGGTGCCCGCGGGCAGCGCCACGTTCACCGCGGTGCCCTGCGCCGAGTCCGCCCCCGTCTCCTCCGGCCATCCGGTCTGCGGGAACAGCGTCCGCGGATGCTCGTGCAGCGAGATCGTGAGCACCCGGGGGTCCTCCCAGAACGCGGCCTGCACCCCGTCCCCGTGATGCACGTCCACATCCACGTAGGCGACCCGCTCGGCGCCCAGCTCCAGCAGCCGTGCGATCGCCACGGCCGCGTCGTTGTAGACGCAGAACCCGGAGGCCCCGCCCGGCATGGCGTGGTGCAGCCCGCCCGCGAAGTTCACCGCATGCAGCGCGTCCCCGCGCCACACCGCCTCCGCCGCGCCCACGGACTGCCCGGCGATCAGCGCCGACACCTCGTGCATGCCGGCGAAGGCCGGGTCGTCCATCGTCCCCAGGCCGTAGGTCCCGTCCGCCGAGGCGGGATCCGCGGAGACGGCCTTGACCGCCTCCACATAGTCCTCGCGGTGCACGAGCCGCAGCGTCGACTCGCCCGCGCGCTTGGCGGCGACCACCTCGAGCCCACGGTCCAGCCCGAAGGCGGTCACCAGCCGACGGGTCAATGCCAGCCGGACCGGATCCATCGGGTGATCCGGACCGAAGTCATAGCCCGTTACTGCCTCGTCCCACATCAGCTGTGCGCGGCCGCTCATGCCGATCACCGTATCGGGCCGGTTGAGGGGCGAACGACTTGGCGTACAGCAGCGTCACAAGGACCAACACCATCGGAACGAGCATCGCGCCCCGGTAGTTCCACGCATCCCCCAGCGCCCCCACCAGCGGCGATCCGACGAGAAAGCCGACGTAGTTGAAGACGTTCAGCCGCGCGATCGCCGTGTCCGAGGCCCCGGGGAAGAGCCGACCCGCCGCCGCGAACGTCTGCGGCACGATCACGCACAGCCCGAGCCCCAACAGGGTGAATCCGAGCATGCCGACCCATGCGCCCGGCGCCGCCGCCACGACCGCGAACCCGAGCGCGGCCACCACCGTCCCGCAACGCACCACGGCGACGGCTCCGAAGCGGCGCACCCCGAGATCGCCGAGCGATCGCCCGACCAGGGTCGTCACCATGTAGACGTTGTACGGGAGGGTCGCCAGCTGCTCCGAGCTCCCCAGCACGTCCTGAAGGTACTTGGCGCTCCAGTTGGAGACCGTCGAGTCCCCGATGTACGCGAACGTCATCACCAGGCACAGCGGCAGCAGCAGCCCGAGGACGACGGGCCCCGCACCTCCGGCACCTCCACTCTGCGCGCCGGCCGTCTCGCCGGGCCCCTCGGCGCCCGGGGCACCCCCGTCGACGTACCACCGGCTTCCGATGAGCGCCGCGGGCAGCAGCACCCCGACCACCGGCAGATAGGACACGAACAGCGGCAGCTCCCAGTGCGCGCCCGCCCAGGCCAGCGATGCGCCGACGATCCCGCCGAGGCTGTACGCCGCGTGGAAGCCGAGCATGATGCTGCGCCCGTAGGCCCGTTGCAGGCTCACCCCGAGCATGTTCATGGACGCGTCCAGCGCACCGACCGCCAGCCCGAACACCCCGAGCGCCAAGGCGGCCTCGGCCATCCGGTCGCCCGCCCCGACCCCGAGCAGCGCCAGCAGCACCACCGGCTGCGACCAGCGCAGGACCCGGCTCGGCCGGACCCTCTTGACCAGCTGCTCCGTGCACACGCTTCCCGCACCCGCCAGGATCGGCACGGCGGCCAGGAAGACGGGCAGCAGCCCGTCCGATATCCCGTACCTGTCCTGGATCGCGGGGATCCTGGTGACGAGCAGCGCGAACGCGGAGCCCTGTGCGAAGAAGCTGAATGCCAAGGAGGCCCTGCCGCGCCGCAGCACTTCTGTCATGGCGGCACAGCGTAGGGCTCCGGCTTACCCGTGGGTAGATGGAAGTTGAATTTTGCTCAGCTCTGCTGCGGCACTCGAGTCACCGGCGACGAAGCCGAGCAGCAGGCCCACGGCATTGACCAGCAGGATCAGCGTGGCGAGCCCGTTGAGCTTCCCTCCCGCCGCTGCTCCCGCACCACGGTCTGCCCGGCGGGGACGACACTGCCCAGACCGAGCGCCACCGCAGTGCGCGCCCCGAAGCCGGCCTGGGGGGCGGGCTGACCCGGTCACGCCTGTCCGGCGAGAAGCGCGGTCAGCTCCCTCATGTGGTGGAACAGTTCGGTCGCTCCGGCCAGCCGTGAGGCGGGCGTCATCGCCGTGAACCCGTACACGTCCATGCCGGACGCGACGGCTGCCCGGATCCCGAGGGGACTGTCCTCGACCACCGCGCACCGTGCCGGCTCGACGCCCATGCGCTCGGCGGCGTACAGGAAGAGGTCCGGTGCCGGCTTGCCCCGCCCCACGTCCTGCGAACTGAAGATGCGGCTGTCGTCGAACCACCTGTCCAGGCCGGTCGTCCGATGCCCGACGCGAATCCGCTCATGGCTTCCGGAGGAGGCCACGCAGTACGGCGTACGGTCGGCCACGAGCTTCTCCAGGACGCTCACGGCCCCGTCGACAGGCGTCAACTCCTGCTCGAACGCGGCGAAGACGCGTGTGTGGAAGGTGTCGTCGAAGTCGTCGGGCAGGCTGCGACCGCTGCGCTCGAGCACCAGCTCGTGGATACGGTGCATGGCACCGCCCATGTAGTCGCGAAGGGAATCCTCGTACGAGGTGGGGTGTCCCAGTTCGGTGAGATAACGGGCGAGGATACGGTTGGAAATCGGCTCGCTGTCCACGAGCACACCGTCGTTGTCGAAAATGATCAGGTCATAGCCCATGACTCGACACTAATTGCAGACGGACTTCGGCTGGAGAATGGCCCCGTAAACGCAGAAGAGCCCCAACTCCCGGACCGGATCCAGAAGTTGGGGCTCTTCTCAAAATTTGTTCGGCGGCGTCCTACTCTCCCACAGGGTCCCCCCTGCAGTACCATCGGCGCTGTGAGGCTTAGCTTCCGGGTTCGGAATG
>NZ_JBSFDP010000056.1:0-27189 GCF_053593975.1 Streptomyces sp. NPDC002004
GACGTCGCCCAGCTCCTCCTCGACTCGGTCAGGACACCGGTCGACCCGGCAGGCGAAGCCGAGACCGAGAACGAGCCCGAACCCGAGCCGGTGAACTAACCGGTCACTGAGTCGGGGAGCTTTCGGGCGGCGGCCTCGCAACGGTGCGGGGCCGCCGCCGAGTTCACGCATCGCGGTCCGCAGGGAGGCGCCGTGCGCCGGGCGGGGCGGGTCCGGACCTGCCGCTTCCAGCGCCGTCTGCCCGACGGGTCCGGCGTCGGCAACGCGACCCGGACCGCAGGGGTTGCGGTCGTTCGGGATGTACGCCCACCTCTTACCGAGGGGTGGGCGTACGCGGGAGCCGGGAGCCGGGAGCCGGGAGCCGGGAGCCGGGAGCCGCAGCCCGAGCCGGTGAGCGGCCGGCCGGGTGCCAGCCTCAGGGTGGAGGCGCCAGGAGGCTCTCGACGATACGACGCACCTTGCCCACCACATCCCCGTCCCCGGAGCGCAGGGCGGTGTTCGCGGCGCACAGCAGGGCGTCGATCTGGAACGTCGCCAGATCGACGTCCAGTTCCGCGATCTCACCGGTCCGTACCGCGACCCGCAACTCGTCGGCGATGGCCCCGGTCCACTCCCGCTGGTCGCGCAGCAGCGCGTCGCGCACCGGCCCCGGCCTGCTGTCGAATTCGGCGAGGTTCGCGACCCGGAAGCACCCGCCGGCGAACAGCGGAGTCTCGGCGTACACGATCCAGTGGTCGAGCAGCGCCCGCAGGCGCGCGACACCGTGCGGCGCGGACAGGGCAGGACGGACGACCGCGTCGACGAACATCTCGCGGGCGTGGTCGACGGCCGCCAGCTGCAGGGCTTCCTTGGTCCTGAAGAGGGTCTGGATTCCCGCCTTGCTGAGCCCGGTGTCGGCGGCCAGGCGGCCGAAACTGAGGCTGGTCAGTCCGTCGAGCGAGGCGATGTCGACGGCCTGCCGAAGGACGACCTTCCGCGTCCTGGCGCCGCGCAGGAGGCGCTTGTCGGTCGTCTCGGGCTGCGCCTGCTCCCGGGGAGGGGGTGCGGACTCCCCGGAGTCGCCGCCGTGCGGCGCGGCCGGCTTCGTTGCACTGCCCATACGGCCGATCGTACCTCTGCCGTCGGATCCGCTTCCCGGGCGTGGGCGGGCCCGAACGCGTGGGCGGGGGAGAGCGCTCGGGGCGGAGTCACGCACGTGCCGCGCGTCCGAGTGTGTGCGCCAGCGCCTTGACCACCTCGGCAGCCATCACGGCCTGCCCCGAGGCCGAGAAGTGGATACGGTCCTCGCTCAACAGGCCTTCGCGGTCGTTGACCGGGTGGTCCCACATGTCGACGACGACGGCCCCGAATTCGGCGGCGAGCGCGCGGGTGATGTCGTTGAGCGTGGAGACGCGCCGGGACCAGTCGGGGAAGACCGGCACGACATAGGCCCTGCCGAGTGTGAACGTGGCCGGCCGGGCGCCGGTCGTGGCCGCCAGTTCGTACATGCGCCGCAGTGTCCGCTCGATCTCGTCGAAGTCGGGGCTGCGGCGCACGATGTCGTTCGCCCCGCACGGCACGTGCAACAGGTCCGGGGCGAACGCGGTGATGCGCTCCGCCTGCCCCTCCAGGGCCTGGGCCGTCGTCGCCCCGACTTCCGCGGTGTTGAGGTACGCCAGGTCGGGACGCACGCGCCGCAGGATGCCCGCGACCCGGTCCGGCCACCCGAGGTTCGCATAGCCGGGGCTGGGGTCTCCGACGCCTGCCGACAGGCTGTCCCCGATCACGCCGAAGCGGCTCCACGGGGCGTCGAAGAGCAGGGCCGCAGCGGTTGTCGACTCCATGCAGTAGGGATCGGACTCTTCGGTGAGGGGTAACGGGGTCGTCATCATGAAAAAAGCATACGGCCGGACGTATGTCTTTATCAAGGAAGTGTGCGACGGTGGGGCGCTCCCGGGAACACCCCGTCGTCGCACCACCTTGACGACCCCTCAGCCGGTGGACTCCACGCGCACGTCACCGCCCTCGGTGTGCGCCGTGACCTTGTGGGGGGAACCGGAGTCGGTCCTCACGTCCACCTTGCGATCGCCACCCTCGGTACGGGCGTCCACGTCGTACGCCCCCCGCGGCAGACGGACCGTGACATCACCGCCCTCCGTGCTCGCGTCCACCTTGTCCGGTACGGCGGCGAAGGACACCGAGACGTCACCGCCCCCGTTCCCGGCGGTCACGTCCTTGGCGGAGGACTGCGCGACCCGCACCTGGCCGCCCTCCGACTTCGCGTACGTGGCGCCCGACAGGCCCCGGACGGTGATGTCGCCGCCGCCGACCGTCAGATGGACCGCCGTCGCCGCGGGAACCTCCACGCGGTACTTCACCGAGCACTTGTCGGCGTCGCCGCCGCAGCCCGAGCTCTTCAGCAGCAACTCGCCCGCCCTGACCGAGTGCTCGGTCCGCGGCTTCCCGTCGCTGTACTCGTACTTCTCGACGACCTCGACGGAGTCGCCGGATCCGGCAACGACCTCGACGTCACCCGCGTAGTCGTCGACACGCAGCGACGTCACCTTCTGCTCGACGCCGTACGACTCCTTGCCCGTCTTGGCCGGGGAGAACGAACAGCCCGCCGCCGACAGGGCGACGCCGACGGCCGCGCACACCGCCGCCGCCCTCCTCGCCGCGCCCGCCCGCCCGTGGGACAGTGATGTGTTCATCGGGAAGTGGTCTTCTTCCTCTTGGTGATCAGCACTTACAAGATCATTAAAGTCTCAGCGGGAGCCCGCATCCGGGGGCCCTTCAGCCCGAAGCGGAAATCGGCCCGCGGTGGAACCCCCCGACCGCGCCGATCGTGTCGCTGTTGGGCTGAACGGGTGAGTTGACGTAAGAATTGACCGGTGCAGACAACCAGGACGAGCCAGGACGGGGTGAGCCGTTGAACAGCCACGACGTCACCGACGAACAGTGGGAAGGGCTTGCCCAGGTCGTACCTCTGCGGGGCCGCGGCGCCTGGCCGTCGTGGACCGGACACCGGTCCCTGCCGGACGCCGAGACCGAGACCCGGCGCCGCTTCGTCGTCATGCGCGTGAACGTCTTCGCGGACGCCCGCGACGTCGCCGAAACCCTCATGTCCGGCATCCCGGTCCTGCTCGACCTGAGCAGCGCCGAGACCGAAGTGGCCAAGCGGGTCCTGGACTTCAGCAGCGGCGTCGTCTTCGGACTGGGCAGCACGATGCACCGCGTCGACCGCAACGTCTTCCTGCTGTCACCGCCCGGAACCGAAGTGAACGGGCTCATGGAGAGCGCCACCATGCCGGGGTTCTGAGCGCGCCGAACCGTGGGCCGGGGCGCGGGGACCGTCACCACCGACGACCCCGGATCCGAGACCCGGTGCCCCCGCGACCGCAGGGCCGCCGACCCCGCGTCAAACAGCCGCAGCGCCCCCGGCCCGGCCGTCCCCCGATCGTGGGACGGCCGGTCCGACGGAACGGTTCGTCCGACCCGCAGGTCAGTAGCGTCCAGGCATGACCGTGCACACCCAGGGGGCGCCGCCCACGACATCGCCGGAGCAGCCGGAACAGCCGGCCCGTCCGGGCCGGAGACACGGGCGGAAGGAACCACAACAGCAGCAATCGCGGGCGCACTTGGGGCAGACGGCCCGTCCGGGCCGGCCGACAGGGCAGGATCCGCCCGGAAGGCGGAAGCAGCCCCAACAGCCCGAACAGCTGCAACGGCCGGGCCGGCCCGGTATCACGGAACTGCGCCTCTCCGCCTTCGGCGCACACCGCGGCACCGTCCTCCCGCTCGGTCCGCTGACCTTCCTCACCGGACCCAGCGGCAGCGGCAAAACCACCGCCCTGTCCGCGTACACGGCGCTCGCCCGGCTCGGCGGCGGCGCCGAACTCGCCGAAACCTTTCCCGAACCCTCCGCCTGCGTTCCCGGACGCGCACGCCCCGACGCCGACCGACGCCGCGGCTTCCGCATCGGCTGCACCGTCGACGGGCCCGTCGGCCCCGTCCACCTCGACATCGCCGTGCAGGCCGAACCCGAACTCCGCATCGTCGGCGAACGACTCACCGGCTGCGGGCACACCCTGTTCGAGAGCTCCCTGCGCGACCCGGGACGACGCACCGTGCAGGCGGCCTGGCACACCGCCGGCGCCGCGCCCGTCACCCGCGCCCCGTTCCCCGACGACCGGCTCGGCACCACACTGCTGTCACTGCGCGTCGCCGGCAAGACCGACGGACAACGGCTCGTGCTCCAGGCAGCCGAACAGGTCGTGGTCGCCCTGCGATCGGTGTTCCCCTGCGACCCACGCCCCGGCCGCATGCGCGCCCCCGTCGCCGTGGGCACCGGCCGGCTCCTCGGCGCCTGCGACAACCTCGCCGACGTCGTGCTGCGCACCCGGGCCGAACGCGCCCGCCGGCACCCCCTGCTGGTCGCCGCCGTACGGGCGGGCTGCGCCGGGCCGGTCACCGACGTACGGGCCGAAGAACTACCCGACGGCACCGTGCGCGCCGTCATCGACCGCGGCGACGGCACCACCACGCCCGTGGAACGCCTCGGCGACGGCGAACTGCGCTACCTGGCACTCGCACTGGTGCTCCTCACCGGCCCGGGCGTCCTGGAGGTCGACCCGGTCGCGGAGGTGCCGTCGGCCTACCAGGCCCTCACCGTCCTCGCCGACGGCTTCGACCACTGCATGGACACCCGCCAGCGGCGCGAACTCGCCGCACTGGCCATGCGCATGTGCGCCGGCGGACACATCCGGCTGATCGGGGCCGCGGCCGAAGCGCCCTGGGCCACGGAGCTCGACGACGTCACGGTGGTAGACCTGGGAACGTGACACAGACACCCCCGGAACCCGGCAATCCCGCGGAGCCCCGCCCCCTCGACGTGCCCTCCCTGCAGCGCAGACTCACCGAGTTCGCGGCCGCCCGGCACTGGCAGCGCTACCACACCCCCAAGAACCTCGTGGCCGCCCTCAGCGTGGAGGCGTCCGAACTCGTCGAGATCTTCCAGTGGTTGACCCCCGAGGAATCCGCGGACGTCATGTCCGACCCCGACACCGCCCACCGGGTGACCGACGAGGTCGCCGATGTGCTCGCCTACCTCCTCCAACTGTGCGAAACCCTCGGCATCGACCCGCTGTCGGCCCTCTCGCAGAAAATCGACCGCAACGAACAGCGGTTCCCGCTACCGGGAACCGACTGACGGGGCGAACAGCCCGTGCCGCACACATGAACTACGCGCGTCGCCCAGCCTCGAACCACGCCCTTCGTCACTCTCCGGAGTCACAAACTTGTCCACACTCGATTCCGTGTCCACAGATTTCGGGCTTCCTCTGGCTTTTCGTCTCATCCGCTTTCACTCTGGGTAGTGAACAGGGGACAGAGCACGGACGCGCAGTCAGCGCGTTCCAGAAGGACGGGGGCGGCGCATGGATGCGGTGCGTCTCATCAGGACGAGCAGACGGGCACTGGCCGAGAGCCAGGACACACCGGAGATCCTGACCGAGGTCTGGCAGGCACAGGCACTCGCCCAGGCCATCGGCAGCAGACTGGCCGTCTCCGGACCGCCCGAATTACGCGGCGAGGCCCTCGGCCTCAGCGAGGTCGGCGGCCGCGGCTGCGGCGCGCTCGGCACACCCCCGCTCACCATGGACGGCATACGCGCGGCCCGGCTCACGGAGCTCGGCGACGCACGCACCGCCCTCCTCGGACTCGGCGGACTCCTCGGCGAGGTCGGCATCGCCCTCGTCGGCGTCGCCTGCTCCGCCGACGAGGAAGGGGCGTACTGGCAGTGCATGGAGGCGATCGACGCGGCAGACGAATGCCGCGACCGGGTGCTCGAGATGCTGCGGCGACTCGCCGCACGCGACCGCACCATGCCCGAGCCCGACTCCACCGCGGGAGCGCCATGAACCACCGGCGCGCCGGCCCGGAAGAGGGCCCCGGGGTGACCGGCCTTCACCCGACCGGGGACCGGACGGCGGAACAGGCCGATCGAAGGGATGGACGCACGCGCAAGCGTGCAGGATGGAGGCATGGATCTTCGCATCTTCACCGAGCCCCAGCAGGGGGCGACCTACGACACCCTTCTGACCGTCGCACGAGCCACCGAGGACCTCGGGTTCGATGCCTTCTTCCGCTCCGACCACTATCTGAGCATGGGCTCCGTCGACGGACTGCCCGGCCCGACCGACGCCTGGATCACACTCGCAGGGCTCGCCCGGGAGACCCGACGGATCCGGCTCGGCACCCTGATGACGGCCGGCACCTTCCGCCTGCCGGGCGTACTCGCCATCCAGGTCGCGCAGGTCGACCAGATGTCCGGGGGCCGCGTCGAACTGGGCCTGGGCGCCGGCTGGTTCGAGGAGGAGCACAAGGCGTACGGCATCCCGTTCCCGAAGGAGAAGTTCGCACGGCTGGAGGAGCAACTGGCGATCGTCACCGGCCTGTGGAGCACCGAGCCGGGCAAGACGTTCAGCCATGACGGCACCTACTACCAGCTGACCGACTCACCCGCGCTGCCCAAGCCCGCGCAGCGCAAGGTGCCGGTGCTCATCGGCGGCCACGGCGCCACCCGCACACCGCGGCTCGCCGCCCAGTACGCCGACGAGTTCAACATCCCCTTCGCCTCGGTCGAGGACAGCGAACGGCAGTTCGGCCGCGTCCGTGCGGCCGCGGAACAGGCCGGCCGCAAGGGCGACGACCTGGTGTACTCGAATGCGCTCGTGGTCTGCGTCGGCAGGGACGAGGCCGAAGTGGCCCGCCGCGCCGCCGCGATCGGCCGCGATGCGGACGAGCTCAAGGCCAACGGCCTCGCCGGCTCACCGGCCGAAGTGGTCGACAAGATCGGCCGCTACGCCGAGATCGGCTCCAGCCGTATCTACCTCCAGGTCCTGGACCTGGACGACCTGGACCACCTGGAACTGATCTCGTCCCAGGTCCAGGCCCAGCTGTCGTAGAACGGCACAGCCCCGGCCGGCCTCGGGGCGGGGGGTGGTGCGGGGACGGCCGGGGTGGGGACTGGGGAGGGAGGGGAGGGGGAGGGGGAGGGCCCCCGCCCCGAGTGCCCCTCCACGGAGCCGCCACCCCTCACCCGCCCCGCCCCCACCCCCTCACAGCCGCGGGTCCACCGGTTCCGACTCCAGGGCCAGCACCGCGAACACCGGCTCGTGGATGCGCCACAGGGGTTCGCGGTCGGCGAGGCGGGACAGTGCCTCCAGACCGAGCGCGTATTCGCGGAGGGCGAGGGAGCGCTTGTGGCCCAGGTGGCGTTCCCGGAGCCGGGCGAGGTTGTCGGGGCGGGTGTATTCGGGACCGTAGATGATCCGCAGGTACTCGCGCCCCCGGCACTTGATGCCCGGCTGGACCAGCCGTCCCCCCGCGTCCCGCACGAGAGCGCCGAGCGGTTTGACGACCATGCCCTCGCCGCCCCGGCCGGTCATCTCCAGCCACCAGTCGATGCCCGCCTGCACGGAGGCCTCGTCGCCGGTGTCGACGACGAGCCTGCGCGTGGTCTGCAGCAGACCGCTCATGTCGTGCTCGACGAGCCGGTCGACCAGCGCCAGCTGTTCGTCGTGCGGCAGCCCGGCCAGCGATCGGTCGCGCACCGCGAGGACCTGGAAGGGGGCGAGGCGCACGCCGTCGAGGCCGTTCGTGGTCCAGCAGTAGCGGCGGTACGCGTCGGTGAACGCGGCGGCGTCGACGGTCCGTTCGCGCTGCCGGGCGAGCAGGCCGGTCACATCGGTGCCGCGCGCCGCCGCCGCTTCCAGGGCGGCCACCGCTCCGGGCAGCACGGCCCCGGACGCGGCGCCCACGGCCGCGTACTGCGAGCGCAGCAGACCGGAGGCCTTCAGGGACCACGGCATCAGCTCGGCATCGAGGAGCAGCCAGTCGGTGTCGAGCGACTCCCACAGCCCTGCGGCCGTGGCGGCGTCGCGCACCCGTCCGAGGACCTCTTCGGTGGTCTTCGGGTCGTCGAAGAAGGGCCGGCCGGTGCGGGTGTAGAGGGAGCCCGTGACGCCTGCGCCGCTGTCCGGCAGAGCGCCCGCGGGGCCTCCGGCACCGAAGTGCTCGCGCGCGGCCTCCGCGTCGCGGCAGACCAGGGCCACGGCGCGCGAACCCATGTGCTTCTCCTCGCACACGACCCGTTCGACGCCGTCCGCCCGGTACTGCGCGAAGGCCTCCGCCGGATGCTCCAGATAGCCGTCCACCGAGGAGGTCGCCGTCGGCGCCATGGTGGGCGGGAGGTACGGCATCAGCCGCGGGTCGACGGCGAACCGGCTCATGACCTCCAGTGCCGCCGCCGCGTTCTCCTCGCGCACGCCGATCCGCCCGGCGTGCCGGGTCTCCACGACCTTCCTGCCGTGGACGTCGGAGAGGGCCAGGGGGCGGCCCTCCTGCCCGCCCGGCGCGTCCGCCACGAGCGGCCGCACGGGCTCGTACCAGACCCGCTCGGCCGGTACGTCGACCAGCTCCCGTTCGGGCCAGCGAAGCGCGGTCATCCGGCCGCCGAAGACACATCCGGTGTCCAGACAGAGGGTGTTGTTGACCCACTGTGTGTCGGGTACGGGGGTGTGGCCGTAGATCACTGCGGCGCGGCCGCGGTAGTCCTCGGCCCACGGGTAGCGGACGGGCAGCCCGAACTCGTCCGTCTCGCCCGTCGTGTCGCCGTACAGCGCGTGCGAGCGCACCCGTCCCGAGGTGCGGCCGTGGTACTTCTCGGGCAGACCCGCGTGGCAGACGACCAGCCGGCCCTCGTCGAGGACGTAGTGGCTGACCAGCCCTTCGATGAACTCCGCCACCTCGGCGCGGAACTCCTCGGTCTCTCCGGCGAGCTGTTCGACGGTCTCGGCGAGGCCGTGGGTGAGCTGGACCTTCCGGCCCTTCAGCCAGCGGCCGAGCTTGTTCTCGTGGTTGCCGGGCACGCACAGCGCGTTGCCCGCCGCCACCATGCCCATGACGCGGCGCAGCACACCCGGGCTGTCGGGGCCGCGGTCGACGAGGTCGCCGACGAAGACGGCGGTACGGCCCTCGGGGTGCACCCCGTCGAGGTACCCCAGCTTCGTGAGCAGTGTCTCCAGTTCGGAGCGGCAGCCGTGGATGTCGCCGATGATGTCGAACGGCCCGGTGAGATGGGTGAGGTCGTTGAACCGCTTCTCGGTGACGATCCGCGCGCCCTCGATCTGCTCGACGCCGCGCAGGACATGCACCTTGCGGAAGCCCTCGCGCTCCAGGCCCCGCAGCGAGCGGCGCAGCTCGCGCTGGTGCCGGGCGATGACGTGGCGGGGCAGGCCGGCCCGGTCGGGCCGGCCGGCGTTGCGTTCGGCGCACACCGACTCGGGTACGTCGAGGACGATCGCGATCGGCAGGACGTCGTGTTCGCGGGCGAGCCGGACGAGCTGGGCCCGCGCCTCCTTCTGCACGCTGGTCGCGTCCACGACGGTGCGGCGTCCGGCGGCGAGCCGTTTGCCCGCGATGTAGTGGAGTACGTCGAAGGCGTCGCGGCTCGCCGACTGGTCGTTCTCGTCGTCGGCGACGAGGCCGCGGCAGTAGTCGCTGGAGATGACCTCGGTCGGCTTGAAGTGCTTGCGGGCGAAGGTCGACTTGCCGGACCCGGTGGCGCCGATGAGGACCACGAGGGAGAGGTCGGTGACGGGAAGTGTCCGAGCCGTGCCGGGGCCCGGCGTGGTGGCCGCGCCCGTCTCGGGGGAGAGGGCCGTCCCGGGGAGGCCCGTCCCGGCCTTCGGGGTGTCGGGTGCGCCGCTGTTCGTCGTACGGGTCATGCTGCCTTCTCCTCCTTCGTGGTCTCGGGCGTCGTGGTGGCTTCGGGTGCTCCCGCGCCTCGCGGGGCCTCGGCGTTCCGAGGGGCCCTCGTGTTCTCGGAGGCGCCGGTGTCGTCGGGGACTTCCGTGGTCGGGGAGTCCCCGCGAACGGTGTCGGTCCGGAAGACGGCCATCTGCGTGGGCGGTCCGACCTCCGGGTCGTCCGGACCCACCGGCCGGAACTCGACGTGGTAGCCGTGGCGTTCGGCGACCGCGCCCGCCCAGGCACGGAACTCGTCGCGCCGCCACTCGAAGCGGTGGTCGCCGTGGCGCACGTGCCCGGCGGGCAGGGACTCCCAGCGGACGTTGTACTCGACGTTCGGGGTGGTCACGAGCACGGTCGTGGGCCGGGCTGCACCGAACACGGCGTACTCCAGGGCCGGCAGCCGCGGCAGGTCGACGTGCTCGATCACCTCGCTGAGCACGGCCGCGTCGTAGCCCTCCAGGCGCTTGTCCGTGTACGTCAGCGAGCCCTGGAACAGCTTGACGCGGGCGGCCTGCCGCTCACCCATGCGGTCGAGATGGAGGCGCCGTGCGGCGATCGTGAGGGCCCGTACGGACACGTCGACGCCGACGACCTCGGAGAACCGTGCGTCCTTCAGCAGCGCCTGCACCAACTGCCCCTGTCCGCAGCCCAGGTCGAGGACGCGCGCGGCACCGCTGTCGCGCAGTGCCGCCAGGATGGCGTCACGGCGCTGCTCGGCGAGGGATACGGGCCTGCCCTCGGCCTCCGTGGCCGCGGCGACTGCTGCCCCGGTGTCCGCGGCCCCGGCGACCGGTGCTCCGGAACCTGCGGCCCCGGCGACGGATGCCGCGGCGCCGGCCGCGGTCTGCGGGCTCGCCCCGGCTCCCGCGACCGGTGCTCCGGAACCGGCGGGCACCGTCCCCGTGATGCCGTCGGTCCGTGTCCCCGGGCCGTCGTCGGTCCCTGTGGGCGCGCCGGTCCCGGCCTCCGGGTCCATGGTCTCGTCGACCGCGTTGTCGATCTCCTCGACCTCGCTGTCGTCGGTCTCGGCCAGCCTCAGCAGTTCCAGCCGCTCCGTCGCGGCTCGCGCCAGCCCCCAGCGCCGGGACAGATAGCGGCTGGTGATGACCTTCTGCTCCGGGTGCGCCGCGAGCCAGCCCTCGCCCGCGCGCAGCAGCTTGTCGACCTCGTCCTCGGACACCCAGTAGTGCTTGGCGTCGTCGAGCACGGGCAGCAGCACATAGAGGTGGTTCAGGGCCTGGGCGAGCGTCAGCTCGCCCGTCATCACCAGGCGCACGTACCGGGATTCGCCCCACTCCGGGAACCGGACGTCGAGCGCGACGGGCTCCGCCGTGACCGTCCAGCCGAGCGGCTCGAACAGCCGGCGCACCAGACCGGGGCCGCCGCGCGCGGGCAGCGCGGGCACCTCCACGTGCAACGGCAGTGCACGCGCGGGCAGTTCGGGGCGTGCCTCGCAACGCCCCTTGAGGGCGCTGGAGAACACCTTGCCCAGGGCGACGGCGAGCAGCGACGAGGCAGCGTAGGGACGGTCGTTCACATACTGCGCGAGGGACGCGTCGGGCGCGCCGCCGCGGCCCTTGCCCTTGCCGCGCCGTACGAGGGCCACCGGATCCACCTCCAGCAGCAGCGCGGCCGTGCAGCGCTCCACGGACGCCTCCGGGTAGAAGACGTGCGCGGTGCCGTGCGAGGTCGACCGCGTATGCGCGTTGTCGGGATGCTTGTGCAGCAGGAACCCGAGGTCGGACGCGGGGCGGTCGGGGGTACCGGTGGCTGTGATGGTGAGGAACACATGTCCGAGTATCGCGGTGCGGAGGCGACGCGGACCACGGGTTTTGTCATTCGGGGAGCCCGGTCCGGCCCTCCCGGGGGATGCGCTCCGGTCCGCTCCGCGGGTACCGGAGCCGGCATCCCGGGAACCGGCTGCCTCCCCTTCGGGGCACCGGTCCTGTGTGAACGCTGCGCGTCGGGCGTTCCGGAGGGGAAGGATGGGAACCATGGGATTCCATGTCGACTCCGAGGCCGGGCGGCTGCGCCGCGTCATTCTGCACCGCCCCGATCTGGAGCTGAAACGGCTCACGCCCAGCAACAAGGGGGAGCTCCTCTTCGACGACGTGCTGTGGGTGCGCCGGGCCCGGCAGGAGCACGACGGGTTCGCCGACGTACTGCGCGACCGGGGCGTCGTGGTGCACCTCTTCGGGGACCTGCTGACCGAGGCGCTGGAGATCCCGGCGGCCCGTTCGCTGGTGCTGGACCGGGTCTTCGACGTGAAGGAGTACGGGCCGCTGGCCACGGACCACCTGCGCGCCGCGTTCGAGACGATGACGGCCCTGGAGCTGGCCGAGGCCCTGGTGGGCGGGATGACCAAGCGGGAGTTCCTGGAGGCGCACCCGGAGCCGACGTCCGTGCGGTTCCACGTGATGGAGCTGGACGACTTCCTGCTCGGGCCGCTGCCCAACCATCTCTTCACCCGGGACACCTCCGCCTGGATCTACGACGGTGTGTCGATCAATGCGATGCGCTGGCCGGCCCGGCAGCGCGAGACCGTCCACTTCGAGGCGATCTACCGGTACCACCCGCTGTTCCAGGAGCCCGAGGCGGGACCGTTCCACATCTGGTCGGAGGGTCAGGCGGACTACCCGTCGACGATCGAGGGCGGCGATGTCCTGGTCATCGGCAACGGCGCCGTGCTGATCGGCATGAGTGAGCGGACCACCCCGCAGGCGGTGGAGATGCTGGCGCACAAGCTGTTCGCGGCGGGTTCCGCGAAGACGATCGTCGCGCTCGACATGCCGAAGCGGCGTGCGCTCATGCATCTCGACACGGTGATGACGATGGTGGACGGAGATACGTTCACTCAGTACGCGGGCCTCGGCATGCTGCGCTCGTACACCATCGAACCGGGGGTCGACGCGGCGGAGTTGAAGGTCACCGACCATCCGCCGGAGCACATGCACCGGGCGATCGCCGCGGCTCTCGGGCTCAGCGAGATCCGGGTGCTCACGGCCACGCAGGACGTGCACTCGGCCGAGCGGGAGCAGTGGGACGACGGCTGCAACGTGCTCGCCGTGGAGCCGGGCGTCGTCGTGGCGTACGAGCGGAACGCGACCACCAATACGCATCTGCGCAAGCAGGGCATCGAGGTGATCGAGATCCCGGGCAGCGAGCTGGGCCGGGGGAGGGGCGGCCCGCGCTGCATGAGCTGCCCGGTGGAGCGGGACGCCGTGCGGTGAACCCGCCGCGGTGCACCCGGGCGCTCCCTCGACCTGTCCGCTCACTGCGAGGCGACCGCTCCGGCCACGGGGCCGCGCCGAGTGCTGCGGGAGGAATCCGGGCGCGACCCGTCAGCGGCACCGGCGGGCGTTGAGCCGGGCGGCCTGGCGCGTCAGGTGGTCGCGCTCGGCGAGGTTGGGTGCCTTCCGGGCCGCCTCGGCGTACAGCCGTGCCGCCCTCGCCGGGTCGCCGTCGCGCTCGTGGAGGTACGCCGCCACCGCGGCGTGGCGGGGCACCGAGTCCTCCAGCGCCGCGAGCGCCGCCAGTCCGGCGCGCGGTCCGTCGGCCTCGCCGACGGCCACCGCTCGGTTGAGCCGGACGACCGGGCTGTCGGTCAGGCGCGCGAGCTCGTCGTACCACTCGACGATCTGCACCCAGTCGGTCTCCTCGGCGGTGGGCGCGTCGGCGTGGAGTGCCGCGATGGCGGCCTGGGCCTGGAATTCTCCCAGCCGGTCGCGGGCGAGGGCGGTCTGCAGGATCCCGACGCCCTCGGCGATCGATTCGGTGTCCCACCGGCCGCGGTCCTGCTCGGCGAGCGGCACCAGGCTGCCGTCGGGCGCGGTCCGGGTGGCGCGCCGGGCATGGTGGAGCAGCATGAGGGCGAGCAGCCCGGACACCTCGGGATGGTCGATGGCGGCGGCGAGCTGCCGGGTGAGCCGGATGGCCTCGGCGGCGAGGTCGACGTCGCCGGAGTAGCCCTCGTTGAAGACCAGGTAGAGGACGCGCAGCACGGTGGCGACGTCGCCGGGCCGGTCGAACCTCGCGTCGGCGACGGTGCGCTTGGCCCGGCTGATGCGCTGCGCCATGGTCGCCTCGGGCACCAGGTACGCCTGGGCGATCTGGCGGGTGGTCAGCCCGCCGACGGCGCGCAGCGTGAGCGCGACCGCGGACGACGGCGTCAGCGACGGGTGGGCGCACAGGAAGTAGAGCTGGAGCGTGTCGTCGACCGCGGACGCGGGTCCGGGCGCAGGCTCCTCGTCGAAGAGGTCCTCACGGCGGCGGCGAGCGGCGTCCGCCCGGGTCGCGTCGAGGAACCGGCGCCAGGCCACGGTGACCAGCCAGCCCTTCGGGTCCCGAATGGGGTCTCCCCTGCTCGAGCGCAGCCGAGAGCTTGGGGAAGGGTCGGCGGGCCAGACGCGGACGGCCTCGACCAGGGCGTCCTGGACGGCGTCCTCGGCCGCCGCGAAGTCGGCTCCGCGGCGGACGAGGATCCCGAGGACGCTCGGCGTGAGACTCCGGAGCAGAGCCTCGTTCATCGATGAGGACATTCCGTGATGGTGGGCTGCGCGGCCAGGAACGGGCGCACCTCGAGCCACTCGTGGATCGGCTTCCCGCCCGCCCCTGGGGCGGCCGACAGCTCCCCGGCCAGCTCGACGGCGCGCTCGTGGCTGTCGACGTCGATCACCATCCAGCCGGCGATGAGGTCCTTGGTCTCGGCGAACGGGCCGTCGGTGACCGGCGGGCGGCCCTCGCCGTCGTGGCGGACCCACGTCCCCTCGGGGGCGAGCGCCTGACCGTCGACGAACTCGCCGCTCTTCTCGAGCCGGGCCGCGAAGTCGTTCATGTACTGCACGTGCGCCGAGATCTCCTCCGGCGTCCACTGGTCCATCGGTACGTCGTTGACCGCGGCCGGAGCGCCACGGTAGTGCTTCAGCAGCAAGTACTTGGCCATCGGGTTTCTCCTCGGAGCTCCTGCGACCCATTGTGGTCGCGTTCACTGCCGGGACGGAGCCGGTCACGCGTTCTCGACATCGCCGCCCGGATTTTTTTTGGATTCTCGTGCATGAGCCCGGGTGAGCCGTCCCGCGGTCTCCGGATCCACTCCCACTGCATGACGCGAGGGCGGGACGGAACGAGGGGTGGACGGCGCATCCGGCGGCCGCACCGCACCGGCGCCGTCGCGCGGTGCGTCAGGGTGCGACGGGGATCCGGGCTGTGGTGGGGTGAGACGCGGGCGGTGGTGACACCTGCCACTCGACGAGGGCATCGTGCATAGAAATGTAGGTCATCGTATAGACTTCCAGTGTTCCGTGTCCGTACCCGTATCCCGTCCCCCAGGAGCGCCCCCATGGTGACTGTCCCGACGAAGCTCACCGGCCGCCACTTCCTCAAGGAGCTGGACTTCACCGCCGAGGAGTTCCGTGGCCTGGTCGACCTCGCCGCCGAGCTGAAGGCGGCGAAGCGGGCGGGGACCGAGGCGCAGCACCTGCGCGGCAGGAACATCGCGCTGATCTTCGAGAAGACCTCGACCCGGACCCGCTGCGCCTTCGAGGTCGCGGCCGCGGACCAGGGCGCGTCCACCACGTACCTCGACCCGTCGGGCTCGCAGATCGGGCACAAGGAGTCGATCAAGGACACCGCGCGGGTGCTCGGCCGGATGTTCGACGCCATCGAGTACCGGGGCGACAGTCAGGCGGGTGTCGAGGAGCTCGCCGCCCAGGCCGGTGTGCCCGTGTACAACGGCCTCACCGACGACTGGCACCCCACGCAGATGCTGGCCGACGTGCTGACGATGACCGAGCACAGTGCGAAGCCGCTCGACGGGATCGCCTTCGCCTACCTCGGCGACGCCCGCTTCAACATGGGCAACTCCTATCTCGTCACCGGCGCGCTGCTCGGCATGGACGTCCGTATCGTCGCGCCCAAGAGCTACTGGCCCGCGGACGAGGTCGTCGCGCGCGCCCGCGAGCTGGCCGAGACCAGCGGCGCCGTGATCACGCTCACCGAGGACGTCGCCGAGGGTGTCCGGGGAGCGGACTTCGTCGCCACCGACGTCTGGGTGTCCATGGGCGAGCCCCAGGAGGTGTGGGACGAGCGGATCGCCGCCCTCGCCCCGTACGCCGTGACCATGGACGTGCTGCGCGCCACCGGCAACCCCGACGTGAAGTTCCTGCACTGTCTGCCGGCCTACCACGACCTCGGCACCCGGGTGGCCCGCGCGATACACGAGCGCCACGGCCTGGAGTCGCTGGAGGTCACCGACGAGGTGTTCGAGTCCGCGCACTCCGTCGTCTTCGACGAGGCGGAGAACCGGCTCCACACGATCAAGGCCGTCCTCGTCGCCACCCTCGCCCGACCGTGAACGGAGCCTGACCCCGACCGTGAACCGGGCTTGACCCGGACCGTGGACCGGCCGTCGGCGTCAGGCCGACCGCCGCCGCTGCCGCGGCACCGACGGGAGGCTGAACCAGACCGCCTTGCCGGATGCGGTGGGGCGGTGGCCGCAGGCGGCGCTCAGGGCGCGGATCAGCAGCAGCCCGCGCCCGCCCTCCTGCATCAGGTCCGGCTCCGGCGGATGCGGCCGGACCAGATTCTCGGGCGGCGCGGGGTCCGGGTCGTGCACCTCGACCTGGCAGCCGGCGTGGTTCAGCTGGACCACCAGTTCGATGCCGCCGCCGGTGGTGTGCTCCACCGCGTTGGCGACCAGCTCGGCGGTCAGCAGCTCCGCGGTGTCGCGGTCCGCCGTGTGCTCGCCGTCCGCCAGCGCGTTGCGCACCAGGGCACGGGCGACCGGCACGGCCGCCACATCGTGCGGCAGTGCAATACGCCAGGAAGCGGGTGCGGGGGCGTCGTACACGGCATGTCCGTTTCGGGGGCAGGCTGTCCTGCTTTCGACCGTAGGCATCGTAATCGGCCAACGCTGCGATTCCGCCGCCGGGAGGCACGTGTGACATTTGCATCTTTCCCACCAGGCCGAACGGCCCTCCCGCCGCCCGTGCCTATCGCGTCCTCGTGACGGAAGTCACGCAAGAGTGATAACTTCGAAGGCGACCACAGCCGCCCCCGCCCTAGGAGGCCGCACGGCATGAGTCCCTTCACCGGCTCCGTGTCCCCCACCGACGACTGGCGGAATCTGCGGTACGCCGTCGCCGACGGCGTCGCCACGGTCACCCTGGCCCGCCCCGACCGGCTCAACGCGCTCACCTTCGGCGCCTACGCCGACCTGCGCGACCTGCTCGCCGAACTGTCCCGTGAGAAGTCCGTCCGGGCCCTGGTCCTCGCGGGCGAGGGCCGCGGCTTCTGCTCCGGCGGCGACGTGGAGGAGATCATCGGCGCCACACTGTCGATGGACACCTCCGAGCTGCTCGACTTCAACCGCATGACCGGCCAGGTGGTACGCGCCGTGCGCGAGGCGCCGTTCCCGGTGATCGCCGCCCTGCACGGCGTCGCCGCGGGAGCCGGAGCGGTCCTCGCCCTCGCCGCCGACTTCCGCGTCGCCGACCCCTCCGCGCGCTTCGCCTTCCTCTTCACCCGGGTCGGCCTCTCCGGAGGCGACATGGGCGCCGCCTATCTGCTGCCCCGGGTCGTCGGGCTCGGACACGCCACCCGGCTGCTGATGCTCGGCGAACCGGTCCGCGCGCCCGAGGCCGAGCGCATCGGCCTGATCAGCGAGCTGGTCGAGGAGGGGCACGCCGACGAGGCCGCCCAGGCGCTCGCCCGGCGCCTCGCCGACGGGCCCGCCCTCGCGCACGCCCAGACCAAGGCGCTGCTCACCGCCGAACTCGACATGCCGCTCGCCGCGGCGGTCGAGCTGGACGCCGCCACGCAGGCCCTGCTGATGAACGGTGAGGACTACGCCGAGTTCCACGCGGCCTTCACCGAGAAGCGCTCGCCCAAGTGGCGGGGGCGGTAGCCGTGGCGGCGGCCCAGGGGCCCGGCCCCGCCCACACCGCGGGCTCCGCTCGGGCAGCGGGGGACGCCGTGACACGCGTCGCCGTCATCGGAGGCGGTCCGGGCGGCCTGTACACCGCGGCGCTCCTCAAGCGACTCGACCCGGCCCGCGAGATCACCGTCTGGGAGCGCAACGCGCCCGACGACACCTTCGGCTTCGGCGTCGTCCTCTCCGACGAGACGCTCGGCGGCATCGAACACGCCGACCCGGTCGTGTACGCGGCCCTGCAGGACGCGTTCGTCCGCTGGGACGACATCGACATCGTCCACCGCGGCGTGCGCCACACCTCGGGCGGGCACGGCTTCGCCGCTCTCGAACGCCGCACCCTGCTGCGGATCCTGCACGAGCGCTGCCGCTCGCTCGGCGTCGACCTCCGCTTCCGCGCCGAGGCCCCGCCCGCCGCGCGGCTCGCGCGGACCCACGACCTGGTCGTCGCAGCCGACGGAGTGCACAGCCCCACCCGCGGGGCGCACGCCGACGTCTTCGGGCCGCATGTCGAAGAGCACCGCTGCCGCTACATCTGGCTCGCCGCCGACTTCGCCTTCGACGCCTTCCGCTTCGAGATCGCCGAGACCGAGCACGGCGTGATGCAGCTGCACGGCTACCCCTATGCCGCCGACGCGTCCACCGTCATCGTCGAGATGCGGGACGAGGTGTGGCGCGCGGCCGGGTTCTGCGACCTGGACGAGACCCAGTCCGTGGAGCGGTGCGGGAAGCTGTTCGCCGAAGCGCTCGGCGGCCGGCCGCTGAAGTCCAACAACTCCTCGTGGATCTCCTTCCGCACCGTGGTCAACGACCACTGGTCCCACGGCAACGTCGTGCTGCTCGGCGACGCCGCGCACACCGCCCACTTCTCGATCGGCTCCGGCACCAAGCTCGCCGTCGAGGACGCCCTCGCGCTCGCCGCCTGCCTGGAGGAACAGCCCGGTCTGGACACGGCGCTGGCCGCCTACGAGGCCGAACGCCGCCCCGTCGTCGCCTCGACGCAGCGGGCCGCCCGCGCCAGCCTCGAGTGGTTCGAGCACCTCGCCATGTACGTGGACCAGCCGCCGCGGCAGTTCGCCTTCAACCTGCTCACCCGCAGCCGCCGGGTCACCCACGACAATCTCCGCCTGCGCGACTCCCACTTCACCGAGGCCGTGGAGCGCGACTTCGGCTGCCCGCCCGGCACGCCCCCGATGTTCACCCCCTTCACGCTGGGCGACCTCACCCTGCGCAACCGCGTCGTCGTCTCGCCCATGGACATGTACTCGGCGGTGGACGGCGTCCCCGGCGACTTCCACCTCGTGCACCTGGGGGCGCGGGCGCTCGGCGGGGCCGGCCTCGTCATGACCGAGATGGTGTGCGTGAGCGCAGAGGGCCGCATCACACCGGGCTGTGCCGGGCTCTACACCTCCGAGCAGGCCACCGCGTGGCGACGCGTCACCGACTTCGTCCACACCCGGGCACCCGGAACCGCGATCGGCGTCCAGCTCGGCCACTCGGGCCGCAAGGGCTCCACGAAGCTCATGTGGGACGGCATCGACGAACCGCTCGACGACGGCAACTGGCCGGTCGTGGCCGCATCCCCCCTTCCGTACGCGGCACGCAGCCAGACGCCCCGCGCCCTCGACCGCGCCGCACTCGACGGGATCCGCGACGAGTTCGTCGCCGCCGCCCGGCGCGCCGCGGACTGCGGCTTCGACCTGCTCGAACTGCACTGCGCGCACGGCTATCTGCTGTCCGGGTTCCTCTCCCCGCTGACCAACCGGCGCACCGACGGCTACGGCGGCTCACTCGCGGGCCGGCTGCGCTTCCCGCTGGAGGTCTTCGACGCGGTACGGGCCGTGTGGCCCGCAGGGCGGCCGATGACCGTACGGATCTCGGCCACCGACTGGGCCGAGGGCGGCACCACCGGGGACGACGCCGTCGGGATCGCCCGCGCCTTCGCCGCGCACGGAGCCGACGCGATCGACGTGTCGACCGGGCAGGTCGTCTCCGACGAGCGCCCCGCGTACGGGCGGTCCTACCAGACGCCGTACGCCGACCGGATCCGGCACGAGGCGGGAGTGCCCGTGATCGCGGTCGGCGCGATCTCGTCGTGGGACGACGTGAACTCGCTGGTCCTCGCCGGACGGGCGGACCTGTGCGCGGTGGGGCGGCCCCACCTCTACGACCCGCACTGGGCGTTGCACGCGGCGGCGGAGCAGGGGTACACCGGGCCGGGCGTCACCTGGCCCGCCCCCTACCGCGCCGGCAGCCGCCGCCCCCAGACGGGACGCACGGACGCCCCGAAGCCGCGGCTCACCCTGGACCGCTGAACCCCGGCCACGGCGGGAGAAAGGCAGCCGTCGGCGATCGAGGGGCGAGGCAGCCGAGGCCGCATCGGGTGCTGGGGGCGGAGCTCCCCGGTTACGCCCCGTCACCCCGGACGAACGCCGCACCCGCCCGCCGCAGCCGCCCGTGCAGCTCCCAGAAGACCTCGGCCGACTGCACCCCCGGCCAGCCGGCCGGCAGAAGCTCGGCCGGGAGGCCGGGGTCGACGTAGGGGAGGTGCCGCCAGGAGTCCAGGGCGAGGAGATAGTCCCGGTACGCCTCGCGCGCAGGCGTGTCCCGCCGCAGCCGCCAGTTCCGCAGCACCGGCTCGTGCCGGTCCAGGAACGCCTCGTGCTCCTTGGCGATCGCGGTCAGGTCCCACCAGCGGGCGACCGCCTCGACGGTGGGGGCGAAGCCCAGGTGCTCGCCCCGGAAGAGATCGACGTAGGGGGCGAGCTGGAGGCGCTCCAGGGTGTGCCGGGTCTCCTCGAACAGGCGCCCGGGCGCGATCCACACGCCGGGGGCCGCCGTGCCGAAGCCGAGCCCGGCGAGCCGGGACCGCAGGACATGCCGCTTGGCCCGCTCCGACTCCGGAACCGAGAACACGGCGAGCACCCAGCCGTCCGCCACCGAGGGCGCCTCGCGTGCGTACACCCGCCGGTCGCCGTCGTCGAGCAGCTGCCGGGCCTCCGCCGAGAGCTCGTACCCGGCGGCCCCCGACGCCGCCCGGGCGGGCACGAGCAGCCCGCGGCGCTTGAGCCGGGACACCGAGGACCGCACGGACGGCGCGTCGACGCCGACCGCGCCCAGCAGGCGGATCAGTTCCGCCACGGGCACGGGACCTGCGAAGCCGCGCCCGTACGCGCCGTACAGGGTGACGATCAGGGACCGTGGGGTGTGGTACTGCGGGTGCTGCTCGGACACGTGATCACTCTAAATCGCGGGACGGGCCCGCACCCGGGGGAGGGGCCGATCTCCCCGGCGCCCCGCCCTCACGACGCCCCCTCCGGCCGCACCGCCCGGCGCAGCCGGAACCGCTGCAGCTTTCCGGTGGCGGTCCGGGGCAGCGCGTCGAGGAACACCACCTCGCGCGGGGCCTTGTACGGGACGAGCTCCGCCTTCACGAAGGCGCGCAGCGCCTCGGCGTCGCGGCGGGCGCCCTCGCGCAGCACCACGTACGCCACCACGACCTGCCCGCGTGCCTCGTCCGGTCGTCCCACGACCGCCGTCTCGACGACGTCCGGGTGGCGCAGCAGCGCGTCCTCCACCTCGGGCCCCGCGATGTTGAAGCCCGCCGAGATGATCATGTCGTCGGCGCGGGCGACGTAGCGGAAGTAGCCGTCGGGGTCACGGACGTAGGTGTCCCCGGTGATGTTCCAGCCGCCGCGCACGTACTCGCTCTGGCGGGGGTCGGCGAGATAGCGGCAGCCCACCGGGCCGCGTACCGCGAGCAGCCCCGGCTCGCCGTCCGGTACCGGCTGCCCGTGGGCGTCCACCACGCGCGCCTGCCACCCCGGCACGGGGGTGCCGGTGGTGCCCGGCCGGATCCGGTCGTCGGCCGCGGAGATGAAGATGTGCAGCAGTTCCGTGGCGCCGATGCCGTTGATGATGCGGTGCCCGGTGCGCTCGTGCCAGGCCGACCAGGTCGCGGCGGGCAGGTTCTCGCCGGCCGAGACGCAGCGGCGCAGCGAGGAGACGTCGTGGGCGTCCAGCTCGTCGAGCATCGCGCGGTAGGCGGTGGGCGCGGTGAACAGCACCGAGACCCGGTGCTCGGCGATCGCGGGCAACAGGTGGCGCGGGCCCGCCTGTTCGAGCAGCAGCGCGCTCGCGCCGGCCCGCAGCGGGAAGACCACCAGCCCGCCGAGCCCGAAGGTGAAGCCGAGCGGCGGACTGCCCGCGAACACGTCGTCGGGCGTGGGGGCCAGCACATGGCGCGCGAACGTGTCCGCGACCGCCAGCACATCGCGGTGGAAGTGCATGCACCCCTTGGGCCGTCCGGTGGTGCCCGAGGTGAACGCGATCAGCGCGACGTCGTCGGCGGACGTCCGCACCGCGTCGTACGGATCGCCCGGCAGGCGCGCCGCCCGGTGCCGCAGGTCGTCGGGCGCGTCCCCGCCGAAGGTGGTGATGCGCAGCCCCTCGATCTCCGCCTTCGCCAGGTCGTCGACCGCGCGGACGTCGCACAGCGCGTGTCCGACGCGGGCGATGGAGCACATGGTGGCGAGCTCGTGCGTGCGCTGCTGGGCGAGTACCGTCACGGCGACCGCGCCGGCCTTCATCACGGCCAGCCAGCAGGCCGCCAGCCAGGGCGTGGTGGGTCCGCGCAGCAGAACTCGGTTGCCGGGCACCACGCCCAGCTCCGAGGTGAGCACATGCGCGATCCGGTCGACCTGGTCGCGAAGCCGCCCGTACGTCCACACCTCGCCCGACGGGGTGCGGAACGCCGCCCGGTCCGGTCCGAAGCGTGCGACGGTTCCGTCCACGAGCTCGACGCCGCAGTTGAGCCGTTCGGGGTAGCACAGCTCGGGCAGGTCGAAGGTGAGGCCCGGCCATTGGTGCGCGGGCGGAAGATGATCGCGTGCGAAGGTGTCGACATGGGCCGAGGTCCTCAGCCCCAAGGCTTCCGTGGCGTCGCCTGTGCCGCTGTCGTCCATGGCTGTTCGCCCCCTCGTGGTGGTGGGCGGGCGTGATGGTTGCGCGGAAACGAGCGTATCGTGATGGTGACGACAGTCAACGGTTCGCGATAAGACGTCGAGAGGTGGGAAGAACCCCCATCGGCAGGCGCACCAGGAACCCGTCGGCAGCCCGTCGGGGAGACCATCAGGGAGGGGCCGCGATGCCCGCGTTCGCGTTGGAACCCCAGCAGTCGCAGTGGTGCGCCGAGCTGCGCGCCCTGTCCACCGACCGGCTGCGCCCCCTCGCCGAGAAGGGCGAGCCGGGCCGCGTCAACCGCGCGCTGCTCGCCGAGCTCGGTGAACTGGGCCTGTTGCGCAGGCTGTTCGACGCGGGCGCCCTCGACCTGTGCCTGATGCGCGAGTCGCTCGCCCACGGCTGCACGGAGGCCGAGACGGCCCTCGCCCTGCAAGGTCTCGGCACGTACCCGCTGCTGCAGTCCGGCACCCCGGAGCAGCGCGAGCGCTGGCTCCCCGGGGTCACCGCGGGGCGCGCGGTCGCCGCGTTCGCGCTGAGCGAGCCCGGCGCGGGATCCGACGCCGCGGCGCTGTCGCTGGCCGCCACCCCCGACCCGGACGGCGACGGCTGGCGCCTCACGGGCGAGAAGTGCTGGATCTCCAACGCCCCCGAGGCCGACTTCTACACGGTCTTCGCCCGTACGACACCCGGGGCGGGGGCACGCGGGGTGAGCGCGTTCCTGGTCCCGGCCGACCGGCCGGGCCTCACCGGCACCGCCCTGGAGATGCTCTCGCCGCACCCCATCGGCGCCCTCTCCTTCGACGGCGTGCCCGTCACCCGCGACGACCTGCTCGGCGAGGCCGACCGGGGCTTCCGGGTCGCGATGAACACGCTCAACCTCTTCCGGCCCAGTGTCGGGGCCTTCGCGGTCGGCATGGCGAGCGCGGCCCTCGAGGCGACACTCGCGCACACGGCGCGGCGGACCGCCTTCGACGGCGCGCTGAAGGACCTCCAGGCGGTCGGGCACCGGGTCGCCGAGATGGCCACGCGCACGGAGGCGGCGCGCCTGATGGTGTACGCGGCGGCGGCCGCGTACGACCGGGGGGAGCCCGGCGTCGCGAAGAGCTCGGCGATGGCGAAGCTGATCGCCACCGAGACCGCGCAGTTCGTCGTCGACGCGGCCGTGCAGCTGCACGGTGCCCGCGCCCTCCAGCGCGGTCATCTGCTCGAACACCTCTACCGGGAGGTGCGAGCGCCGCGCATCTACGAGGGCGCCACGGAAGTCCAGCGCACCATCATCGCGAAGGAGCTGTACGCATGAGCGGAGGAGCGGACGCCGCACACCCGGGCGAGCGGGCGGGCACCGTGCCGGCGGACGGCGACACGGTGGACGCCGCGCGGACCGGCGACGCGGGGGCGGCGGGGCCCGGGCGGGCGGACGACCAGGGCGCGGCGGGGCCGGGGCGGGCCGACGCCCCGGCTGCCGACAGGGACGGGAGTGCGCGGGGCACCGCTCCACGGACGCATCTGCGGCGCGTCAACCCCGCCGAACTCTCCCCGCCCACGGGCTTCTCGCATGCCGTCACCGTCACCGGATCACGCCTCGTGCTGCTCGCCGGACAGACGGCGCTCGACCCGGACGGAAAGATCGTGGGGGAGACCCTGCCCGAGCAGTTCGCGACCGCGCTGCGCAATCTGCTCAGCGCCCTCGCCGCCGCCGGAGGGACCCCGGCGGACCTCGCCCGCGTCACCGTCTACGCCACCGACGTCGCCGACTACCGGGCGCACGCGCGGGAACTGGGCCGTATCTGGCGGGAGCTGGCGGGCCGTGAGTATCCGGCCATGGCGGTGGTGGGCGCCGTCCGGCTGTGGGACACGGCGGCCCTGGTGGAGCTAGACGGCATCGCCGCGCTTCCGTAGGAGGTGTCCTGCCGGTCACGCCGAGCCCCTCGGGGCCGACTTCACGCCGGGTGGACACGGGGTTCGCCGACGAGCCCCCCGTGGTGGAACTCCCGCCCGAATCATGGGGTTTGGCCGTGGCCATCGGGGCGCTCACCGAACGGCCCGTCCGGACGCGGTGGTCGAGGGCCGGCTGGGTCCGCTGCGCACGGACGGGGCGATCCGGGCGGACTTCCGCCGCTGCAACAACGCGGTCCGCAGGACGGAGTTGCTGGAAGCGGGCGAAGGACTGCGGAAGTTCGACCGGCGGCGCTGGTGGTGTGGGCCGAGGACGACCTGATGATGCCGCGGGAGCACGGCCGCCGGCTCGCGGAACTGCTGCCGCAGGGGCGGCTGGTGGAGATCGCCGGATCGCGCACCCTGATCGCCGAGGACCAGCCGGAACGACTGACCGCCGTGCTGCGGGAGTTCGTCGCCGACACCTGACAGGCGGGTGCGGCGGGGGCCCGGAGCGGACCTATGATCAGGCGATCTTGAAACCCGAACGACCTGAAAGAGGTCATGTCATGAGGAAACTCTTCAAGCTCGCCACCGTCGCCGCAGCCGGCGTGCTGGCCGCGGCCGGACTCGGCGCCGTCACGGCGACACCCGCCGCCGCGGCCTCCTGCCCCTGGCCGTACGTCTGCTTCATGGACAACAACGGCAACATCCTCTCCATGTACAAGGACACGGGCTGGCAGAACACCGGGTCCCTGGCGCAGAGCGCGAGATGGGTCACCGACGCGCGCAACCAGGACTGCGCGTACCTGAAGTACTCCAGCGGCTACATCGACCAGATCCGCCCCGGCCAGTCCTTCGGCCTGGGCTCGCCCGTCGTCGCGATCAACATCACGTACGGCTGCTGACCCGAGGCGGGGCCCCGGGTCACCGGACCCGGGGCCCGCGCACACACCGCAGAACCCGTCACCGGAAGGCTTGCTTAAGACCTGTTAAGGACATGATCGGCCCCGCTTAAGAGAAGGACGGCGCACGGCTCCGTACCCATCAGGGCGAAGGTCGGGATGACAGGCATCCCGCCACGTGGACGACAAGGAGCCTGACGTGTCGCGGAAGAGGACCCTCACCCGGAAGAAGAAGGTCGCACTGATCGTCGGCGCGGTGGCCATGGCCGCCGGGGGCGCCGTCGTCATGACGGGAACCAGCCAGGCATCGGTCGTCTGCGACGGTCTCACCCAGGCGGTGGCCAAGAACGAGAAGTTCATCGCCGACCAGCGCGCCCACCCGGACGCCCAGTCGCAGGCCCGCATCGCCAACCGCCAGGCCGTCATCGAGGAGATCAAGCGCAAGCAGGCGGCCTCCGGATGCAAGGTGGGCGGAGGCGGCGGCGCGCAGGGCGGGAAGGGCCAGGGCAAGGCCGCGGGGCAGGCTGCGGGTCAGGCCGCGGGTGGTGCGCAGGCCAAGGGTGAGGTGGTGTGCCCGGGCTCGACGGTGACGCTCTCCGGTGAGGGCGGGGCTCCCGGTGCCACGAGCGGTCAGTTCCCCGTGGGGACCCTGCTGAAGGTCACGAACCTGGACAACAACAAGTCGATCACCGTGCCGGTGACGGGTCCGTCCGGGAGCTGTGCGCTGCTGAACAACACGGCGTTCGAGCAGGTGCACGAGCCGGGCAAGAACCTCATCCGCCGGGCCCGGATCGAACGCGTCGGGCAGGCCGGTGGCCAGGGAGGCGCCCAGGGGCAGGACCAGGCCGCGGGGCAGGCAGCGGGACAGGCCGCGGATGGTGGGAAGCCCGAGGGCGAAGTGGTGTGCCCCGGCTCCACGGTGACGCTCTCCGGCGAGGGCGGGGCTCCGGGGGCGACCAGTGGTCAGTTCCCCGTGGGGACCAAGCTGAAGGTGACCAACCTGGACAACAACAAGTCGATCACCGTGCCGGTGACGGGTCCGTCCGGGAGCTGCGCGCTGCTGAACAACACGGCGTTCGACCAGGTGCACGAGCCCGGGAAGAACCTGATCCGCCGGGCCCGGATCGAACGCGTCGGCTGACCCGGACGCTGCCCCGGGCGGAGACGTGAGGGATCCCTGCCCGGGGCGCACGGTCCCGGGCGAGGTCCCACGGGTGCCGCCACACCCCCACGGCCCGCGTCCGCGCGGGCCGGACGGGATGCGGCGGCATTCCTCGCAAGGCGCTCAGATGTCCTGGAAGAGACCAATCAACCGCGTGAGCCGCCGCGACGGGTGGTCGCGGGGCGTTGACCAGCAAGAGCGACCTTTGGCCGCGACACTGGGCCCCTCAAGAGTCCCAGGGAAGAACTCAAGCGCAGGTCTGGATCCCCAGCTCTCCGGGAGAGTGACAGGCCCAAGGTTGCCGAGCAGGCCCGGTCACTTGGTCTGCTCACGTCTTCATCCACGGATCCGGAAGGTGGGCCACAGCCGCCGCCCCAAGTCTCGGCTACGTCGATACACCGCGGCGGCACTCGCCTCCCCTGCTCGTAGGCCGCGATCGTCGACGCCGATCCGCGCGGTGCGCCTTTCGCGCTAGTGCTGTGACCGGGAACGTTCACCGGGTTCTGGTCCGCATTGAGGCTGGGGCCGATTGGATGGGGCCGGACATCCCATCCAGTGTGTGGAGA
>NZ_JBSFDP010000057.1:0-26413 GCF_053593975.1 Streptomyces sp. NPDC002004
GGGCCCGCCGCACATCGTGCGACGGGCCCCGGTCATGAGGAGAGGAGGTCCGTGGCCCGGGGGACCACAACGCGATGTTGCCGCCCTCGACCGCGGGAAGCGCTGAAGACACCACCGGCGAACTGACGACAACTGCGCGTCCTCGCCACCGTCGTCGTCATCGGCCGGCCCGACCGCGTCCGGGGCACGCAAGGGCAGCCTGGGTGGCGTCCGGTTTCGTCGTGATGGATGCTGATGTCGGGAACTGCCGTACCGGGCCCGCAGTCGATCGGCCGCGGGTCCGCGCCGTGGCGCACCGCCCCCGGTGAACCCCGCCACGGCCCTACCTGTACATGTCGGTGCCCGTGCCTCGCCGATTGCAGGCCTCGGCACCGGTATCCCGCGGTCACGGTCCGGCTCGTCGGTGCGGGCACCCGCCGTGCGTCGGCGCACTTCCCCTGTCACCCGTGGCGCCGACGGCTGTGCGAAGGAGGAGCCATGACGCAATCCACCGAGGCGCCCCGCCACATCAGTGGTCTGAGGGACGCGCGTTACGGCGAGATCCTGCTCACCTCGCCGGACGAGACCGGCGGGCTCAGGGCAGCCGTGTACAACACGCTCGGCCTCAACGACTGCCCTCTGCAGTGGTGGGACCGGCTCGACCCGCGTGCGCTGGCGGAGCAGTTCCAGGTACCCATGGTGATTCTGAACGGCCCACGCTACTGGGTGATCGACGAGCTCACGGCGTTCGCGACGGGTGGAGTCACGACGTTCGACGGTGTCGAGGCCCGGCTGGTGGCCGAGGTGCACATCCCTGCGGAATCGGTCCCGACCGGTGCGGCGCCGAGGAAGTACTACGTCGACACCATGGTGGAGCGGGACACGGAGTACCTGCTCGCCCGGGGCAAGCCGGTCTACTCACTGCACGACCCCGACGGACGCACCTATGTCCTTCAGGCGTACGCCCACACCGTGGACGACAGCCTGACGCTGGACTCCCTGGACTCGCTCGGCAACCGGCTGAGTCCTCCGCAGGGCTGGCGCTACCAGGTGCACACACCGGCAGAGGACCTCCGCGTCAGAACGGCCGACGGGCAGGCCCACGTCATCCAGGACGAGCTGGAGAACACCTATATGTTCCAGGCCCGTTGAGTGACGGCGGTCGTGCCGCTCACGCATCTCGGCAGATGACGAATTCGGCAAACGCGTGCCGCCCGGGTCGGTCGCCGATCTCGTCGATGGCCGCCCTGATGTCGAGCAGATGGCCGGGGGTCATCTGCAACGGCGGTTCGTCGGGCTGGTACGTGGTGCGGATGGGGTAGTCCACGCCCGGCTGTCTCGTCATCTCGATATGACACCCGAGCACGTAGGTCACCGGTCGGCTGCCGGAGAACTCGATGAGGCGGTCGATGGTCCGGGTGAAGGCTCGCCAGTCCTCGATGTACAGCCGACCGGGGTAGACGGTGTCGCCGGTGAGGAGGAACCCCGTCCAGGGGTCGTAGAACGTGACCGCTGCATCGTGGTGTCCGGGTGTCGCCAGGCACTCCACCGTACGGCCCCCGAGGTCGATCCGCGCCACCTTCCCGGGCTCCTCGCGGAATCCGAAGTAGTCCCATGCCGTGTCCCGGTCAGCGCTCACCAGCATCGTGTCGGGACGGTCGGCGAACTGCGCGTCGCCGGCGATGTGGTCACCGTGCGGATGGGTGTGCAGCACCAGCAACTGATACCCGTCCCGCGGATGCCGGGCGAGCCAGTCCTGGACGACACCGTCGACGACTCGGCGCAGGGGGAAGTACTCCGCGGACGCCGTGGCACCGGTGTCCACCAGCACCGCTGTGTCGCGGCCGAAGAGCAGGAACATGAACGGCGCCTCGTAGTCGATCGCCATGTTCTGCCGCAGGATGAACGTGTGCTCGTCGTAGGCGTGGACCTGGATGTCGGGATCGGTGTTGTGCTTCGACGACGGTGATCCGTGGTTCCACCGGACGTCCAGCAGCCGGGGCCGGGGAGCGCCCGGTGCAGTGGTGAACGAGGGCCTGCTCGAGTCCACGACGTCTCCCCTTGTGCGGCGTCCCGGCTGATCACGTACGCGCCTGTGTCCTGCCGGAGGCAGACCCGCGCGCCTCCGACCGGAAAATAACATGACACAGCCGGTGTCTCGCCACTGACAGGCTGCGCGACGCCCGGCCCGGTTCCCATGTTGTCTGCAGGGACGGTGCGGCCGGTCGGAGCTGCACACGAGCATCCGTGTGCACCCCCGGGAGGGGTGACCGGTGCGGCTGCGCACGACGTCGACGTACGCAGCCGCACCGTCACCCGGCGCCCCCTCCCAATCGTCCCTCGACAGGGGCGACGGTGGACCGCCGGCGGCGGACGCCTGCCGCATGGCCCTCACTCCGGCCGGGCGGACGCCGCCCGTAGCGGCTCTAGAACACCGCGGTGCCGTCCTGCGTCAGACGCCAGTTGGTGCCGGCGAAGTCCGCCGGGTCCAGGGTGCGCTTGGACGTCACGTAGTCGATCATCAGCTGGCGGATCTCGTTGGTGGAGCTGTACGCGCTGTCCGCCGACGCGATGTGCGGATAGCCGCTGCCGCCGTTGGCACGGTAGTTGTTGACGGCGACGACGAAGACCTGGTCGGCCGCGACGGCCGCACCCTTGTAGGAGAGGTTCTTGATGCGCGAGCCCTCCGGCTGGGCGATGTCGATCTCGTAGTCGACACCGGCGGCGGTGTCGTACATGTAGTCCCAGAAACTGTTGGCGTTGGTCAGGGTGGCCGTGTCGACCTTCGTGCCGGCGGGCACCTGGTGGTAGTACTTCGCCGCGTACTCCAGGTAGTCCTTGAGCTGGGCGCCCGTGAGCTTCTTGCCGTAGAGGGTGTTGTCGTAGACGTACAGTCCGGCGATGTCGCGGATGGTGACGTCGCCCTTGGGGATGTCGGCGGTGCGGCTGAAGGGGGCGGCGACGGAGATGAGCGGGAGGGCCGCGTCGGATGCGGAGAGCCCGGCGGCGACGGACTTCATCTGCACCTCGTGGATGAAGTCCATGACCGGAACGTCCTTCCAGCACGCCTCTGCCGCGGACAGGTCCTCGGTGCACGTACCCACCGGCGTGTTGACGTACTTGACCACCAACTCGTGGTCGGCGGTGAGGAGTCGGGTGATCTCCTCGTCCTCGGCGACCGCATTGGTGTTGAGGGTCTGGGCCTTGGTGCCGGTCACCTTCCACTGGCCGTGCACGAGTTCGAGGTCGAAGTCGAAGACGGTCAGGCGCATGCCGTAGCAGTACGGCTCGGAGAGGATCACGTCCTTGCCGGTCTGCTTGTTGGTGACCGTGTAGGAGGAGACCTCGGTGTGGGTGTGGCCGACGAGGATGGCGTCGATGCCGGGGACCTGCTCGGCAACGAGGTTGGAGGCGTTCTCGACGTACGGGAGTTCGTCGCCGTAGGAGGATGAACCGTCGAGGCCGGAGTGGTCGGTGAGGAAGACGACGTCGCATCCGAGGGCGCGCAGACGGGGGACGTACTTCCTGGCCTGCTCGACGAGCCCGGTGAAGGACATCTTGCCCGCTACGTTGTCCTTGTCCCACAGGGCGATTCCGGGGTTGGTGAGGCCGAGGATGCCGACCTTGATGTCGGGCGCCCCGGGGACACAGATCCGCTTCACGGTGTACGGGTGGAAGGCGGGGCGGAGCGTCTTGGCGTCGAGGGCGTTGGCGCCGAGCAGCGGAAAGTGGCACTGACGCTCGAACGTGCGCAGCACGTCCACACCGTAGTTGAACTCGTGGTTGCCGAGCGCGGCGGCGTCGTACTTCATGTGGTTCATGGCGAGCGCCATCGGATGGACCGGACCCTTGTGCCCGTCGGACCCGGTGATCGGGGCGACACGCGCGTAGTAGTACGCGAGCGAGGTCCCCTGGATGATGTCGCCCGCGTCGACGAGCAGCACGCGCTCCGCGCCCTTCTCGGCCCGCAGTTGCTTGACGAGGGTCGCCACTCTCGCGACGCCGACCGAGTTGCCGGCCTTGTCCTTGTACGGTGCGTCGGTGTAGTAGTCCCAGTCGAAGACATGGCTGTGCAGGTCGGTGGTGCCGAGGATGGAGAACGACCAGGTACGCGGCTTGTGCGTGGAGGCTTCAGCGGCCTGAGCCGGCCCTGCGGCACCGGCCCCCGCGACAGCGGCGGCCGCCCCGGTGACGGCCGACTTCTGCATGAACTCCCGGCGGTTCATGGGGCTGAGGGGCATTCGGATCTCCTGGGACAGACGAGGAAGGGCTGCTGAGCGGTAGCGAAACTACACGCGTAGAGCCTGCTCGCACGAGGGTGTGCAGAGAACCAGGAATAAGTCATGTCCCAGTCAAGGGTGTGCATGCGGTCCGGGTTTCACGTCCCTTGCGGCGCTATCCCCGCTTGACTGCGCGCAGCACGACGAACTTCGGATTGCTCGCGACGACGGCGCAGTTGCCGAAGATCCGCTTCAGGACCACGTGATAGCCGAGATGCCGGTTCGCCACCACCCAGAGTTCGCCGCCGTTGCGCAGAACGGTTCGAGACCCGCTGAACATCCGTCGGGCGGTCCGGTCGGAGGTCGCCTGATGCGTGTGGAACGGCGGATTGTTCAGTACGAGATCCACGGTCCCCGGAGACACCGCCGACGTCCCGTCCCCGACGACGAACTCCGCCTTCCGTTCCTCGCCCACGTTCGCACGGAACGTCTCCTCCGCCGAAGCCACCGCAGGAAAGGACTCGTCGACGAACACCACGTCCGCGTCGGGATTCTGCAGCGCGGCGGCGGTGCCCACGATGCCGTTGCCGCACCCCAGGTCGAGAACCCGCTCGGCTCCGCTCCTGCGCGGCAGGTGCTGGAGCAGAAACCGCGTCCCGATGTCCAGCCGGTCGGCACAGAAGACCCCGGCGTGGTTGGTCACGGTCAGTCCGGACCCGGCTCCCGCATCCTCGTCCAGCGTGAGGTGCCGCGGCCAGGGGCTCCCGGTCCGGGCGATCGACGGATCCGGAGTGCAGAAGATCAGCCGGGCCTTCTTCACGGCGAGAGAGGTCCGCGTGGGACCGAGCACCTGCTCGAAAACCTTCAGCGTGGAGGTATGGACCTCCTTGACCATCCCTCCGGCGACCACGACGGTGCCCCGGTGCACATGGGGTGCAAGCCGGCGCAGCTGGTCCTCGAGCAGGGCCAGGCTCTTGGGCACCCGCACCACCAGCACGTCGACCGGCCCGCTCACGGGGTCGCGCGTGGTCAGCAACTGCGCCGCATCCGCTTCGGCGCCGTTGCGCGCCAGGTTGATCCGAGTCGCCTGCTGCCCCAGCCAGGAATCGGTGATCTGGACCGGCCGGTGGGATGCCAGTGCGGTGGTCAGAGCCCCCCACCGGTCACCCACCACGACCACCCTTCCCGTCGGCACCCCGTGCTCCGCGAGGTGGCCCAACAGGTATTCATCGGCGGCATCCCACGCGCGCAGCTGATCGCGGGGGTCCTCGGGGAAGCGGGTGAGGGCGTAGGCACCCCAGGGCGTCGTCAAACGGTTCATCGTGGTCCCAGGCTAACGGAGCAGCCGGCCGCCGCCCGCCCCCCGAGGGCCCGGCGGCCCGCCTCTGCGCGCCGGTCTCGGGTCCCCCTGCGCCGGTCTCGCCCGCCGGTGCCGGTCCGGCTCACCTCGGCCGGGCGCGCCGGGTGCGCGCCAGGGTCGCCGCAGCGCTGTCCAGCAGCATGTCCAGGGCGGTCGGGTAGGCGCTGTCGTTCATACGCGCGACCAGCAGCGGCGCGGTGCCCGCGATGTTGGGGTGGGTCTCGGCGGGCAGCTGCGCGTACGTCGCGCGCCAGACCGCCTCGTCCGCGGCGCGCGAGGCCTCCGGCAGGGCGAGGCCGGCGGCGTCGAGCGCGGCGAAGGCGAGAGTCTGGTCGATGAAGGCGTGGTAGATACGGACCACGTCGGCATCGGGCAGGCCGGTGGAGCGCAGGACCTTGAGGATCGCCTCGTCCCCCGCGATCTCGTTCGACCGGCCGCTGACACGGCTGGCGGTGAGGACCGCGGCCTCGGGATGGGTGAGGTAGGTGGCATGGATGCGCAGCCCGAGGTCCCGCATGTCGGCGCGCCAGTCGCCGGTGGCGTGCCAGCCGCGCAGAGCGCGGCCGATCAGTTCGTCGGCGATGGCGCGCGTGAGGTCGTCGGTGCCGCGGAAGTAGCGGTAGAGGCTGCTCGGGTCGGCGCCGAGCGCCACCCCGAGACGGCGCACGGTCAGCCCTTCCCGGCCGTGCTCGCGCAGCATGCGCAGCGCGGTCTCCACGATCAGCAGGTGCGAGAGGACGACACCCTTTTTGGTGGGTTTTCTGCGCTGCCGGGATGTCTCGGGTACTACTTCCTTGGGCATGAGGGGCTCTCCATGGGCGCTTCCCTCCACCTTATGCCAACGCCATTGACGTGTTTTTGGGCCGGGGCCTTTCATGGCTCCACCAGGGCTCCGGCCCCCAGAGACGAAAGGCACGATTGGCATGCGAGTACTGCTCGTCGGTGCGGGTGGTGTGGGCACCGCGATCACGCGGATTGCGGCCCGCCGCTCCTTCTTCGACCACTTCGTCGTCGCCGACTACGACCTCTCGCGGGCGCAGGCGGCGGTGGCCGCGCTGGGCGAGCAGGAGAGCCGGTTCAGCGCCGCACGGATCGACGCATCGGACCAGGCCGCGGTCACGGACCTGCTGGTCACGGAGCGGTGTGACGTCCTGCTCAACGCCACCGACCCGCGCTTCGTCCTGCCGCTGTTCGACGCCGCCCTGGCGGGCGGGGCGCACTACGTCGACATGGCGATGTCCTTGTCGTATCCGCACCCCGAGCGGCCGCACGAGGAGTGCGGCATCAAGCTCGGCGACCAGCAGTTCGAGCGGGCCGGCGAATGGGAGAAGGCAGGCCGCCTGGCACTGGTCGGGATCGGTGTGGAGCCGGGCCTGTCCGATGTCTTCGCCCGCTACGCCGCCGAGGAACTGTTCGACGACATCGAGGAGATCGGCGTCCGTGACGGTGCCAATCTGACCGTCGACGGATACGACTTCGCGCCGTCCTTCTCCATCTGGACGACCATCGAGGAGTGCCTCAACCCGCCGGTCGTCTGGGAGAAGCACCGCGGATGGTTCACCACGCCGCCGTTCAGCGAGCCGGAGGTGTTCGACTTCCCCGAAGGCATCGGGCCGGTCGAATGCGTCAACGTCGAACACGAGGAAGTGCTGCTGATTCCGCGCTGGGTGGACGCCGGGCGGGTCACCTTCAAGTACGGGCTCGGCGACGAGTTCATCGAGACGCTCAAGACACTGCACAAGCTCGGCCTGGACCGCACCGACAAGGTGTCCCTCCCCGGCGGCACCGAGGTGTCCCCGCGGGACGTGGTCGCCGCATGCCTGCCCGACCCGGCGACGCTGGGCGAGCGCATGCACGGCAAGACCTGCGCCGGCACGTGGGTGAAGGGCGTCAAGGACGGCAAGCCGCGTGAGGTGTACCTGTACCACGTCGTCGACAACCAGTGGTCGATGCGCGAGTACGGCTCGCAGGCGGTCGTCTGGCAGACCGCGATCAACCCGGTGATCGCCCTGGAACTGCTGGCCGACGGCACCTGGGCGGGGTCCGGCGTCCTCGGCCCCGAGGCCTTCGCCCCCGGCCCCTTCCTCGACCTGTTGGGCCGGTACGGCTCACCCTGGGGCATGCGCGAGCAGTAGGCCCGCCCGCCCGGTGCCTCCGGCGGCGGTCACCCGGAGCGCGCTCAGCCCCTGGCGCGACCGGCAGAGCCGTCGCCGATCGCCTGCCGGTCTCCGCCCGAGCGCGGCCACGACGTGCGGCCCGGACACCACGGTGTCCGGGCCGCATGTCGTGCAGCACCGCCCACACAGAGCGGATGCACGATCCGGGCGGGTGGCCCGAGCCGCCGAGGACGGACCCGGCGCCGGGGCATCGCCGTTGCACCTGCACCCGTCGCGTGGACCGGTCCGGTTCACCGGGCGCCTCCTCACATCCTCGGCCGGGCGTGCCTTCACGGCACGCTGCGGGCAGGGTTCGACCTGCCGCTCTGCGCCGCCGACTTCCCATACGGCCCACGGGCGCCGTCCGTTCACCGACGACGGCACGACATCCCGTACCGGCCGACATGGCGTCAGAGACTGCGGGAATTGCCCGGTTTGCCGGACTGAGCCCCGTGCAGACCCAGCCCGACGTGAAGTTCACGGAGGCATCTTGTGCAACCGTCTTCACAAACAGCACGGAGAGCATGCGAAGATGCCGCTCCCCGGGTTCCGACCGGGTAGAGGGGAAGAACAGTGAAGTCAAGGAAATTGAGCCGCAAGCGGCGTCGCGTGACCATACTGACGGCGGCGGCCGCATCGGTCATAGCCGGCGCGGCCATGCTGCCCAACTGGAGTGCCGGTGCGGCAAGCGTCGGCGCCGACGATCCCACGGTGGACCAGCAGACCAAGGCCACCTTCCAGCGGCTCGCCGACGCGGTCTTCACCGACCGCACGGACGCCCTCGTGGATCGCACGCACAAGAGCCGCCAGGCGCGGCTGGCCAGACACTTCTCCGGCGGTGTCCGGATGTCCACCACGCAGGACGGCAGGGAGGACTCGGCGCTGGCCTCGCTGCGCAGCCGTAAGTCCCGACTCGCGTCCCTGGGCGAGCGGTACAGCTCGGCCAAGACCAGCGTGGCCCTGGACAGGACTCGGGTACGGGGCCGCCACGCCGTCGCCGAGGTCACCGAGACCACGACGCTGACGTACGAGAAGGTCAAGGGCACCGAGCCGAAGACCACCGGCTTCCAGGCCCACCACGAGCTGACGTTCAAGGCCGACCGCAACGGCGACTGGCAGCTGACCGGCATCCGCGACACGGACGACGGCTACCTCGCGGTCAACCAGGTCGCCAAGCCGTCCGTCGCCAAGCCGCGTACCGCAGTGGACGACGGCCCGCCCGAGGCGGTCCGCTCGTCCACCTCGTGGCCCGCGTCCTCCAAGCCGAAGAACTTCTCGGCCACCGGCTACGACTACAAGGCCATGGCTGCGTACGCGGCCAAGTACTGGAACCACTACAACCCCGCCTACCCGGACTACAACGGAGAGGGGGCCGGCGGCGACTGCACCAACTTCGTCAGCCAGTCCCTGAAGGCGGGCGGCTGGAAGCACGTCCCGGGCTCGACCTCGGACTTCCACAAGTGGTTCGGCACCGCCGACATCCAGTCGGACTCGTTCGTCGGCGTCAACGAGTTCTCCTGGTTCGCCCTGTCCTCCAAGCGGGTCACCAGCCTCGCCAACGTCTACCAGCTCGACGTCGGCGACGTGCTCCAGATGGACTTCAACAGGGACGGGTCCAAGGACCACTCCATGATCGTCACCTACCGCAGCCCGCAGGGCGTGCCCTACGTGACGTACCACTCCACCAACACCTACAACCGGTCGGTGGCGAGCATCATCGCCTCGTACCCGACCGCGGCGTACTACGCGTACCGCACCTGACCCGCGCGCGGTGCTCCGCCCGCCGCCGCGTGACGCCGGGGTGTCCCGGACACACGGTGGCGGCGGAGCCCCGCACCGCGCCGGAAGGTGTGTCCCCGACATCCCGGCCGCCGAAGTCGTGGAGGGCCTCCCGGCCGGGGCGGACCGATGGGTCCGGCGACCACAGCGAGGGTGGTGCCCCTCGGAAGACGTCCGGAGCCGCAGCACGTCCCCCACGCCATGTCCGGCCCCCGAGGACGCCGCCCCGGCGTTCCGTCGCCGCCCACCACCGCATCGGCGAGTCGGTCGCTACGCTCAGTGACGGATCCACCTCAACGCCCGGGACCTCACCCGCGCTCGCCCCTGGGCACCAGCAGCGTGCCGCAGGGCCCCAGCGCTGCACGCCCGCCCCGTGGCCGGCGTGGATCCTGCATTCGGATGTCCCCGGGAGGCGCGTTAGTCTTGCCGTCATACCGGACACGGGGTGCCCCGCACGAGGGCTGAGATCACACCCGTCGAACCTGAACCAGTTCGTACTGGCGGAGGGATGTCTTCGATGCCATTGGCTCATGTTTCCGGCGGTGTGACCGCCGACGGCCGACGGACCGTCTTCGACGGCCGCATGCCCGCCGCCCCGGGGGACCTCCACGTCGAAGGACGAGGCATCGAGCCGGTCCCCGAGGGCAACCGCTACGGCGGAGCAGGACGCCTCTTCACGGTGTGGTTCGCCCCGAACCTGACCATGACCGGCGTCTTCACCGGCACGATCGGCATCGCGCTGGGCCTGGACTTCCGCACCGCTCTCGCCGCGGTCGTCCTGGGCACGGTCGTCGGCGCCGTACCGACCGCCTACCTGGGCACCTGGGGCAGCCGCACCGGCGCCGGACAACTTCCCCTGGCCCGGCTCGCCTTCGGGCGGGCAGTGGCGGTGCCCGGACTCCTCCAGTGGCTGTCGTCGGTGGCCTGGGACGCGCTGATCGGCCTGTTCGGCGGGGACGCGCTGGCGCGGCTGTTCGGCTGGCCGTTCTGGCTCGGCGTCCTGGTCATGATGGTGGCGCAGGGAGCCCTCGGTGCCCTGGGGTACGAGGCAGTGCACCGCCTCCAGATCGTCATGACCTTCGTACTGGCCGCTGCCTTCGCGCTGGTCGCCTGGCGCATGCTCGGCGACGTCCACCCTGCCGCGACCGGTGCCGCGCACGGTGCCGACCGGGCCGGTGCATTCGTCCTGACCAGCACCATCGCACTCAGCCTGGCGCTGTCCTGGGCACCGTACGCGAGCGACTTCAGCCGCTATCTCCCCCGCGACACCTCGCGGGTCCGCATGTTCTGGTGCACCCTGCTGGGCCTCGTGGTGTCCTTCGTCGCCGTCCAGGCCATCGGGCTGTGGGGAGCCTCGCGGCTGACCGACCAGACCGCCCGGGGCGTGAACGAGCTGCTGGGAGGCGGCACAGTGGGCGCCTTCGGACTGCTCGCCGTGGCGCTGGCGGCGCTGTGCAGCAACGCCATGAACGACTACAGCGGATCCCTGGCGCTGCAGACCGTGGGCGTGCGCGTCCCGCGCCCGCTGGCAGCGGCCTTCGCCGCCGTGCTCGGCTTCCCGCTGGTGCTGTGGATGCACGCCGCGGACACCACCACCCGCTTCCAGAACGTCCTGCTGTTCGTCGGCTACTGGATCCCCGGATTCGTGGCGATCGTCGTCGTCGACTGGGTGGCGCGTGCCCGGGCGCGGGGCGGTGCGGAGATCGACATCGCGACCGAGAGCGCGGCCCCGTCCCCCGGCCTGCCCGCGGTGGTCGCCTTCGTCGTCGCCTTCGCCGCGGCCGTGCCCTTCATGGACACCGGCCTCTACGTGGGTCCCGTGGCCAAGACCCTGCACGGCGGTGATCTCTCCTACTACGTGGCGTTCCTCGTGGCCCTCGCCGTGTACGCCCCCCTACGGCTGCGGCGCCCCCGGCCCACCGCGGCCCCGCCCGCGCCCTGACGCGGGCTCGAACGGCCTCCCCTCCCCCTTGGAGCAACACCCCATGTCCCCGACGTCCACCGACCTGACCGCCTTCGCCGAACGCGCCCTCGCGGACGTACGGACGCAGTCGCCCCTGGTGCAGTGCCTGACCAACGCGGTGGTCACGGGCTTCACCGCCAACGTCCTGCTGGCGCTCGGTGCCGCACCGGCGATGGTCGACATCCCCGACGAGGCAGGACCGTTCGCCCAGGTCGCCTCCGGTGTACTGGTCAACCTCGGCACACCGCACGCGGAGCAGCGGGCCGCCATGATCGAGGCCGCCCGGGCCGCGTCGACGGCCGGCACCCCCTGGGTCCTCGACCCGGTAGCCGTCGGCATGCTCCCCGTGCGCACCGGCCTGGCACGCGAGCTCCTGGAGCTGCGTCCGAGCGTCGTCCGGGGCAATGCCTCCGAGATCATCGCCCTCGCCGGTGCGGGGAGCGGAGGCCGGGGCGTGGACTCCTCGCACGGCGTCGAGGCCGCCGAGCAGACGGCACGCGAGCTTGCGCACGGGACCGGCGGTGTGGTCGCCGTCTCCGGGCCCGTCGACTTCGTCACGGACGGGGCCCGCTGCGCCCGTATCGCCAACGGGGACGTCCTGCTCACCCGCGTGACGGGCGGCGGGTGTGCGCTGGGTGCCGTGCTGGCCGCGTTCGCGGTGGTGGACGAGGACCGGTTCGCCACCTCGGTCGCCGCCGTCACCGTGTACACGGTCGCCGCTGAACTCGCCGCGGAGAAGGCCTCGGGCCCCGGCGGCTTCGCCGTCGCGTTCCTGGACGCACTGGCCTCGCTGGAGGGGAGCGACCTCGCGGAGCGGGCGGCGCTCTCATGACCGCCGCACCCGTGGACCTGTCGGTCTACCTGGTCACGGACACGGCCCAGTGCGCCGCGCGCGGCCGGGGCGTGGCCGAGACCGTCGCCCTGGCGGTGGCCGGGGGCGTGACCGCCGTCCAGGTCCGGGAGAAGGAGGCCTCCGGAGGTGCGTTCCTGCGTACGGTCCTGGAGGTGTCGGCGGTCCTTCCCGACCGGGTGGCACTGTTCGTCAACGACCGGGTGGACGTGTTCCTCGCCGCGCGTTCCGCCGGTGCGCGCGTGACGGGAGTCCACATCGGCCAGTCGGACCTGCCGCCGCGTGCGGTACGCGAACTGGTCGGTGACGGAGCGGTCCTGGGGCTGAGCGCGGCCACGCCCGCCGAACTGCGCGCCGCGGCCGAGGATCCGGCCCGCGTGCACCACATCGGGATCGGCGCGCTGCACACGACCCTCACCAAGGCGGACGCCCCTCCGGCACTCGGTCACGACGGTTTCGCCCGCCTGGTCCGGCTCAGCGCGCTGCCGGCCGTCGCCATCGGCGGAGTGCTGCCCGAGGACATGCCGTTGCTGCGCGGAGCGGGGGCGGCGGGTGCCGCCGTCGTCTCCGGTGTCTGCGCCGCCGAGGACCCACGCGCGGCGGCCCGGTCCTACGCCCTGGCCTGGGGCCACGCCCGGGAGTCGACCTCCGTATGACCGGGCCGGTGGCCTGCCCCCGGTCGCCGGAGACTTACGCGGAGGGCCGGCCGATTGGCCCGGAGGGCTCGGCCCGCCCCCGGCCCGCAGCGAAGCTCCCGCACACCTCGCATTGCTCGATCCGGACCGGAGTTCCCAGGGGCTGGCCCATTCGACGACCTCGTTGGAAACACGTGGAGTTCGGCGCAAGCCCTGCGCGTGGACGGAGCCGAGGACCGGGGACGGCTACGCCGTCTCGTTCGGATCGTTCCGGTGCAGCCCGTGTTGTCCGGAGAGGGCGATGAGTATCAGGAGCCCGAAGGCGATGGCGGCGGTCGCAGTGCGGGCGTCGTTGAACAGCTCCCAGCGCCGCAGGACTTCCGCGTGGTCGGGCGGCGGCGCGGTGGCGGCCCACTGCTTGATGCGGCCGTTGATGGGGACGTTCCCGAACCGTGTGATCAGGAAGGAGGAGACCGTCAGGAGTCCCGCCGTGCCGGCCAGGACGCGTGCCCGGCCGCGTGCCGAGGCGGCCAGAGCGAGGGAGCTGAGGGCCGAGACCGCCATCGTGCCCTGCATGGTGATGCCGTTCATCTTCATCAGAGCGGCGTGGAAGTCGAGTCTCATGTCGATCGGCACGGCGTTGAACGTGGGGACGAGGTTGGCGGCGCCGTAGCCGAAGGCGCCGGCCAGCAGGCCCGTGGAGAACAGCGAGAGCGCCTGGAGGAGTCGGGTGCGCATGGCCGTCACCGACCGGTGAAGCGGCTGCTCGGTTCGCCGCGAAGACGGCCGTGCGGCACCCTGCGGCCGAAGGCGAGCAGAAGGAGGTCCTGGGCGGCTCCGTACACGGGGGCCCCGGAGCCGTAGGACCAGTCCATGTCCTCGGCGCACAGCCGCACTCCGCCCAGGTCGACGCCGAAGAACTTCAGACCGCGGGGCTTGATGTCGTCGAGCAGGATGCGCAGCCGGTCCTCGGGGACGCGCCGGTCGAGCCCGAGGGCGACGGTGACGTCCAGCCCGTGGGCCACGTCGTGGCCGAGGGCGGCCCGGAGGCCGCCGACGGGCGGCGTCCAAGGATGGCGGGCGTTGTCCCGCAGAAAGGCGCTGAGCTCGCCCACGGAATGGGTGGCCGCGTCCCTGCGGGCGACGCGGTCGGTCATGCGGTGCAGGTTCCCCCGTGCCTTGACCAGTTCGCCCAGTGTTGCGGGCAGCGAGAGGCGGAACCCCATCGACATGTGTGCGACGACCTCACGGACCCTCCACCCCACGCACAGGCTGGGCGCGTTCCACTCGTCGGCCCGCAGACCCTCGAAGAGATCGGCCAGCTCCCGGCGTTCGGCCGCGATGGCGGCCTTGATGGCGGCCGTGGCATCCGCCGCACCGCCGGCCTGCTTGTCCCAGCGTTCCTTCACTCTTTCCATGTGATCAAGGGTGCCGACGACTGACCCATAGTTCCAATAGATAGTTCTGCTGTCATCTAGCATCAGCAGTTATGGAACTCCGTCAGCTGCGCTACTTCGTCACCGTCGTCGAAGAGGGCGGCTTCACCCGCGCAGCCACCCGCCTGCACCTGGCCCAGCCCGGTCTGAGCGCTCAGATCCGACAGCTGGAACGGGAGTTGGGGCAGCCATTGCTCGACCGCTCCCACCGGTCGGTGACGTTGACCGAGGCGGGGCGGGCGGTCCTGCCGTACGCGCGCGCGGCGCTGGCAGCCGCGGACGCGGTGCAGCACACGGTCGACGCTTACACGGGGCTGCTGCGCGGCCGGGTCTCGCTCGGGCTGGTCTCCGGCGCCACCGGCCACGCCTTCGACATCGCCTCGTTCCTCGCGGACTTCCACGACGCCCACCCCGCCCTGGAGATCTCACTCACCGAGGACACCTCGGAGCGGATGCAGGCCGCACTCCTGGCCGGTGAGCTCGACATCGCCCTCCTCGGGCCGACCGACGAAGTGGCCCCGCCCGGCCTGTCCCTCGAGACGGTCATCGACACTCCGCTGGCCGTTGTCGCCGCGCCCGGAGACCCGCTCCTCGCCCCGGCCGGCCGTACGAGCATCCCGCTGGCCGAGCTGCGCGACCGAGCACTGATCTGCCTGCCGCGCGGCACCGGGGTGCGCGCGGCTCTCGAACGCGCCTGCGCGCAGGTCGGATTCCGGCCCCGCGTCACCTTCGAGGCGGCAGCGCCCCATGTGCTCGCACAGCTCGCTGCGCGGGGCCTGGGCGTCGCGGTGCTGCCGACGGGCGAGGACGGCTCGGATGCCGACGGACACCTGCGGACACTGACCATCGTCAGCCCCGGTATCCGCGCCCGCATCGCCCTCGCCTCGCGGGCCACCGGCCCCGTGAGCCCCGCAGCCCGGGCACTGCTCGACAGGCTGCGCGAGAGCCTGCCTGCGGTGCCCGCGACGCCCGCGAGCCGGTGCTCCAGCTCTTGATCGTAATCAGCGCCGGCTGCTGATCCGCCGCAGCCGCACCACAGGCGAACTCGGTTGCCACCGCTGCCGGTCAGCCATCGCAGTGAGCCTTTTCCAACCGGGCCGTCAAGGCGCCGGCGGCACCGTTCGGGATCAAGGCCGCGCCCGCCCTCCGCCTCTCTCCAGCCCGAGCACAGGTGGATGGCTCAGTCCCCGGACCAACCCCAGTAGTAGATCTCCTGTGGCGTCCCGTGGTCGTCGTGCAGCACTGCGCAACGGCCGTACCCGCGCTCGCGAGCGAGGTCCTTGATCGCTGGAAGGTGTTCGCGGGTCAGCCGTTCAGTGCCGGTGGCTCCATGGGCCTCTGCGGCCGTCACCGGCTGTACTGCACAGATTTCGGGCTCCTCATCTTCCCGTTGAACATGGAAGACATCGAGAATCGAGTGGGTGCCGGAGTACTGAGTCCACTCGTCGGCCCACAGTTCGTCCAGGGTCGAAGGCCGCGGGCGGCGCTCCTCCTCAGGAAGCCAGTCGCCGCCGCGCACCCAGTAGTACTCACCGGCGAGGAACACTCGTTGCCGCAACTCCTCCAGCGCGGCGCCGAGATCCTCCTGGTACGGCACGCAGTAGTCCCAGTCCGAAGCACCCATCCTGTACCCCCTCCGAGTCGGCTGCGATCGCGGCACTACGTCACAGGAACGTTAGCGGTCGCCGCCGACAGGCCATGAAGGCCGACGACAGTCCTCCTGCACCGGCTGCGGACGGGATGACCGAATTCGGCCCGCCGGGTGAGGCGGTTCTATATCCACTCGGACTGGCGGTAATAATGCGGCTCGAATATCGACACCTGCCGAATTACCGTCGAGGTCGTCTCATTGGGCGGATTTCGGCAGGACCGGACCCGTGCACCCAGCACGCCCCAGACCAACCCTTTATCGTTGCAACGTCACCCGAGGCAATGGAAGGCCGGAGAAGACAATTGGGCGAAGGAAATCCCCGATGGCCGGTTCGCTCGGGAGAACGGCCATGCTGCTACCCCAGGGTGTTGTTCAGGGAGCACGCGCATACGCGTCGCCGCACTGGTCACCATGATTCACAGGGGCAACATCCAGCTCACCCCGCCCCCTTACCACGGCATGCCCGGGCTCCCACCGGGCCTCAACGTATTGAACGTCGTGCGCCGGCCAACTACCTCACCGGCCCGGCGACTCCACCGGACCCGGACGAGGAATTGACCTACAAGGACACGGTCAAGATCTATCCGGGGCGGCAGCAGCCACTGACGGGTTCGATCGGCCCTCGCGTGCCGATCCGCACCCCGAGGAAGCAATGAATCGCACAGCACCGCAACCTTCCCCGCGATACTGCCCTCTTCCCGGTCGAAAGGTATCGGGGAAGGGAGGCTCGATGGTCCGCAGCGCAGCCCGGGGTATGGCCGTCACCGGTCTTGTCCTGGCACCCCTGCTGGGAGCGCCGGCAGCCGCGTACGCCGAGGGCGCGGGTCCCGCACCGACCGGCAGCGCCTCCGCCGCAGCCCGACTGGAGTACGTCACGCCCCAGGGCCGGCGCGTCGAGGCAGGTGATGCGCTCTGGTTCACCATCGAGGGGATGCCTCCGGGGTGGGACGTCGTGACGGTCACCTCTCCGGCCCTGGTGGAGCCGATCGCCCTCACGCCTGTGAAGAAGGGCGCGACGCGGTCCGTCCAGGTCGACAAGCCGGGGTCACGGCACCGGATCCGGTCCGGTCTTCACGCGGGCACCTACCCCGTCACTGCGACCAGTCACGGCCGGACCGTCGCCACGGCACGGCTCAAGGTCGCCGCCGAGGGCTCGGCGGAGATCGGCCGCTTCGTCATCGGCCCGAAGGACGCGTTCCCCGGCAGCGACTCCCCTGCCGGTGTACGGCCGGGCAGCGAGGTGCTGGTGGTCCTGACCGACCTGCGGCCCGCACCGGGCGAGAACTCCCTGACGGTCACATCGCCCGTCTTCGACGGCCCCTTGACCCTCCGCACGGGCAGCGCGGACGACCCCGGCTGCAAGTGCGACGACGGGAGCACGGTCTACGCCGGCCACACGACGGTGCGCGACGACGTGGCCAAGGGGCAGTACACGCTGACCGTCGTCAGCCACCACGGACAGCAGACCACCCGGCAGCGGGTGACGGTGGCCGGCGCACCCGTCGCGGACCGTCACCACTGGATGATCGGTGGTGCCCTGGCGGCCGGAGGTGTGGCACTCGTCGTGGGCGGCGGCATCGCGGTGCGCCGCCGTTCGCGCAAGGCCGCTGCCTCCGCGTAGCCGCCGCGGATACGGCCATGGCGCTGCTTGCCACGCGGCGGAAGCGGGCCGGGGTCGACGGCGCCGCGTCCACTGCCACCGCTGTCCTCACCAGTCCCCCTCCGACCGGCCCCGGTCCGGAGGACGTTGTCCCCATGAGCCAGAAAGCATTCCTTGCATATTTCACACAGACGAATGTCACGCCTTGTGGTTTCGACAGCCGGAACCGCCCTGTTAGTCGCAGGAGGAGGCCCGGCCCAGGCCCACGGATCCACACCACCGCCCCGGCGGCCGGCCCTGACGGTGCCGTCCGGCACACCGTCCCACAGTCCGTCCGCCGAGCCGTCCGCCGGTGCGTCGTCCGGTTCCGGATCGTCCGCCCCGGCTTCGACCACGTCTCCGCGGCGGGCCGACAAGCCGAAACCCTCCGTCCCGGGAAGATCCGGCCGGGGTCCCCGGACGAAGGCGCAGGGCGGAGCATGGTCGGACGCGGACGCCATCCGCTTCTGGACACCGGAACGCATGGCCGCGGCGACCGACCCGGCCCCGCCGCGGGAGGTGCCGGGCTCGCATGCCGGGGGCACGCCTCAGCAGGCTGCACCGGGCGCCCCGTCGGCGGCGGCCGGCATGCCGACCGCGGAGCACTTCCTCGGGCTGAAGTCCGTCGGGACCATCTTCACCTACGCGGTGGACCCCACCACCGGCGAGATGCACGCGCACAAGTGCTCCGCCAGTGTCGTGGAGAGCCCGGGCCACAATCTGGTCCTGACCGCCGGACACTGCTCCGGCGGCAAGGCGGTGTTCGTGCCGTGGTACCGGACCGAGTACTCGCTGGACAAACAGACCTACGGCTTCTACCGGATCTCCGACTGGTTCGTCGACAACCGGTACGTCCACAACTCCAAGAAGCCGGTCTCGGACCTGGACTTCGCGTTCGGCCGGCTCACTCCGTCGCAGAGCGGCAAGCAGGCGCAGGACGTGGTGGGAGCGAACAAACTGCTCCGCACCCCGGCGTACCTCAACAAGGTCACGATGGTGGGCTATCCGAACAGGAGCCACAACCCCGAGGACCACGCCGTGCGCTGTCCGACACAGACGGAGGCGCTCCCCGGCTTCTACCAGATCCAGGCCAAGTGCCGCGGTATGTGGGGCGGTGTCTCCGGCGGTCCCTGGTTCTCGAAGGTCGACTGGGACGCCGGAACCGGAGAGATCATCGGCAACGTCGGGGGCTACAACGGCGGTGGCAACGACGCCAACGTCGACTGGCTCACCTACAGCCCCATGCACGGCGACTGGTTCTTCCGCCTGTACGACGAGGCGAAGAACAACCAGCACGTCTCGCACGGGAGTTCCTACCAGCAGCCGCCGCTGCCGTACTCCATGGGCAGCGGTGACACATGGACCCACGCCAGACTGATGGCGTCGGGCGAGTACACCGGGGACACCAAGGGCGACCTGATCGTGGTCTGGACCGACGGCGAGGTCACCCTCTACTCGGGGGACGGCAACGGCGGCTTCGTCGGCGAGCGCCGCCTGGCCGCACCCAACGCCACCTGGAAGGACGTGAAGACCCTCACCGGCGGCGACTTCTCAGGCGGCAGCGGTTCGGACCTGCTGGCCGTGTGGAACAGCGGAGAGGTGAGAATTCTCCCGGACGTCGGCACCAAGGGCGTGGGAGGCGGGATCAAGCTGGCCGACGCCGGCTCCGTCTGGAGCCACGCCGTCCAGATAGCCGGGGGCAGCTTCGGCACCGCGAAGAACGTCAGCGACCTGCTGGTCCGCTGGAGCGACGGGGAGGTCACCGACTACACGGCGGTCGGTGACGAGGGCTTCGGCACCGAGCACCGGCTGCTGAAGCCGAACGGCACCTGGAAGCAGGCCACCCTCGTCACCGCGGGCGACTTCACCGGGGGCGCCAACTGGGACACCCTGGTGCGCTGGTCGGACGGAAGGGTCTCCCAGTTCCAGGAGACCGGGCCCAACGGCCTGGGCAAGGAGATCCGGATGGCCGCATCGCAGAGCGTCTGGGCCCACGACGCTGTGATGACGGCGGGCAGCTACGACTCCAACGGCCGACCCGACGACCTCGTCGTCCGCTGGTCCGACGGGGAGACCGGTATGTACGCGCACACCGGCACCGCCTTCGGGGCCGAACGCATGCTCGTCGCACCGAAGTAGACCATGCGAAACCCCCAGGTCACAGACCTGGGGGTTTCTTGTTGCCCGCACAGGGCGGGCGCCGCGGAGCTACGCCGTCGGCAGCTTTCCGCTCCTCGTCTGGACCTCGTCCATGAAGTCGACGTCGTGCGCGTTCTTCCGGTACACGTTGATCCGGACCTGGTGGCCCTCCGGAATGGCGAACGGGCAGGACGTGAAGGAGCTGGTCTGGCAGTGGCCCTTCATCTTCTGCGCCGTGACGTCGTAGACCTCGGTCCAGATGTAGTGGCCGTCCCTGCTCAGGTCCTGGATGTCGACGCGCTCGTCGTCCCTCGCGGAGTCGCGCGGCTCGAAGACGACCATGGCCCTCTTCGTGCCGCCCGAGTAGAAGTAGTCGACCGTGTTGGGCTTGGCCGCGGCGCTGGCCGTGCCGACGCCGGCGGTGAGGGCGAGGCCCAGGGTCGTCACGACCGTGGCGCTCACACGGACGATGGGATTCCTCAGATTCACGTTGCGCTCTTTCCCCGTATCGCTCTTCACAGGAGCCGGCCCCGTACCGCAGCCGTGCCCCCCATGCTCGACGATCTTCCTATCATGCCCGTCCGACAGCCTCTGACCGCCTTCACGCGTACTCCATCCCGTATCCGTGATGTGCGGAGCCCATGAGCGGGCCCGGCCGAGGCCGCCCGGCTCCGCGGCCGTCGCATCATGCCTGGAGGGGAGCCTTCAGTGCTGGGCGTTCACCTGCTGCCTCGCCCGCAGGACAGCGATCGTGCGCTCGCACCACTCACGGTTGCCCTGTTCGAACGCCAGGCCGCGCATGCACGTCAGGTACGGACCGATGCGGTCGCCCGTGCGCAGGAACTCGTCCTCGCTGAGGTCGCCGCGCCACGTACGCAGCAGCTTGCCGAACAGGTCTGTCTTGGCCTGGGCGAAGGCTGCGCGCTCGGCGAGCTGCGCGATCAGGGTGTGGGTATCGACGTGGTCGGCGGCCTGGGCCTTGACGAGGAGGTCGTCGCGGATGAACGACGGCTTCACGGAGGCGGCCGTGAAGTGTTCGAGCTCAGCCAGACCGGCGTCGGTCACGTGGAACAGGCGCTTGTTCGGCCGGGTTTCCTGAACCACCTCGCGGCCCGCGATGAGCCCGGCCTTCTCCAGGCGGGTCAGCTCGGCGTAGAGCTGCTGCGGCTGGGCGTACCAGAAGTTCGCCACACCGAGGTCGAACGCCTTGGCCAGCTGGTAGCCGCTCAGTTCTCCGTCGAGCAGTGCCGCCAGCACGGCGTGCCGCAGCGCCATCGGATCGCCTCCTCCATGCCCCTGTCGCCGTACGCATCCCCCATGATACTCATGAATATGACTAGTAACATTCATGAGTATGCAGAGGGGCGAGCCATGACCACCGCAGACCGCTTCCGCGCCGCCGTCGACAGCCGTGACCTCACGGCCCTGGACGACCTGTTCACCGAGGACATCCGCCTCTACAGCCCCGTGAAGTTCACGCCGTTCGAGGGCAAGCCGATGGTGCTCGGCCTCTTCGGGGTTCTCCTGCGCACCTTCGAGGACTTCCGCTACGTCGGCGACTACACGGGCACCGCGGAAACCAGCGCCGACGGCACGGTCTCCCCCTCGGCCGTCCTGCTCTTCCGCGCCACCGTGGGCGGCAAGCAGATTCACGGCATCGACCTGCTGCACTTCGACGACGACGGCCGGATCAAGGAGTTCACGGTCATGGTGCGGCCGCAGTCCGCCGTCCACGCCCTGGGCGAAGCGGTCCTGACCGGACTGGTCTCGGACGGTCTCGTGCCGGCCCGCACCGATCAGTAGAAGAGCCGCCCGGCACGTCACACGCGCCGCCCGGGTCCCGGCCGGGCGCAGGCCGAGCGACGTCCGGCGCGCGCTCGGCCGAACTCCCCGGCCGGCACAGGAGCCCCGCCTGCTGTGCCGCCGGGCCGACTGCACAGTGCGGCGGCACGTCGGCGCGCGACGCAGGGCGGAACGCGCCCGAACACGGCCCGGATTCGCCCCGGACGAGCCGGACCCGCGCATTCCGCCGGCCCTCCATGACGTCGCCCCGCCGCCGGTCTGTCGCCGAATCCTCGCGGAATTGTCCGTGATCGGTAACAGACGGATCCCGGGGCCGCGTTCAGCCGTCCTGACGGGTGCACGAAAGGCCCACAGACGGCAAGGGAACGAGGCGGACATGGCCAGGCATGGCGGACGAGGATGGCACGGCCGGATGCTCGCGGCGGCGCTCGGAGTGACAGCGGTGGCCGCCGCCACCTCGATATGGACCGCGCAGGCCAACGGCGTCGAGACGGAGCACTCGCAGGCGGGCGCCTCGGCCCAGCACTCCGCGCCGGGCGCGCGGTCCCACGGCCGAGGAGCCCGGGTGTCGATGGACATCGCCCACGCCTCGGACCGCGGCGCCAAGGGGGTCAACATCACCATCGACGACGGACCGGACCCGACCTGGACACCGCAGGTGCTTCAGGTCCTGCGGGAGAACGGCGTGAAGGCCACCTTCTGCATGGTGGGCACACAGGCCCAGGCCCATCCGGACCTGGTCAAGGCGGTGGTGGCGGCGGGGCACCGGCTGTGCGACCACACGGTCTCGCACGACACCACCATGGACACCAAGTCCCAGGCCTACCAGTCCCAGCAGATCCTCGACGCCGAGCGCATGATCACCCAGGCATCCGGAGGCGTCCACCCGCTGTACTACCGCGCCCCCGGCGGCGCCTTCACCCCCTACAGCCGCCAGCTCGCCGCATCCCACGGCATGCGGCCGCTCGGTTGGAACGTCGACTCCAAGGACTTCGAACACCCCGGCACCAACGCCGTGATCGCCACCGTCAAGAGCGAGATATCCAACGGGCCGACGGTCCTCTTCCATGACGCCGGCGGCGACCGGTCCCAGACCGTCGCCGCCCTGCGCGAGATCCTGCCCTGGCTGAAGCAGCAGGGATACTCCTTCGGCTTCCCCGTGCGTTGAGTACCCCACGGCGGCCGGCCGGCTGGTCGCACCGGGCCGCCGACCCGGCCACACGTCGCCCGGACTCCCGCCGGGCCACTGGGGAATGACACCGTACGCGGCTGTCTACTGCGAGGTTGGTACGGACGGCCGCCCACCTGCCGGGGGTGCGAGGTGGGCGAGGAGGAGTGCGGAGTCGTCCTGGGGGCCTGCGGGGGCGACGCAGGCGGTGGTGATCCGGTGGAGCGCGAGTGCGGCCGCGTGATCCGAGTTGGTGCGCAGAGCGTTCCGGAGCCGGTCGAGGGCGTGGTCCGGGTCGATGTCGGCGGTGTCGGTGAGTCCGTCGGTGTACAGGAGGACGCGGCTGTCCGTCGGGAGGACGAGGCGGGTGGTGGGGTAGGCGGCGCCGGACTGGACACCGAGGGGAAGTCCGGGAGCGAATTCGGGGGCCGGGACGGCGTCGGGGGTGTGGATCAGAGGGGCCGGGTGGGCCGCGGTGGCGCAGTCCAGGCGGCCTGTGTCCGGGTCGAGGGCGATGAAGCAGCAGGTGGCGAGGAGGGCGTGATGGGGGGTGATGTCGTTCTCGGCACAGAGGAGGTTGTTGGTGTGCTCGAGGATGGTGGCGGGATCCGGGGTGAGGGCTGCGTAGGCACGGAGGGCGGTGCGCAGCCTGCCCATGAGGGCGGCGGCCTTGGTGTTGTGGCCCTCGACGTCGCCGATGGTCAGGGCGATACGTCCGTCCGGCAGGGGGAACGCGTCGTACCAGTCGCCCCCGGCGTGGGCTCCGGGGGCGGCAGGGTGGTAGGAGGCGGCGAGGTTCAGGCGGGGGTGCTGGGCCAGATGGGAGGGCAGCAGCCCGCGCTGGAGACGCACGGCCCTGTCGTGTTCGGTGTCGTAGTCGCGGCAGCGGTCCAGTGCTCGTCCGAGGAGGGCCGCGGCGGCGATGAGGAAGGCCTGGTCGGAGGCGTGGAACGCGTGGGGACGGTTGAAGGAGAACATGCAGGCGGCCGGCGTCTTCGTGTCGGCCAGCGGGAGGGGAAGAGCGGCCCAGGCATGGCGTTTGAGGCGGGGCAGGGTCGCCGCGTAATGAGGGTAGGCGGCCACCAGGTCGCGGTGTGAGGGCGTGAAAGTCGTCCGTTGCTCACGCAGGGCGTCGGTGAGGGGGGCGCGAACCTCGAGTGGAGCGTTGTCCACGGCGGCCAGGTGTTCGTCGTCGTATCCGACCGTGGTCAGGACGCGGGTGTGCTTCTGGTGGGTTTCGGCGATGACGAGCGCGTCCGCGCCCAGGGCGGCCAGTGCCTCGCAGGCGGCCGTCGCGAGTTCCCTGGTGCCGGTGGCGCAGGCGGCGCTGGCCGCGAGCGAGATCATGCGGTCGGCACGCCGCAACTGCTCACGCAGCAGCGTTTCACGCTCATCCGCCCGCACCGTTTCCGTGGTGATGTCACTGACGTGACCCACCAGCACGGAGGGGGCGGTGGCGGGGTCGCCGCTGGTGAGGCAGCGGGCCTGTAGATGGCGCAGCCCGCCGGTGGCCGGGACGAGGCGGTAGGAGACTTCGTAACTGCCGTGCTGAGTGCGCAGTTGTCCGAGCATCACCTCGATGTCCGAGAGATCCTGGGCGGGCAGCAGTCGCAGTACATCGCCCAGGGGGTGGCAGCCGGCGCCGGGCAGGGTGTGCAGCTGGGCGAAGACCTCATCGCACTGGATCATGCCGGTTGCCAGGTCGAGCGCGAACGTGCCGCGCTTCTGCTCCTTCATGCGGGGCCGCTGCGTGTCGTTGAGGGCCAGGGCGGTCGTGCGGGGAAGGTAGCGACCGATCAGTCCCGCTGCCTGGCGCAGAAAGCTCTGCTCCACCTCACTGAATGGGCGAACTCCCGGGCGCAGTGCGACGGCGACGCCCTTCCCCTCGGCGAGGGGCAGGGCCATCCAAGCCGCGGATCCCGCCTTCGACTGCAGTGGATACGGGCCTGTGCCGTCGCAGCCGATGCACTCCTGCCCCAGAGCCGCCCGGGCCACCGGCCAGACCTCGGTGGTGGCCAGCGGTCGCAGCGGTGGCTGCCACCGTCGGCCGAGTCCGGCAGCGGAGCAGGGAACCAGATGAGTGCCGTCGTGCAGGTAGAGAATGAGCGCCCAGCCCACGAGCCCCATCCACGCGCAGGTCTGCACGAGTGACTCAGCCATGCCCGGCAGGTCGGCAGCGACCGCCAACGACTGCTCCAGCCGTCCCAGCCCGACAGCTGCCGCTTCGGAATCGGGCCTGCCCGACAGCAGATCGTTCACAGCCGCTCCCACTCGTTCGTCCCCGGCACGGGGCACTGGAAAGTCGACCGTATATCAGGCATATCGAACCCATATAAGTAAGTCCGTTGTTGCTCATTAAATGAAGACTTTGTCAGGCCGCGTTCCCGGCCACGGCATCGACCGCGCTCGGCCCGAGCGTCGCCAGTGGCCGACGGGCGGGGGGCCTCCCCTGCTCGGCGCGCTGCGGTCACCGGACCTTCACACCCCTGGGGGCCATGACCTGCGGAACGAGGGGCACCCGGATGATGTCGTCGTTCGGGGAGGATCCTCATGGTGATCGCCGTCGCACTTCTCCAGCTTCCCGTTCTCGGCCTGCTCCTGCTGGGGATGGACCACTTCGAGGACCGGATGTTCAGCGAGCGGCCGACGGCACGACATGCCCGGGTTCGCCATCTGCGTCTGGTTCACGGAACGGTTGAACGGCCTGCCGACCGGCGCCCGGCCGGAGATGGCGCGCAACGGGCCGACGCGGCTTGAGTGGCGCGGTCCGGAGGGGCCCCACCGTCGCCCGGCGGGCCGCAGCCGCGGCTCTCCCCAGGCCCGTTCCCGCCACTTCGGTCGAATGGGCTGATGGCATGATCAAGGCATGACCAGCGAGCTCGCCCGGCCCGGAGTCGGGAAGTACGTCCTGTTCGATGTCGACGGCACATTGATCGACGCAGTGGACAACCAGCACCGGGTGTGGAGCACCTGGGCCGGCCGATACGGACTCGACGCCGACGAGGTCTACCGGGTGGCGCTGCGGACGCGTCCGATGGAGACGTTCGCGGCCGTCGTCCCCGACCGGGATCCGCGGGACTGCCTGGCCGCCTTGCACGAACTGGAGGACGAGGACGTCCGGTCCGGCGTCTATGCCGCCTTCGACGGTGCGGCGGAGCTGTTGTCGGCTCTGCCCGCCGACTGCTGGGCGCTGGTGACCTCGAACTACGAGCACCGGGTGCGCGGCCGGTTCGCTCGTACGGGGCTTCCGCTTCCCGACGTGCTCGTGGATGCCGCCGCCGTCGAGGAGGGCAAGCCGTCACCGATACCGTACTTGCTGGCCGCGGAGCGGCTGGGGGGCCGGCCGGAGGACTGCCTTGTCATCGAGGACGCACCGTCCGGAGTCGAGTCCGGGCTGCGGGCCGGCATGACGGTGTGGGGCGTCAACGGCCCGGTCGCGGTGGACGGTGTGCACCGCCACTTCAGCAGCCTGCGCGAGGCAGCGCCCGACATCCTCGCCTTCGCGACCGGGGCACGCCGGAAACCCGCGGCCTGAGCGGCTCCTTGCCGGGGATTCGGCCAAGTACCGTGCGCTGACGTGCCCTTGGAGCGGCATCTACCCACGCCCGGTGGCCCGGTCGCCCGGTGGCCGGGCC
>NZ_JBSFDP010000058.1:0-24442 GCF_053593975.1 Streptomyces sp. NPDC002004
CGCCCCGTGGACCTGGGTCCACGGGGCGCCGCCATGCCGTGCTCACGAGCCGCTCCGATGCCGCCTTCGCACTGGTCCGGCGCTCATTCGGCGCTCACCCCGTGCCCGTCCGGCGCACACCGGGTACGCGACTAGTGCTCGTCGGCGAGGATCAGGTACAGCTTCTTGCGGGCCTCGTTGATGACGGAGAGCGCCTTCTCGCGCTGCTCCTTGCTGCCGGTCTTCCAGACCTGGCCGAACGCCTCCATGAGGCCGAAGCCGGCCTGCCGGATCTCGTTCAGCGTGTCCCAGTCGACCCCGCGCCCCGCTTCCTCCCAAGGGGCGTCGGGCCCCTCGTCGGCCGCTGCGCGTCCCGCCTCGGTGAGCGAGAACAGCTTCTTGCCGCCCTCGGTCGCACTGGCGATCAGGCCCTCGTCCTCCAGCAGTTGGAGGGTGGGGTAGACCGAACCCGGGCTGGGCTTCCACGCCCCGCCGCTGCGCTCGGCGATCTCCTGGATCATCTCGTAGCCGTGCATCGGGCGGTCCTTGAGCAGAGCCAGGATCGACGCGCGTACGTCGCCGCGCCGCGCCCTGCCCCGCGGTCCGCCCCGGCCGCCGCGCCCACCCCACGGCCCTCCCGGGCCGAAGCCGGGCCCGAAGGGGCCGAAGGCGGCACGCCGCCCCTCGAAACCACCCCGACCGTGATGGCCGGGCCCGCGGTGTCCGTGCTCGTGTCCATGCTCGAAGCCATGGGAACGCATCGCAATCACTCCTTACATCGTTGATCGGTCGCGATGCTTCAACGATATATCGGAACACTTTCGCTGGCAAGCCCCCACCCGCGAACCCGCTGCCCCGTCCCACTCAGTCGAGTCGGTTTCTCGACGAACCCAGTCGTTCGGGCTTCCGTCTCCGCGAACCCAGTCGCGCGGCCGGGCGCGCTGGAGTGCCGTCTCGGTTGTTCTGGTCCGATGCCTGCAGGGCGGAGCCGTGGACGGGACCGTCGGGGGGCGCGGCCGTCCATCCCCTGAGACAGGGGTCACCGAGGATGACGCTACTGACCGCGCCTGCCATCATGTGCCGGTGCATATGTCTCAGGGCAGTCAGCGACACCACGCAGGAGCCGTCGGTCCCGGGCTCGCCCTGGTGTCGGCGTGCGCCTTCGGCGGCTCGGGGGTCGCGGCCAAGCCGCTGATCGAGGCGGGTCTCGACCCGCTCCACGTGGTGTGGCTCCGGGTCGCGGGCGCCGCCCTCGTCATGCTGCCGCTCGCATGGCGCCATCGCGCCCTGGTCGTCCGGCGCCCCGCGCTGCTCGCCGGGTTCGGCCTGCTGGCCGTCGCCGGCGTCCAGGCCTGCTACTTCGCCGCGCTCTCCCGGATCCCCGTCGGTGTCGCGCTGCTCGTCGAGTACCTCGCCCCGGCACTCGTCCTCGGCTGGGTGCGCTTCGTGCAGCGCCGGCCGGTGACCCGCGCCGCGGCCTTCGGCGCGGTGCTCGCCGTCGGCGGGCTCGCCTGTGTCGTCGAGGTGTGGAGCGGGCTCGGCTTCGACGCGCTCGGGCTGGTGCTCGCGCTCGGTGCCGCCTGCTGCCAGGTCGGCTACTTCGTCCTGTCCGACCAGGGCAGCGACGCGGGCGACGAGGCGCCCGACCCGCTCGGCGTCATCGCCTACGGGCTGCTCGTCGGCGCGGCCGTCCTCACGGCCGTCGCCCGCCCCTGGACCATGCGCTGGTCCGTGCTCGGCGGCACCGCCGACCTGAACGGCACACCGGTCGCCGCCTTCTGGCTGCTCGCCTGGATCGTGCTGATCGCCACGGTCGTCGCCTACGTCACCGGGGTGCTGTCCGTACGGCGGCTCTCCCCGCAGGTGGCGGGCGTCGTCGCCTGCCTCGAGGCGGTCATCGCGACCGTGCTGGCCTGGTTCCTGCTCGGCGAGCACCTGTCGGCGCCGCAGATCGCCGGTGGCGCCGTGGTGCTGCTCGGCGCCCTGGTCGCCCAGTCCTCCACACCGGTGAAGCCGTCCACGGAGCCGATCGCCGCAGGTCTGCCGGAGCTCGGCGACCCCGAATCCGAGTTGTCGCCCCGCGGAAGCGCCGCATAGGGTGACGTTCATGCACTCCACCGCACTCGTCCTCCCGCCTCCGGCCGCCTGAGGCGGGCCCCCCGGACACCGGGCCCGGTCGGCCCGGCGGCGCGAGGCGCCGCCACCGTCACCGGGCGCGAGGGTGCTGCCCGCAGAAGAAGTCCCTGAACTTCGGCAGAGGTCACCGAAACGCCGCGACCTCCGGGACCGACGACTCCGCCCAGAGCCTCCGGCCCGGCGGATCCCCGGACTCCCCGGAACCTTCGGCTCTCCGGACCTCTGCGCATCTGCGGAGAAACGAACGTGTCGAATCCTGTAACCGGCCTGCCCGTGGGGCGTGGCCTCCTCTATCTGATCGTCGCCGGCGTCGCATGGGGCACCGCGGGCGCCGCCGCCTCACTGCTGTACCGCACGAGCGACATGGGACCCGTCGCCCTGTCCTTCTGGCGCTGTGTGGGCGGGCTCGTTCTGCTGCTCGCCGTGCGGGCGGTGCGCGGGCGCAGGGCCGGGGCGACCGGGTCCGCGGGCCTTGTGCGGTCGCCCGAGCCCGTGCGCCGCAAGGCGGTGCGGATCGCCGTGACCGGGATCGCGCTCGCCGTCTTCCAGACCGCCTACTTCGCCGCCGTCCAGGCGACCGGACTCGCGGTCGCCACGGTGGTCACGCTGGGCGCCGGGCCGGTGCTGATCGCACTGGGCGCCCGGGTCACCATGGGTGAACGGCTCGGCCGCGCCGGGGTGTCCGCCGTCGCCGGGGCGCTCGCCGGACTCGCCGTCCTCGTGCTGGGCGGCGGCGCCGCGACCGTACGTCCCTGGGGGATCGCCCTCGCGGTGCTCTCCGCCGCGGGATACGCCGTGATGACCCTGTTCACGCGGTGGTGGGGGCGCGACGCGGGAGCCGTCGACGCGTCGGCCACGACGGTGTGGGCGTTCGCCGTCACGGCTGCCTGCCTGCTGCCCTTCGGCCTCGCCGACGGGCTGGTGCCGCACACGGTGGAACTCGGCCGCGCCGTCGCTCTGATGGTGTACATCGCGGCGGTGCCCACGGCGTTGGCCTATGCGCTCTACTTCGCGGGCGCCGCCGTCGTCCGGTCCGCCACCGTTTCCGTGATCATGCTCCTGGAACCGGTCAGCGCCGCCGTCATCGCCGTCGCACTGCTCGGAGAGCATCTGACGGCACCGACGGTGGTGGGCACGCTGCTGATGCTGGTCGCCGTCGCGGGGCTCGCCGTCGCGGAGGCACGGGGAGCCGCGGAGAGCCGCCCGGCGATGTCCGTGGGGTGACGGGGACCGGTGGCGCCGCGCCGGACCGGTGGTGGTAACGGCCGGCGGTCCGGTGGTGTCCGGCGGGTGGTGCCGGGCAGCGGTCCGGTGACACGCACGTGGGTACCGCCAGGTGGCGGAAGCGTACCGGCGTCCCCGGCCCCCGGGCCGACCAGGAGACGTCCCCCGGCCCGTCGCGCCCGGTCGGCGCGACGGGCCAGGGATCAGCCCTGCCGCCTGCGCAGCTGGTGTGCCCGCGCCGCGGCGTCGCGGGGCCCGCCGCGGGCGGCCAGCCGCGCGGCGATCCGGTCCTGTACAGCTTCCGGCTTCTTCCCGGCGTACTTGAACTTGGCGCGTACGTCGGTCACTTCCAGGCGCAGGATGCGGATGCCGGGCAGCAGCCGTCCGTACGGCTCCTCGCCCACCGCGGCCGGCGCGGAACCCCCCTCGGGCTGGAAGTGGCCGACCTGCCGGTTCAGCAGCTCCGCCTTCTCGGCCGGGTCGTCCACGACATGGGCGGTGCACCGCAGCTGCACGGCGGCGTAGAGGCTCGTCGGGGTGCCGTGCTCCGGCGGTGCGCCCTCCAGGGCCTGCCACGGGCCCGGTACGAAGACGTAGTCGTCGACCACGCTCAGGACGACCTCCGGGTCGGCCTCGAGCGCCCGCCACAGCGGGTTGGGCCGCGCGAGATGGGTGATCGCCTCGCCCCGGGGGCCACGCTCCGGGTCGTAGGCGAAGTGCAGGGGCTGGACGTACGGCGGCTCGCCCGGCAGCCCGTTCACGGCGAGCTGGCCGAAGTCGTGCACGGCGAGCCACTCCTGCCATTCGGACTCGTCGCGGGCCGCGTCCCAGGGGTGGATCAGCATCAGAGGGCGGTGATGTAGCCAGGAACCGCGATGCCGTCCGCCAGGTCGTCCGACGGGACCGGGGCGGCGTAACCCTTGCGCAGCGGAACGACACCGGACCAGTGGGGGAGTGACATGTCCTCGGGCTCGTCGTTCGGGCCGCCCGTGCGGAGCTTCGCGGAGACCTCGTGGAGGTCGAGGCGGAGCACGGAGGTCGCGGCGAGCTCCTTCGCGTTGCCGGGGCGCGAGTCGGCGGCACGGCCGGGCACGACGTGGTCCACCAGCGCGTCCAGGGCGATCCGCTTCTCCTCCGGATCGGTGACCTGGTGCGCGACACCGTGGACGACGACGGACCGGTAGTTGATCGAGTGGTGGAAGGCGGACCTGGCGAGGACCAGACCGTCGACATGAGTGACCGTCAGACACACCGGGAGGCCGGGGTCCGCCTGGCCCGCCATCCGCAGCGGCCGCGAACCCGTCGAGCCGTGCACGTAGAGGCGGTCGTCCACCCGGCCGAACAGCGTCGGCAGCACCACGGGGGCGCCGTCGCGGACGAAGCCGAGATGGCAGACGTAGGCCTCGTCGAGTATCGCGTGCACGAGCTCCCGGTCATACGCGGCCCGCTCGCGCGAGCGGGTGGGGACCGTGCGGTCGGTGGGGGCGTAGGCGGTCAGGTCCGACATGGCCGTCTCCTTGCGGGGCATTTTGAACTAGTGCATAATCTGTTTTGTGCTAGGAGAGTATCCGATCAAAGGGCGGCGCGCAGCAGAGATTGCCGCCAGCGTCGAACAGGCCGTGGGTGCGGGTGCCCTCGAGCCGGGTCAACTGCTCCCGCCCTTGAGAGCGTTGGCCGAGCGGCTCGGTGTGAACCCGAATACGGTCGCCGCCGCCTATCGCACGCTCCGCGAGCGCGGGGTCATCGAGACGGCCGGCCGGCGCGGCAGCCGGGTCCGTCCCAAGCCGGCCACCACCGCGCGTGAGCGGATGCGTGCGGACGTGCCCCCGGGGGTGCGGAACGTCTCCGCCGGCAACCCGGATCCGGCGCTCCTGCCCTCGCTCCTCGACGCCTTCACGGCGGCGGCGGCGGAGGCCGACAAGCAGCCCGTCCTCTACGGAGAGGCCGCCGTCGAGCCGGAACTCGCGCGGCACGCACGCACGAGCCTCGACGCGGACGGCGTCCCGGAAGGGCCGGTCGCCGTCACCTCCGGATCGCTCGACGCGATCGAGCGGGTGCTCTCGGCGCACCTCAGGGCCGGTGACGCGGTGGCGGTCGAGGACCCCTGCTGGGGGAGCCTCCTCGACCTCGTCCCGGCGCTCGGTCTGCGTCCCGTCCCCGTGCCCGTCGACGGCGAGGGGCCGCTGCCGGACGACGTGGCGAGGGCGCTGCGGGCCGGAGCCCGCGCCCTCGTGGTCACTTGCCGCGCGCAGAACCCCACCGGTGCCGCCGTGGGCGCGGCACGCGCGCACGCCCTGCGCCAAGTCCTCTCGGACCACCCCGAGGTGCTGCTGATCGAGGACGACCACGGGCACGGCATCGTCGATCTGCCGCTCCACACCCTCGCGGGCGTCACGCACCGCTGGGCGCTCGTCCGCTCCACGGCCAAGGCCTACGGCCCTGACCTGCGGCTGGCCGTGCTCACCGGCGACCCCGTGACCGTCGACCGTGTCCAGGGCCGGCAGCGGCTGGGCCCCGGCTGGGTCAGCCGGCTTCAGCAGCGCGCCGTCGTCCATCTGTGGACCGCGGGCGCCGTGGACGCGCGCCGGGTCGCCTCCTCCTACGGCCGACGCCGCGCGGCGCTGATCGAGGCGCTCGCCGAGCGCGGCATCGAGGCCCACGGGCGCAGTGGCATGAACGTGTGGATTCCGGTGCCGGAGGAAACCGGCGCGGTCGCCCGGCTGCTCCACGCCGGCTGGGCCGTCGCACCGGGAGCCCGCTTCCGGCTCGGCTCCCCGCCCGGCATCCGTGTCACCGTCTCAGGTCTCACGGACGAGGACATCGCGGGCCTGGCGGACGCGATCGCCGCGGCGACGGGACCGGCTCCGGTCCGACGGTACGAGTGAGGCGGGCGGCCCGGCCCCGGCGGGGGAGCAGGGCCCCGCCGACGCGTCGAGCCGCGCCCTCCCGTGCGGGCCTGGTGCGGCCCCCCGCGAACGCGCCGCACGGGGCGCGCCTCCGGCGTGCCCACGACCGCGCAGCCCTTCCGCAGGCCCGTGTCGGCCGTGACCGTGCAGCCCGGCCTCGCCCGTGGCCGCGCTGTCGCACCCGTGCCGCCGATGCTCGTGCAGCCACGTGCCCCTCGTGGCCATGCAGCCTCGCGCCGCTGGTGACCGCGCCGCACCGAGCCCCGCGCCGCCGCGCCGCACCGAGCCCCGCGCCGCCGCGCCGCACCGAGCCCCGAGCGGCGCGTGCTACGCCCGTGCTGCCCCGCGGCGCCCCCGCGACTGCGTCAGGGCGGCGCCCGCGAGGACGACGGCCGCGCCCACGGGGGTCGACCAGGACAGCGATTCGCCGAGGACGGCGACTCCGGCCGCCGTCGCGATGACCGGGATGAAGTAGGTGACCATCTGGGCGGTCGTCGGGCCGACCTCCGCCACCAGTCCGTACTGGACCAGCATCGCCATCCCCGTACCGAGAGCGCCCAGGGCGACGACCGCCAGGAGCGGCATCACGGCGAAGTGCGTCGGGAACGACGTGAACAGCGGGGTGACCACGGCCAGTTGCGCGGTGGCGAGCAGCAGCTGGGCGCCGGTCAGGGAGAGATGCGAGTGGCTGGAGCCCGCCAGGGTGCGCCGGACGTAGATCCATCCGATCGGATAGCTCAGCGACGCCAGCAGGGCCATCGCCGTGCCGGTGACGTCCAGGCCGCTGAAGCCCTGCCAGACCCCGAGCACCGTCAGCACCCCGAGGAAGCCGATGCCGAGGCCGGCGACCCGGCGCCGCGTCGGGCGGTCCTCCGAGAGTGCGACCAGGGAGAGCGCCATGCCCCACAGCGGGGAGGTCGCGTTGCATATCCCCGCGAGCGTCGACGGGATCGTCAGCTCGGCATACGCGAAGAGCGAGAACGGCAGGGCGTTCAGCAGGAACGCCGCGACCGCCAGATGCCCCCAGGTCCGCGCCCCGCGGGGCAGCCGCTCCCGCTTGACCGCCATCGCGAGGGCGAGCACCACCGTGCCGAAGAACAGCCGGCCCAGCGTCACCTGGAAGGGCGCGAACCCCTCCGTGCCGACCTTGATGAACAGGAAGCTGAAGCCCCAGACGAGGGAGAGGGCGCCGAACCGCAGCCGCCAGTCGAGGCGGCGGCGCGGGGCGGTCCCGTCGGCGGATGCCGGGACTCGCGCTGCCGCGGTCGCCGCGGGAGCCGCGGGAGCCGCGGGAGCCGCGGGAGCCGCGGGCGCGCCCGGCGCGACGTGCGGGGCCGGGGTGCCCGCCGGTGTCGCGGCGCTGTCGGAGCCGGCGTCGGAGTGGGTGTCTGAGGGTGTGGGGGCGGAGCCGGACGATGCGGCGACGGTGCTCATGGGTCACACGATGACGCACCACGATCTCGTAGCACAAGTGAGATTTCTTGCGCGATAACGCGTAGCATCACTTACATGTTGAACCTGGAGCGCCTGCGCACCCTCGACGCCCTCGCCCGGCACGGCTCGGTCAGCGGCGCGGCGGCCGGCCTGCACGTCACGACGTCGGCGGTCTCGCAGCAGATGTCCAAACTGGAGCGCGAGGTGGGGCAGCAACTGCTCGCCAAGAACGGCAGAGGAGTGCGGCTCACGGACGCGGGGCGACTGCTCGCCGACCACGCCGCGCGCATCCTGTCGCAGGTGGAGCTGGCCCAGGCCGACCTGGAGGCGCAGCGGGGCCAGGCCGTCGGGGAACTGCGGATCTGTGCCTTCCCGACCGCCGCGCGCGGGATGTTCCCCGCCGCACTGGCCACCCTGCGCGAGCGGCACCCCGGCCTCCGGGTCCGCTCGCACGAGCTGGAGCCGGAGCGCGGTGTGTCCGGCGTGGTGCGCGGCGATCTGGACCTGGCCGTCGTGCTCGACTGGTACAACAAGCCGCTTCCGCTGCCCGACGGACTGGTCAAGGCGTCACTGCTGGACGACCCGGCCGATGTGGCGCTGCCCGAGGGGCACCCGCTCGCGGACCGGCCCGAAGTGGACCTCGAGGACTTCGCCGACGAGGAGTGGATCACCTGGGCCGAGGGGGAGTTCTGTCACGAGTGGCTGATGTACACCCTCCGCGCCAAGGGCATCGAGCCGCGCATCGGGCACCGCGCCGAGGAGCACCACACCCAGCTGGCCATGGTCGCCGCCGGACTCGGCGTCTGCGTGGCGCCGCGCCTCGGGCGCGACCCGATGCCCGCCGGGGTGCGCTGCGTACCGGTGCGGCATCGGGTGCAGCGCCATGTCTACGTCGTGTGGCGCGCCGACGCCGACCGGCGCCCGTCGATCCGCGCCGCCGTGGAGGCGCTGCGGGAGGCGGGAGCCGCCCTGGGGTGACCCGGAGCGAAGGAATCCCGTACCGGAGGCTTGTTCGTGTTCGCCGACGCGTGCGAGCCACGGCGGTCGGCCGGTCCGCCGGTCGGGCCGCGCCGAGCCCGCCCACGGGATCGCGGACACGCACGATCCGGTCCACGGGAGCTCGACGACAGGCCCGAGCGGCCCGGTAGGCGGCCTACAGGGTGAGGCGGCCCACGGAAGTCGGTCGGCCTGCAGGGTCGGGTTTGCCCACGGAAGTCGGGCGGCCTACCGGCCCGAGCGGCCTACAGGGTTGCGAGCTTTCTGAAGTCCCAGGACGCGATCGCCTCCGGCACGAGCCGGGCCCAGGCGTGCCGCCCGTCGTGCGGCATCGCGTCCAGGCCGAAGTTCTTCCGCGCGAACAGCCGCTCCGGTGCCCGGAGTTCGGGGCAGGGCTCCCCGGTGCGCGGGGCCTCGCCGACGAACTCCACGCGCCCCGACAGCTCGACGCCGCGCAGCTCGCCGTACTCCTCGCCCGCATCCACCACGACCGCCACCCGGGGATCGTGTCGCAGATCTGCCCAGCGCCTGCTGCGCGTGATCGAGTACAGCCACAGGGAGGTCCCGTCCCAGACGAACCACAGCGTGCTCGCATGCGGTGCGCCGTCCGGGGAGACCGTAGCCACCCGGCAGGTGCGCTGCGTCGCCAGGAACTCGTCGAGTTCGTCGGGCGTCATCATGATCCTGCGGCCCCTGCGCTGCGTGACGGCCATGGAAAACCCCTCCTCTGACGGCATGTCAGAAAAGGATGATGCGTCAGGGGCCCGCGCGCAATGGACGGCTGCGGCGCCGCGCACCGGGGGCTTCACGTTGGCCGCGCGCCCGCCGTGCACTCGCGCGTCCCTTCCGTCCCCGGCCCGGTCCGACTAACCTCCCCCCACCCGACCGCCGCACAGGGGGGCGCCATGCCGTCGTACGAAGAGCTGCGCGAGCTAGTCGATCCCGCCACCACCGTGCTGCTCACCGTGGAGTGTCAGCAGGGCGTCGTCGGGCCGGACAGCGCCCTGCCCGAGCTGGCCGACGAGGCGCGCGCATCGGGGGCGCTCGCACGGGTGGCGCGGCTCGTCGCCGCCGCCCACCGCAACGGCACCCAGGTGATCCACGCGGTGGCCGAGCGCCGCCCCGACGGGCGCGGCGCCAACAGCAACGCCCGGCTGTTCCGGGCCGCCGGACGGCTGCCCGTGCAACAGCTCTCGGGCTCCGGCGCGGTACGGGTCGCGCCGCCCATCGAAGTCGCCGACGAGGACCTCGTCGTCCGGCGTCTGCACGGTCTGTCGCCACTGTCCGGCACCGACGTCGACCCCCTGCTGCGCAACCTGGGCTGCCGCACGCTGATCATCGCCGGAGTCTCCGCGAACGTGGCCGTCCCGAACGCCGTCTTCGACGCGGTCAACCACGGCTACACGGTCGTCGTCCCCGCGGACGCGATCGCGGGAGTGCCCTCCGACTACACCCCCGCGATGGTCAGCAACACGCTCGCCCTGGTCGCCACGATCACCGCGGCCGACGACGTCATCAGCTGCTGGACCCGCCCGCCCCGCACACCCGTGGAGGCCACTCGCTAGCCGAGCTTGATCTCTTCGCCCGCGACCTGGATCTGCTTCGCGGGCAGCGGCTTCGGCGCCGGCGGGTGCTTCACGCTGCCGTCCACGATGGAGTACTTGCTGCCGTGGCACGGGCAGTTGATCGTGCCGTCGGAGACGGAGTTCACCGAGCACCCCTGGTGGGTGCAGATGTTCGAGAATGCCTTGAACTCGCCCGCCGTCGGCTGGGTGACGACCACGCCCTCGTCCTTGAAGACCTTGCCGCCACCTACCGGGATGTCGGCGGTCTTGGCGAGCACCGCGCCGCCCGCGGGGTTCTGCTTCCCGCCCTGGTCACTCTGCTGGGCCGGGGCCGACGACGGGCTCGACGCGCCCTCCGACTGCTGGCCCTTGTCCGAGCCTCCGCACGCGGTCAGCGCGACGGCCAGCCCTCCGGTACCGACTGCGGCGACGACGGTACGACGGCATGGTGTGGAGACGGACTCCTGCGAAGCGGTCATGCTCGGTTCCCTTCATTCCGGGCTGGGCCTTCGGTTCCTGGTACGCAACCCCGAGCCGAGTCGTTCAACGGCTCACCCACGTTTCGCTCCATGGTCCGGATCCGGTACCGGGCGCAGCGCGCGACTCGGCGGAGGCGGGGCTGATCGGGTGGCGGTTTCCGGGCAGTAACCTGGGGCAATGCTCACCGAAGTCACGGCGGTCCGCTATGTCACCCCGTTGCGGGAGGGCGGATCGCTCCCCGGACTCGTCGAGGCCGACGACCACGGCACCTACGGCACGTACGTCCTGAAGTTCACCGCGGCCGGACAGGGCCGCAAGACGCTCGTCGCCGAGGTGATCTGCGGTGAACTCGCCCGCAGGCTCGGACTGCGCGTGCCCCGGCTGGCCGCTGTCCGGCTCGACCCGGTGATCGGGCTCGGCGAGCCCGACCCGGAGGTGCAGGGGCTGCTCAAGGCGAGCGGCGGCCTCAATCTCGGGATGGAGTTCCTCTCCGGTGCCCTCGGTTACGACCCGCTCGCCTACGCCGTCGATCCGCTGGAGGCCGGACGGATCGTCTGGTTCGACGCGCTCGTCAACAACGTCGACCGCTCCTGGCGCAACCCCAACCTCCTGGTGTGGCGGCGCGAGCTGTGGCTCATCGACCACGGCGCCTGCATGATCTGGCACCACAACTGGCCGACCGCGCAGGCGGCGTCCGCGAGGCCCTACGACGCCTCCGACCACGCCCTGGCCCCCTACGGCCCGGACGTCACCGCGGCGGCGGCCGACCTGGCCCCGCGCGTCACCGAGGAACTGCTCACCGAGGCCGCCGCGCTGGTGCCCGACGAATGGCTGGAGGGCGAGGCGGGCTTCGACGGGCCGGACGCCGTACGCCGCGCCTACGTCGCCGCGCTCCTGCCGCGCGCCGCGACCGTCCACGAGCGCATCACGCTCGGACCGCCCGCCACGCCCCGGCCCGCCCGGACGAGCGGCTGGCTGACCCCCGCACGCCCCGCAGCGTCCCAGAAAGGCGATGCCGTATGACCGAGACCGCCGAGGGCCCGAGCCGGGACGTCTTCGAGTACGCGCTGCTGCGCGTCGTGCCGCGTGTCGAGCGCGGCGAGCAGTTCAACGCGGGCGTCGTCGTCTACTGCCGCGCCCGGTCCTTCGTGGCCGCCCGTACCCACCTCGACGAGGCCAGGCTGGCCGCGCTGGACCCCGAGGCGGACGTGGACGGCGTACGGGCCGCGCTGCACGCCGTCGAAGGCGTGTGCAGCGGGGGAGCGGCGGCGGGCCAGGCCGCCGGCGACGACGCGGGGCGCCGCTTCCGCTGGCTCATCGCGCCGCGCTCCACCGTCGTCCAGCCAGGACCCGTGCACACCGGGCTGACCGCCGATCCCCGGGGCGAGGTGGAACGGCTGCTCGATCTGCTGGTCAGGTAATGGATCACACGCGGGCGATGCGCCGTTGACACCGGGTGCCAGGGCTTCTAGCGTCTCGTCCTGCTGAAGGTACTAAGCGGTCGCTCACCACCAGGGCGTACCGTGAGAGCCGCACCGCGCGGCTTCCCGGAGCGCGCGGGCACGCCGAGACAGGCTTCCGAGAGCCGAGTGGCTCTCCAAGGGCGAGGAGAACCAGCAATGTCCACCACTGAGCAGCGCGTCGCCGTAGTGACCGGTGCCGCGCGCGGCATCGGTGCCGCGACCGCCGTACGCCTGGCCGCCGAGGGCCGCGCCGTCGCCGTGATCGACCTCGACGAGGCGGCCTGCAAGGACACGGTCGAGAAGATCACCGCCGAGGGCGGCAAGGCCATCGCGGTCGGCTGCGACGTCTCCGACGAGGCCCAGGTGGAGGCCGCCGTCGCGCGGATCGCCGAGGAGCTCGGGGCCCCGACGATCCTGGTGAACAACGCGGGCGTCCTCCGCGACAACCTGCTGTTCAAGATGAGCGTCTCCGACTGGGACACGGTCATGAACGTCCATCTGCGCGGGGCCTTCCTGATGGCGAAGGCCTGCCAGAAGCACATGGTGGACGCGGGCTTCGGGCGCATCGTGAACCTGTCCTCCTCCTCGGCCCTCGGCAACCGGGGCCAGGTCAACTACTCCGCCGCCAAGGCCGGCCTCCAGGGCTTCACCAAGACCCTCGCCAAGGAGCTCGGCAAGTTCGGTGTCACCGCGAACGCCGTCGCTCCGGGCTTCATCGTCACCGAGATGACGAAGGCCACCGCCGACCGGGTCGGCATGGGCTTCGAGGAGTTCCAGGCCGCCGCGGCCACCCAGATCCCGGTGCAGCGCGTCGGCCGGCCCGAGGACATCGCCAACGCCATCGCCTTCTTCACGGGCGACGCGGCCGGCTTCGTCTCCGGCCAGGTCATGTACGTGGCCGGCGGCCCGCTCAACTGACGCCGGAGGGTACGGACATGACTGCAGAGCTTTCGGGCAGGGTCGCGCTCGTCACGGGCGCGAGCCGGGGCATCGGATACGGCATCGCGGAGGCGCTCGTCGCCCGCGGGGACAGGGTGTGCATCACCGGGCGCAACGAGGAGGCCCTGAAGGAGGCCGTCGAGAAGCTCGGCGCCGACCGGGTCATCGGCGTCGCGGGGAAGGCCCACGACGAGACCCACCAGGCCATCGCCGTCGAGCGCACCATGGAGGCGTTCGGCCGCGTCGACTTCCTGATCAACAACGCCGGTACGAATCCGGTGTTCGGGCCGATCGCGGACCTCGACCTCAATGTGGCGCGCAAGGTCTTCGAGACCAACGTGATCTCGGCACTCGGCTTCGCCCAGCGCACCTGGCACGCGTGGCAGAAGGACAACGGCGGGGCCATCGTCAACATCGCGTCAGTCGCCGGTCTCGCGCCGTCGCCCTTCATCGGCGCGTACGGTGTGAGCAAGGCCGCCATGGTCAACCTGACCATCCAGCTGGCGCACGAGTTCGCTCCCAAGGTGCGGGTGAACGCGATCGCGCCCGCGGTGGTCAAGACCAAGTTCGCCCAGGCCCTGTACGAGGGCCGTGAGGCCGAGGCCGCGGCGGCCTACCCGCTGGCCCGCCTCGGGGTGCCCGAGGACATCGGCGGCGCCGCCGCGTTCCTCACCTCGGACCAGTCCGACTGGGTCACCGGGCAGACACTGGTCGTCGACGGAGGGCTCTTCCTCAACGCGGGCGTCGCCTGACCTGTCCGCCGCCAGGGGGCCGACAGACCTCGCATAGGTGACATACGCCGCACAAGCGACGTATCCGAACATCAAGTGCCCCGCCGGGACATGGAGTTGCCCTGGCGGGGCACTGCGATATTGTCTGCCAACCCCATGGCATGGCCGATCGAGGAGCGTGCGCGTTGTTCAACCGGATCCGATGTCTGCGTCAGGTCGCGGCGATGGCGTCGATATCCCTGCTCGCCGGATGCGGACTGTGGTCCTCCGACGACTCGGAGAACACGAAGCCGATCGTCGTGGGAACCACCAGCGCCCCCAGCACCCTGGACCCGGCCGCCTCCTGGGACGGCTCCTGGGAGCTGTACCGGAACATCTTCCAGACCCTGCTGAGCTACGAGTCCGGCGCCACCACGCCCGGGCCCGACGCGGCGGAGAAGTGCAAGTTCACCGACACCGACAACCGCGTCTACTCCTGCACGCTCCGTGCGGGCATGAAGTTCTCCAACGGCGACCCGCTCGACGCCAAGGCCGTCAAGTACTCCATCGATCGTATCGTGAAGATCGCCGTGCCCGGCGGCCCCCGGGGGCTGCTCGGCAGCCTGTCCAGGGTCGAGGCCCGGGGCGACCGAGAGGTCGTCTTCCACCTCAACCAGCCCGACGCGACCTTCCCCTTCGTGCTGGCCACGCCCGCGATGTCGATCGTCGACCCGAAGGACTACCCGGACGACGCCCTCCGCAAGGACGGCCGGGTCACCGGCTCCGGGCCGTACACCCTGGAGGCCTACGAAGAGGGCAAGAAGGCCCAGCTCGTCAAGAACCCCCACTACACCGGGTTCGCCGACCGCAAGAACGACGCGGTCACGATCCGTTACTTCCAGGACTCCGCGGCCATGGTGGGCGCCCTGAAGTCCAAGCAGATCGACGTGACCTTCCGTGGTCTCGCCGCCTCGGACATCGTGGACCTCCAGGGCAAGAACGCATCCAAGGAGGGCATCCAGCTCGTCGAGGGCGCCGGCACGGAGATCAGCTATCTGGTCTTCAACCCCAAGGACCCCTGGTCGCGCAAGCTCCCCGTCCGCAAGGCCGTCGCCCAGGTCATCGACCGTGGAGCCATCGCGCACAAGATCTACCGTGACACCGTCGAGCCTCTCTACTCGATGGTCCCCAAGGGCCTCGTCGGCCACACCACCGGCTTCTTCGACGACTACGGGCTGCCCAGCGTGGACAAGGCCCGCTCCATCCTCAGCAAGGCGGGCATCAACCGTCCGGTGCCGCTCACGCTCTGGTACACCACCGACCGCTACGGCTCGGCGACCGCACCGGAGTTCGAGGAGATCAAGCGCCAGCTGAACGCCTCCGGCCTGTTCACCGTGACGGTGAAGGGACGCCCGTGGAAGACCTACGAAGCGGGCTACCGCAAGGGCGAGTACCCGGTCTTCGGCCGCGGCTGGTTCCCGGACTTCCCCGACGCCGAGAACTTCATCGCGCCCTTCGTCGGCCAGCAGAACGCGCTCGGCACGCCGTACCCGGCCAAGGAGATCACCGGGACGCTGCTGCCCCAGTCCCGCAGGGAGAGCGACCGCGCCGCGGTGATCGGGCAGTTCGAGCGCGCCCAGCAGATCATGGTCGACGACGCGCGGCTGCTTCCCCTGTGGCAGGGCAAGCAGTACGTCGCGGCCAGCGAGGAGATCGCCGGCGGCGAGCGCGCCCTCGACCCGTCGACCATCATGATGATGTGGGAGCTGCACCGGAAGACGAGCTGGTAGCCCCGGCGCGGAGGCCGTCGGCCGGGGAGGTTCGGGAGACGCTGTCAGTGGTCGCCGGTAGGTTCTGGGGTGTGGACGTGACCGCCCTGCCGGCGGCCGCGAAATGACCGTACCCCGGAGGATGTTGACGTGACCGACACCGCGATGCTGCCCGAGTCCTGGCGCGGCGTTCTCGGCGAGCAGCTGGAGCAGCCCTACTTCAAGGAGCTCACCGAGTTCGTCGAGGAGGAGCGCGCCAAGGGCCCGGTCTACCCTCCGCGCGACGAGGTCTTCGCCGCCCTGGACGCGACGCCGTACGAGCGGGTGAAGGTGCTCGTCCTCGGCCAGGACCCGTACCACGGCGAGGGCCAGGGGCACGGGCTGTGTTTCTCGGTGCGTCCCGGTGTGAAGACCCCGCCCTCGCTGCGCAACATCTACAAGGAGATGAACGACGAGCTGGGCCTGCCCGTCCCGGACAACGGCTATCTGATGCCCTGGGCCCGCCAGGGGGTGCTGCTGCTCAACGCGGTGCTCACCGTCCGGGGCGGCGAGGCCAACTCCCACAAGGGCAAGGGCTGGGAGAAGTTCACGGACGCGGTGATCCGGGCCGTCGCCGAGCGGCCCGACCCGGCCGTCTTCGTGCTCTGGGGCAACTACGCCCAGAAGAAGCTCCCCCTGATCGACGAGACGCGGCACGTCGTGGTGAAGGGCGCCCACCCGTCCCCGCTGTCGGCCCGCAAGTTCTTCGGCTCGCGCCCCTTCACCCAGATCAACGAGGCGATCGAGAAGCAGGGACACGAGCCCATCGACTGGCGCATCCCGAACATCGGCTGAGCCGGCCGCCGACCGGCCGCGGGCGGGGGCCGGGAGAGTCTCCGGGCAGTGTGTGAGGGGAGTGGGACGGAGGCCTGGGGGAGACGGGACGGGGGAGAGACTGCGGGGAGGGCCCAGGGGCCTCGCCTCCCCGGCTCAGCCGGCGCACCGGTGGGATTGAACGCCCGCGGCGCGAGGCCACGTACGCTCTGAAGGGGCCAGGGGCGACCGGCGTGCTGCGCGTCGGCCCGCTTCCCCCTGTCCCTCGTCGGACGGCGCCGCACCGCACGGCGTCGCGTCGCACGGCGAGATCCCCTCCGGTTCCCGCCCGGTCCTCCGTACGGCCGCTGCGCCCGGCCTCTCGCCGTCGCCGGGCGGCCTGTCGCGCGGGCCGGATGTCGGGGCCGCTGCGTCCAGGGCGCCGAATTGACATGCCCGAGGGGAGTGGGACGGTGGACTAGTGGGTGCGACCGGACGGTGATTCGGCCGTCACGGCCCGGCACCGCACCACGGGCCCCTCGGCGTCCGTGCCCCGGGTTCTCCGCTTCGCGCAACCGGCGACGCTGCCGCGGCGCCGACGACTGGACGGTCTTCGAGCGTGGGAGCGGGCCACCGCGACGACCGGCGTGACCACGCGTCCGTGCAATCGCCCCGACACCGGTACACGCCCACGAGGCCCGAGGCCGCAGCCGTATCTCGCAGCACACAGGAGGCGGACATGGTGAAGGTCGCGTTGTGGGTCCGGCTCGTCGCCAAGCCCGGCAAGGAGCAGGACGTGGCGGACTTCCTGCGCAGTGCCGTCGGTGTCGTGCAGGGGGAACCCGACACTGTCGCGTGGTTCGCACTTCAGCTGGACGAATCCACCTTCGGCGTTTTCGACGCCTTCCCTGACGACTCCGGCCGCCGGGCCCACCTCGCCGGGGGCGTCGCCAAGGCGCTGGGAGAGCGTGGTGGAGAGCTGTTCAGCGAGCCTCCGGACATCAGGAACGTGGACGTGCTCGCGCACAAACTCCCCGGGTCACCGTGACGCAGGGTTCCATCCGCCGGAAGGGCACCGGCCGCCGGACGGTTCGTCACCGCCTCCGGCGGCTCGCTGGGCGGCTCGGCTCGTTGGTGCGCCGCTCGGGCGCGGGGAGCAACCTTCACGAGCGGGTGCCGGTGCGACGTCCGGTGTTCCGGGCCGGTGAGCGCGTCACCGGCCTGGCCCAGCCGGTCCCCCTCGCGCCCGCGCCTGTCCGCCAATGTCGGTGCCGCCCTATAGCGTCGTGACCAGTGACGACGACCGGTGGCCGAGCGGTCGACCGGGCCCGGACGCGTGGAGGTCGCGGTGGCGGAACAGCAGGAGCAGACGGCGGAGGACGCCGTGATGACCCGGATCGGTCAGGCGGTCATGCTCCACCACGCCGGTGACCGTGAAGAGGCCCGTGGCCGCTTCCTGGAACTGTGGTCGGAGATCGGCGAGGACGGCGACCCGCTCCACCGCTGCACGCTGGCCCACTACATGGCCGACGCGCAGGACGACCCGGTCGACGAACTCGACTGGGACATGCGTGCCCTGGCCGCGGCCGAGGAGCTCACGGACGAGCGGCTGGCCGAGCACCATGCGTCCCTCGCCGTCCGCGCCCTCTACCCCTCACTGCACCTCAACCTCGCCGCGGACTACGCGAAGCTCGGCCGCGAGGACAGCGCACGCGTCCACCTCGGACGGGCCCGGGCCGCTGCCGGAGCACTCGGCGACGACAGCTACGCGGACGGCATCCGCGGTGCCATCGCGCGGCTGGAACTGACCTTGCGGCCGGCCGACACCCCGCCCGGCCGCGCCGCGGGGGACCGCCCGGTGGGACGGCCCCGCCGCGAGGCCTGAGGGACGGCCCGCCCGGGAGCCTTGAGGAGCTGCCTCGCCGGGAGACCTGAGGGACGGCCCTGCCGGGAGCCTTGAGGGGTCGCCCCACCGGGCGTCCTCAGAGACGGGCATCCCGGGAGGCCTGAGGCGGTTGCCTCACCGGGAGACCTCAGGGACGGCCCCGCCGCGAGCCCTGAGCGGCTGCCTCGCCACGAGGCCCCAGGGATGGCCCCGCTGGGGAGGCCTCAGGGGCGGTTGCCTCGCACGGGCGCCCCGGAACGGCGGGAACGGCCTGTCGGCGTGGCGGAGCCGGCGGCCCGGAGCCGGTCGCCCGACTCTCCCCGCCGTAGGCCCCAAGGACGGGCGGGAGCCGCCGCACGGCCCCAGGGCCTGTCGTCAGATTCCCGTCTGCCCCGCGGCTTCGGGCGACGACGGGAATGTGACGACAGCCCTAGTCCGTCTTCGCCGCCGCAGTCAGCGCCCGCTGCACGATCGGGTGCTTCAAGTGCGCGGCCACGCGGACGAGATGGGCGCGCTCGTGTTCCGACGGCACGTCGATGCCGGGGAGCGCCGGGATGCGTTCGTCGTCGGGCAGTGGTGGCGCGTCGTCGTTCCGGCACGCCGCCGCGTGGAGGATGGTGGCGGCCGCCTGCGCGGCCACCAGGTCGGCAGGATCGTCGATCATGGTGTGCGGCAGGTGCGGAGGACCTGCCGGGGGCGTCTTCGGCGCGGCGGCGCGCCGAAGGACGGCCCTGGTGGAGGCGGGAAGGGCCGGGCGACGGCGGCGTGCCCTGCCGCTGTTTTGCCACCGCTGCGGGGGGAGGGGCGGGATGAGGCACTGCCCCGTGCCGTCGTCGGGGGCGTGTCGTGCGTCGTCCGCGAGCTGCCTGACCGCGTCCGCGGGAACACCGCTCATCCAGGGGATCAGATGGCGGGCGCCGTCGCGGATCTCGATCAGCCGCCGTGACAGGGCGATACGGGTGTCCCAGCCGCTCCACAGCGTCCCGGGAGCCAGGACGAGCTGGGGCGTGGGCCTGACCACGATGCGCCACAGTTCCTCCAGCGCCTCGTAGTCGCGGCGTTCGTCCCTGCGCGAGGCCAGGACCAGGGCGCCCAGGCCCCAGTTGGCGGCCAGACAGCTGGCGATGGTGGCGATCCACGCGCCCTCCGCGAGGAAGTCGAGACGGTGGTCGCCCAGCAGGGCCCCTGCCATGGCCGACAGCGTCAGCGCGATGTTGAGGAGGTCGAGGCTCAGCGCGACGCAGAACCAGGTGATGCACCGGCCGAGCGCCTGGGCGAGGTCCGGGCGACCCGGAATCGCGAGGGCTCGGCACTGCACGACGGTGGCCAGGACACCGGTCGTGAGGGCCGTGAAGTAGATGAGTTCGAGAGCCAGGACATCGGGCACGCGGGCGTAGCACGCCGCGAAACGCAGGGGCATGGCCCGGCCGGGCAGATCGGCGAGCGCGTACAGCGTCACCATCGCGATCTGCGGTGCGACGTAGAGGAGGCCCCAGGTCCGGGACCAGCGCCGCAGCGCCCGCGGGGTGTCCCGGCCGGGCTGCCACAGCTGCGTCATCAGATGCGCGTGCCCCACGCAGAGCAGGGTCGCGCAGGAGATCAGCAGACCCGGCAGGTTCGGGGCGTGCAGCACACTGCCGACGGCCCGGTACACGGCCGGTGTGGCCAAGATGAAGATCAGCGCGCAGAGCATCAGCACGGATGCCGTCAGCGTCAGGGCCGGCCCCGGCTCGCGGCGCGCGGCCGACGCCTTGACGATGCCGAGCGTCAGGCTGATCGCCGCGAGGAACAGGTTCACCGCGGACAGCAGGATGTGCCACATCGGGCTCAGACCTCCGACCGGCGGTTGAAGAAGGAGGAGTTGATGGCACCGGCCTGGCCGCCGCTCCGGTTCAGATCCAGCAGGGGCAGGACGACCGTGGCGAACACCTCGGCTCCGCGCTCCTCGTCGTCGTCGCAATGCGAGCGCAGCTGTGCCGGCTGCGACAGCACCTTGCCGACGACGTCCGGGGGCAGCGAGGGGAGGTCGTCGAAGTCGCCGGGGCCGAGGAACGATCCGGCGGTGACGGGGCCCTCGGTACCGTGTCCCCGGCCTGCGCACAGTACGTGGTAGAGCTCGTGGACACCGGAGTGCAGGCGCTGCCGCTCGCTGTCCCGGGTGTTCAGGACGATGAGGTCCTGCGCTCCCCCCTGGACGCAGAAGCCGCTCACATCCGGCGGCAGGGCGAGTTGGAGCACCGTGATGAGCCGGCCCCGCCTGCGGGCCACTGCGTCGACGAGTGCGGGGAAGCCCTGGCCCGCTCGCATGCCGAGATCTCGGTAGAGGTGCCGGGCCCTGCGGCTGTCGCGGAACCACGCGAGGTTCTCCCGTGCCACGGAACCGGCCCGGGCCCCGGCCCCGGCGACGCGCGCTGCGCCCGCGGCCAGTCGGGATAAGCCGGAGCGGGTTGTCCCCATGGCCTCAGTCCTCCCGCCCGGCCCCGGCCGGAGCCGTCCCGTCCATGGCGGGCCACGGCGGGGCGAGGGCGGACACGGGTGGTGCAAGGCGGTGGTGCCGGCGGGTGTGTCGCGTCGGTCGCACGCTCCCCATTCCCCCTTGTGGTGACAGGCTGTGTCGGCTGGCCTGCGGAGGGACACTACCAGCCCGGATTTTCGCCGGGGGACGGCCCCGGTCCGGCCGGACGGGCCGTCGGAGGCCGGTGGTCCGCCCCGGGAAGCGGGCGTGGGGCCAGGCGTTCCGGGCGGCCTGTGCCCCGGCCGGGGGCGCGCGGGCACGGGTCCATCCCTTGTGCTGTCAACGATTGAGGGCAGTGCTGGTCGTGCCAGGCCGGAATGGATACGCTCTGCCCACTGGTGGGCGGCCCCTTGGAGACGTGTAGTGACCGATGCTTCCGCTGGACCGGCGTCCGCAGGCGAGATCACCCGCCTTCTGGAAGAGGTCGACAAGCACGCCCGTCACCTGGGTCATCCGCGTGACGCCTTCCTGGACGTCGACCTCATCTCCTACCGCACGGGTGTCGAACGGGACCGGGTGCGGGAGTTGCTGGACGGTGCGCCCCCGCAGGAGGCGCCGGGCGAACCGGAGGAGGCCCGCAAGGCATTCCGGACGGCTCTGATCAAGCAGCGGCTCGCCCTGCTGCTGCGCACGCGGCCGAAGGCGACCCCCAAGGGGCCGCAGCCCTACGGAGTGCGTGAACTGGCCCGGGCGACCGGTATCTCCTCCCAGCACATCTCGAACCTGCTCCACGGTGCGCGCGGCGCCAATGCGGACCACGCGGCCCGGCTGGAGGAGTTCTTCTTCGGCAGGGCGAACGCTTTCTGCACCCGTACCGAGGGGGCGGCGATGGTGGAGTTCCTCCAGCAGGTGGCGGAGGTGGAGCTTCCGCTCCTGCGGATGAAGTCGGCCCTGCGGGAACTCGGTGCGGAGTCCGTTGCGTTGCGCAGCGTCCGCGACGGAGAGCGGACGGAGGTGCTCAAGGACCTGCTCCCCGCGTTCGAAGCGCTCGTCCTGCGTCAGCGTGTGCCAGGGGCGCCCGATGCCGCCGGGCTGGGTGAGATTCCGTCATAACGGTTGCGACAGGCCTTGGTTGACGCAGAGTGCCCTCAATTGTTGACACTGGGGATCGTGGTGCACGAAGATCTGTGCGGACGGGGCTGACGGTATGCCGGCTCCGGCGGCACAGCGCCCGTTCCGCAGCTCTCCCCGGCCCTCGCCGGCACGCACCGCGACCGCACCACGTACCGCAGTGAACAGCCGTCCCCGCCGATGGAGAACGGCTGCCCCGACCATCCCACGCACCCGAGTCGCGCACCACCACATTCAGAACCGGGGTGCTTCCAGGCACACGGCAGAGCGCCTGCGACGCACTGGACCGGGCCCGCTCGACGATCGGTGCGAGACGGGTCCGGGCCGGTGCGCTCCGAGTGCCCCCGTGCTTCTACGCGGAGGAGATTCCGTCGTGTTCAAGGACCGGACGCCCGGCCACGGCCGCCGCGCCCTGCCGGCATCCAGGCGGCCGACGACGGCCCCATCGGTATGCGTCGTCCCCGGCGGGTCCTCCCCCAGACGCACGGGGCGGCGATCCGTGCCCTCCGCTCCGACGGCTCCCGTCCGTCGGGCCCGGAGACGGCCGAGGCACCTCCGGCCCAGGTGACCGGCAGCGGGCCCCGCACCCCTCGCTCCCGTGTGGCCGTCCCGGCCCCGGTGGGGCGCGGCACCCCGTGCCCGGCGCCCGGCCGCTGACCGTCGGGCACCCCTGCCGAACCGGACAACGGTGTCCCGGAGGCACCCATTCCCGCCACCGCTCTGCCGCCACCGCACCGACCCACGCCGAGGTGGGCCGCACAGCGCTCTGCTGCTCGACGACGGAGCCGAGCCGGAGCGGGTCCACCACCCGTGCCGTGGTGCGCCGTGCGCCGCGAGCGCCACCGGGACGGCGACCGTCGAACCGCCTGAGCCCCGGACCCCGATGTGCGGGCGCTCCGGCAGGAGTCACAGAAAGAGGACGACCATGACCCACGCCGTACACATCCTCACCGGTCTCGCGGCTGTGGACTTCCTCGACTCCCGGTGGCGGGAGCTGTACCGCAAGGACACGGCCGCGACCCCGTACCAGTCGCCGAGCTGGCTGATGGCCTGGGCCGAGCTCCTGCCCGTCACGGCGACCCCCGTCGTGCTGGCCGCCCAGGCCCCCACCGGCCGGACGCTGGCCGCCATGGCGCTCGCGCGTGCGGACGGAGAGACCGGAGCGAGGTACTCCGCTCTGTCCTCGCCCCACGCGCAGTACGTACGGCCCGTCGGCCCCCACGCCGACGACCCCGTCATCGCACATGCCCTGGCCGCGCATCTCGCCCTGCTCGCGCAGGACGGCAGACACATCGCCATGACGGACGTGCCTGTGAACAGCGGTCTGGGGCGGGGTCTGGAGCAGGCCGCCGCGTCGAGAGGCTGGCATCACAGCACGACGCGGTGCGGCCGGATCCGCCTGCCCAACGGTCCGACCGCTCTGCCCCGCTCGATGCGGCGGGACGAGCAGCGTCGCCGGCGCGACCGGGACCGTCTCGCCGCGGACCACGAGATCGCCTATCGCAGGACCCGCCACACCGCTGAACTGCTCGACGCCTACGACGTCCTGGCCTGCCTGAGCGCCGACCGGGTCTCGTCGCCCGCACATGCGGGCGCCGCCGACGTCGAGCGGTGGCGTACGGTACTGGCGCGCTGCGGGGCCGCCACGGCCACCATCGCGGGGGTGGCCGTCGACGGCACCGTCGTGGCCGCCCAACTGTGTCTCTTCCGGGGCCGCGAGGCCCATGCGGTCGCCCTGGCCGAGGATCCGGCCCACCGGCACCTGGAGCCCGGCCGGACCCTGTTGTCCCATCTCGTCGCGGACCTTGCCGCCGAAGGGTTCCACACCCTTCATCTCGGCCGGCACGCGGACGCTGTTCCGTACCGCCCGCGCTGGAGCACCACGCTGTCGGCCATCAGCACACCCCTGCCCGCACCTGCGTAGGGCCTGTCGCCGACAGGGACGAGCGCTCCTCCGGCCGCACCGGTGCCGTCGAGGTTCGCGCGGGCGGCCGACCGGTCAACGCCCGTACGTGTGCTCGCAGATGGCGGACTCGGGGCTGCCCGGCCGCCAGCCCCCGTACCGCCTGCCCAGCGCGCAGACGTCGGCCCTCCGGGGCATCGACGGGCGCTCGGGGTGCGCTGTCGAGGGTCGTTCGGCGGCCGGCGGCATGCGGTGCGCCGGGGACGCCTGGGGGGCTGCTGTCCGGGAGGCGGGAGCGCTCGGCTGCGCCGGGGCGGTCGGGGTGGCGGGCCGGGGCGCGGGGCGCCGCGACGGGCGGATCTGCTGGAGCGCCTCGCGCGCCGGGGCCTGCACGATCTGGGGTTCGGACCTTCCGTTCGGCTGCGCAGTCTCGGCGCGGGCCGCGGCGGGTGGCGGTCCGTAGGCGGGCGAGCGCTCCACCCGTACGCAGCCGGAGAGGGCCGAGACCGTCACGGAGAGCAGGAGCGCCGCTGTCGTCGTCGTTCGATGCACCCGCGCAACTCTGCTGTGTCCGGCCCCCTTTGGGGAGCGGACAGGCGGAGGATGCCCCACATGAGTGACACTCCGTGATGACAGGCCGATTGTCGGCGGCGGCCGGTCCCGGGACCGGCCGCC